>PMCR01000342.1 GCA_003155465.1 Myxococcales bacterium | reverse complement strand
CCTACTATGTGCAACCGGGCCCACCGTCGCCGCCACAGACACTGCCACCCTCACCGCTACTCACACCTACACCCCTCTCCACTTCTCCGAATCCCAGGTTGCGCTGACTTTTTCCTAGGCGTGCCATAATGCCCGCCCATGCNNGCCAGTCGACCCAGTCGCGCGGGGCGCTTCGACCCGTATCACAAATTGGGTGTCTTCACCAAGGTGCTGTCCTACATCGAGAACAACTACGTCGAGGACATCCCTGAGACCGATCTGATGTATGGAGCCGCGCGCGGCCTGACCGAAGCCCTGGATCCCCATTCGCGCTTCATGGATCCCGAGGAATACGACCGCCTGAAGAAGGAAACCGAAGGCGATGCGGAAATCACCGGCATCGGCGTCGACTTGGAAAAACGCAAGCGCGGTTTCGTGGTCGTCTCCCCCATCGATGGCTCGCCCGCCTTCCGCGCCGGCATCGAGCCCGGTGACGTCATCGAACGCATCGACGGCGTGGAGGCAGGCCCGCTCGACTGGACCGACGCGGTGGCGCGCATCCAGGGCCCAGCGGGCAGCGAGGTCGTGATCACCGTCAGCCGCCGCGGACGCGAGATCACCTTCAGAATCCGACGCGAGAAGTTCGAGGTCAAGGCGGTGGAATGGCGCATGCTCGACGACGGCTACGGCTACATCAAGCTGCGCCTGTTCTCGGCCATCACCGATGCCAAGGTGTTGGAGGGGCTGCAGGACATCCAGACACGCAGCGCGGCTGCGGGCGGCATCAAGGGCCTGATCTTGGATCTGCGCCACAACCCAGGCGGGCTTCTGGATCAAGGCGTCAAGGTGGCCGACCGGTTCGTCTCAGAAGGTCTCATCGTGCGCACCGTGGGCAAGGGAGGCAAGGAGATGGACCGCCAGATGGCGCACACGCGCGGCACCTGGCTGGGCTTCCCCATGGTGGTGCTGGTCGACGGCGCCACCGCGTCGGCGGCCGAGATCGTGGCCGGCGCCCTGCAGGATCACCAGCGTGCCGTGGTCATGGGCACTCAGACCTTTGGCAAGGGCTCGGTGCAGACGGTGATGACCATCGACGGCTGCGGGGCCAAGCCCTGTGGGCTCAAGCTCACGGTCTCGCGCTACTACACACCCAGCGGCCGTTCCATCCAGAGCCAGGGCATCACCCCCAACGTCGTCGTGGATGCCGCGGCACCGACGCCCGATGGGGCCGACGCCGAGATCGTCCGCGAGCGCAACATGGAACGTCACCTGCGCAACGAGCAGGGCGAGAAACCCACGGAGCGAAGACGCCTGACCGACCACCAACTGCAGGTCGCGCTTGACTATCTAAAATCGTGGGCCGTTTTTTCGAAGCAATCTGCTAAAAAGGGCTAGCTTCGCGACGCCAAGCGCGGCGCATCAACAACAAGGAGAGCACAATGGTTTCCTGTGAAAAATGCGGGCACCAGAACCTTCCCAGTTCCACCACTTGCTCCAAGTGCAGCGCTCCGCTGCCCGTCGCCGTGCCTCTGGCTGGACCGCCGACCATCGACAGCGCAGATGAGTACGCGCGCCAGATGGCCGCGCGTGAGGCGATCCGCAGGCGCAATCGGATGATCGTCGTGACCATCGGCGCGGTGGTGGTGGTTGCCTTGGGCTACCTGCAATGGAAAGAGCGCAACCGCAAGGCGGTCGCGCAGCAGAAGCTGGACTACGCCGCGCAGTTCGTCGAGTTGGAGAAGCGCGAGACCGGCGCGTTCTGGAACTGCGTGATGGCCAGCGAGGTCGACGTGGGCATGTTCGCAAAGGCCGAGCAGTTCCAGCAGCGTATCGAGTCGGCCTACTTCACCCAGCAGAAGACCTTTGCCGACTACCTGACCAGCGAGTGCGTGCCCAAGATCGAACGCGCGCGCCAAGCCTTTGGTGGGCTGCGTGATGCCCCGGCCGAACTGGCGGGCCCGATCGACAAGTACCGCGAAACCCTGCCGAAGCTGCAGTCTGGCTTGGAGGACTACGCCGAGAAGATCAAGAAGCGCGGCTCGGTCAAAGACGTCGACCAGCTCATCCAGGAAACCGGCGGCGCCTGGCACTCGACCCCGGACCCCACGCCCGAGGCGGTGGCCTTCGAGAAGTTCCTCTACTGCGCGATTCCCGGTCTGGCCAAGATGAAGGACGCCCAGGCCTTGCTCGAGTTCTTGGCCGACCAGTGCTTCAAGAAAGACCCGGTGGTGTTCATGGACAAGGTGCGTGCTGACTGTGGCGGTCTGCTGACCGTTGCGGACAAGGAGGCGAAGGTGAATCCGAAGTCGGTCCCCACGTGGAGGGCCACCCACAAGCAGCTCTTCGAGGAGGAGGCGCGCCAGCTCCAGGCCTGGGAGAGCTGTGGCAAGCGCTCGCGCAAGGGCAAGAAGAAGGAGGACCTGGAAGACTTCCTCGTGTCCGTCGTCGACTACATGCGGGCACGCGGGAAAGTAGCCGAGGCCGCCCGATCCATTCAAGAAGCCGCGAAGTAGGGGCGACCTGCGGTCGCCCCTCTTGCCTTCACATCCGCCGCACGTCCACCCAGCGCATGCCGGCGCGGCGCGCGGCTTCCAAGCCCAAGTCTGTATCCTCGTAGACTGTGCAGGTTGCGGGCGACACGCCCAGTCGGCGCGCGGCCTCGATGAACACGTCGGGTGCTGGTTTGTGCTGTTGGGTGTCCTCTGCCGTCACCACCACCGGAAACCAGTCGAGCACCCCGATCTGAGCCAGGGTCAATTCGACCATGCGGCGCTGGCCGCCCGAGGCCACGGCCATGGGCGTCTTGCCCCGGTGGGCGCGCGCCACGTCCACAACCTTCTCGATAGGCCGGACCTGGCCAATCTTGCGTTGGAAGGCGAGCGCCTTGTCGCGCACCAACGCGGCCACGTCGAGCCACTTGGCCGCCTCGCCGCACAACTCGACTACGATCTTGTCCGTGGGCATGCCGCCCATGGCGTAGAAGCGGTCCATGGGAAACTCGATGCCGAGCGGCCGCAGAATTTCCAGCCACGCCTGGTAGTGGGCCGGCATGGTGTCGGCCAGGGTTCCATCGCAGTCGAAAATGAGCGCCTGAATCACAGCGCAGTTTCATAGCAGAGATCACAGGAGCGGCCGCGTCAGATCTTCATGCCGCCTGATTCGGCGTGTCTGGGCCTGGCCTGCGGCTTTCCATTGGCCACCGGAGGGAAGGCGCGCTAGGACGCCGACATGAAAATTGGCCTGGTGGGATTTCCTGGCAGTGGAAAGACAACTGTGTTCAATGCCCTGACTGGGCTGTCCGCGGAAACCGGCTACGGAGCCGCCCGCGGCAAGACCAACCTGGGCGTGGTCAAGGTTCCTGACGCGCGTGTCGACGCCCTGTCTAACCTGTACCAGCCCAAGAAGACCACCTACGCCGAGATTGCCTTCTCCGACGTGGCCGGGGCCCCGGCCGGTGGCGAGGGCCAGGGACTCGACGAGAAAACCCTGGCCGCCATGCGCGAGATGGACGCCCTGTGCCACGTTGTGCGCGGATTTCCTGGCCAAACTAGTGAAGCTACGCGGCCACTGGGCGAAGCCAGGGACTTCGAGGTCGAGATGAACCTCTCGGACCTCATCCTCATCGAGAAGCGGATCGAGCGCCTGAAGAAAGAGAAGGGCAAGGCTGGCGAGCAGGAGTTGCTGGAGAAGCTGAAGTCGCAGCTCGACAGCGGGTTGCCCTTGCGGCGGCTGCAGGGGCTCGCCGCGGCCGACTTGGTCGCCATCTCGGGGTTCCGGTTTCTGACGTTGAAGCCGCTGCTGCTGGTACTGAACGTGTCCGAGGCGGAAGTGGCCAAGCCGGCGCCCGCGGATCTGGCGGCCTACGCGCGCGAGTCCGGCCTGGGCTTGGTGGTGCTGGCGGGCGCGGTGGAAATGGACATCGCGCAGATGTCGCCCGAAGAGCAGAAGGACTTCGTGGCCTCGCTCGGCCTGACCGAGCCCGCGGCCGGGCGTTTCATCCGCGCGGCTTACGCCCTCATCGATCTCATTTCGCTGCTGACCGCAGGCGAAGACGAGTGCCGGGCCTGGCCTATCCGCGCCGGAACCACCGCGCAGAAGGCGGCGGGCAAGATCCACTCGGACATCGAGCGCGGCTTCATTCGCGCCGAGGTCATGCGCTGGGACGACCTCTGCAAGCTGGGCAGCGAGGCCAAGTGCCGTGAAGCCGCCAAGCTGCGTTTGGAAGGCAAAGAGTACGTGGTCGCCGACGGAGATGTGATCAATTTCAGGTTCAACGTGTAGCCTACTCCACGGTCAGAGGCGCTGAGCCGGCGAAGTCGCTGCTGGTGTCGTAGGCGAAGACCTTGATGTGGTATTGGCCTGGCGGCAGGTTCGCCGGGATCTGAAGCGTGGTCGACAGCGACGATCCGGTTATCGGCACAGTCACGGTGGCCGCGACCTTGTCGTTCGCGGTGTCGTAGTTCTGCACGATCACGCCGTCGCGACTGGGGTCGTCGTCGGCGGGAACGGGCGAGATGGCATTGAGGATGGCCCTGCGCGCGGATTCGAGACTGAGGATCGCCTCGGCGCCCGAAGAAAGACCCGTAAATGTTGCCGCAACGGTCAGGTCGGCCCCGGCGCTGGCCGTGGACGGACTGACTGAGACTTGGCTTGCGGTGCCGGGGTACGTGACGGTCATCCCTGGATCGCCGAAGAGGGTGTACATGTGCAAATGGCTGTGCTTCAGGGCGTTCCTTGCGGTCGCGGTGTCGAGGAATCCGGCCACCGAGTCGATTCCTTGGCGAACGCTGTCGTTGTTCTGAAGCATCCGTTGCTTGGCCCGCAGGAAGGCATCACCGACGGTTGACGAGCGCAAGGACGTGAACGCCTGTGAAACCTCGTAGATGAAGACCGCATTGGCGTAAGGATCCGATTCCTCGGTCGAGGAGAAGATCGCGGCAGGCGCGTTCGGCTGGGCGAGGATGCGTTCGCTCACGCTCTCCGAAGCAGCGAAAGCGCCGGTCGAGCAAGCCACGAAGAGGAGGATCGGCGATTTGTGGTTTACCGAAAGCTGATCGAGACGTCCGGTGTCGAGGATCGGGTAGGACCTGCCGTTCCAATCCAAAGTCGCAAAACCGTCGGGAGATCCGTGCCCCACGTAGGCCACCAGCAGCGAGCCCTCGTTGATACGGCGATAGACCTGGTCGCTAAATTGTTCGGGAACATAGACGTAGGGCGATGACTGGCGCGCGTAGGTCATGGTCACGTCGTAGTCGTAGGGGATGGCCTCGGTGATGTTGTAGACCAGGCTTTCGATAGCGGTGTCGATGGAATCGCCGAAACCGGAGGTGCTGGCGAAAATGCTGAGGCGGCGATCCCACACACCGATCTCGTGCGTCGACTCGTAGCTTCCGACCTTGTCGCGCACGAGGTCGGCTTCGGCGTCGCTGTCTGCGGTGATGCGGCCGACAGCGATCTCGGGGACATCGTCGCCATTCATGTCGGCATAGACGTTGTCGGAGGTCACCGCCGCCGAGGTCGATGGATCGATCCAGGTTCCGGTGGGCACGCCGCTGCCGTCCCCAGGCCAGGCGGTCTGGGCGTCTCCGAGGAGAAGGAGGAACATCGGTCGCGTGGTGTCGCGGGCATCGTAGCGTGACCGGACGTAGGCCCGAATCCGTGCGCTTGCGTCGGCTGCATCCGCGGCGTCACCGACGAGATCGCTGACCATCGCCAGGTCGACACGGTGGCCGCTGGCGTTGCGAAAGTCGCGATAGCGAGCGGCCGAAGCGAACAGGTCGTCGGCAGCCACGATCAGATAGTCAACCTGGTCGCCGGGTGTACCTGAATCGTTGCCGCCGCCGCCATTTCCCCGGCTGGCACTACAAGCGATCGAAGCCCCACCCGAGCCCACAGCCAGCAGAGTGACAAGGATGCACCCCAGGCTCCTCACGATGAACCTCTCGCACGCGTCGGCATGATGCTCTGAATATATACGATATCACTGAGTCACGGACCTGTGACGGTAAGCCCAGAGCGAAGATTCGCAGGTTCCTCCAGGTCGGCTTGCGGCGCACGCCACTGCGAAGCTCACCAGGCGGCAACCGTGCCGCCGTCGGACAGGGTGCAGAGCTGGCTCTGCGGATCGCCGCCGGTGCGAATGATCTCGGAGGCGTCGGGCGCCACGTAGTCGCCACTCAGCTCGGTGGCCACCATCCGGCGCATGGCGGATTCCAGCGTGGTGACGTAGTAGCAGGGGATATGGGGCTCGGCATGGGAGCTGCCGATGCCCGAATCGTTGGTCAGGAACAGGTAGCGTCCTCCGGTCACCTCGGCCGCCGTGCGCATGGTGAACTCGCCCAGATCGTCGATGCCACTGGCCGCCACCGGGTAAATGTGGACGCCACTGACCACGGCGTCGTATAGCGCCAAGACCACCGCGGACTCGCGCCCGACATGGTGGGGCGCGTCCGCGATCCAGAACTCCACCCGGGCCACCGCGCCACCCCGCCACGCGAGTTGGTCGCCGGCAGCCAGGCCCTGATCCACGGCCTCGGGCGTGTCGTTGCCGCCGTCCGAGGACTGGGCAGCCAGGGTTTGGCGGAAAGAAGCCAGATCGCGGGTGAAGTCGAAGCGACGCACGACGTATACGTCGCCCTCGTCGCGGTAGACAACCAAACCCCAGCGCTGGTCGATGCCCGGGAACCGGGTGGCGATTCCATTCGCGATGTTGTCCAACTCCGTCTGCAGGTAGCTGAGCTCGTCGCCCATGCTGCCGGTGGTGTCCACGACGAACGCGAGGTCCAGCGCCGGGACGGCTGGGCGCGCGGTCTGGGTCAGCGTCAGTTCCACTGTGCTGGCCGAGGCCACCGCGGTCTGCGATGCAACGTCGCCAGCCACGCTGGCCGTGATGGTGACGGATGTGCCCGCGACCGCGCCGAGCCAGCCCGGGAAATACAGCACGCGGCCCTCGCTGCCCGTGGTCATGGTGAAAGCGTTGCCCGTGGAGTCGGTCACCACGACCTTGGCGCCGGCCACGGGTTGTCCGTCCGCGGTCTTCACCAGAATGACCATGCGCGCGGTGCGATCGATGCTAGGCAACCCCTGCATCTGGGTGGCGACGGTCTTGTTGAGGTAGCTGGTGTAGAAGTCGAAGTTCAGGTTGTCGTCCCAGGTGCCGGCGGTCATCTTGCCCGCGGTCGGCTGGGAGACGACAGACGACGTAGATGTGGCCGATGCGGTTCCCGTGCTTTCGACAACGCCGGCCGATCCCGACCCAACTGGCGCCACGGCTGGCGCCGACGGTGCGGCCGGACTCGACGTGCCGTCGTCACCGCCCAACGATGCGACTGGGGCGCTATCCCCACCCCCCGAGCTGGGTACGGCCGACGGGCTGGGCACAGTCTCAGAGCCGGGGCCTGTGGCTCGCCCGCTCCCGGTGCTGGTGCTGTATCCGGTGCCGGTGGACGTCGCCACACTGGAACTATCGCCGCTGTTCTTGACCGCCGCACTGTTCTGTCCGCAAGCGCTGGCCGCCAGAGTAGACACGGATAATGCTACAACCCATAACCGTTTGTAGTTCGTCATGGCGCCATGGTGGAGCAAGAAGTGTGCCTCTCCGCACGACCACGCCAACGGCGCGGAAACACGCCATGGAGTTGCGGCCGGCAGCCTCAACGAAGCGAAATCCAGGGCACCCGTATCGCGGTCATGTCTCCCTCGGGGGCGGCCGCAGGGGGAAACCAACGAAGGTCGCGGCCGGGCTTTCCCGTCCCATTCTCCATCGCCATCAGTTTTCTGATGTCCCGCTTCGGTTTTCTGATGCCCTTCGTTCCACACATATCAGCTACTTCTCGCCTTTGCGGCTTCGCTCGATCTCCTGCACGGCTTCAGTCAGGCGGGCAAAAATGGCGGCCAGTTTGGCCTTGAAGCTGCCGAGGTTCTTGCCGAAGTAGCGGTCTGGGTGCAATTCCTTCGAAGCTGCGCCGAACGCGCGTCTGACCGTTGTGGCGTCCGCGTCTTTTCCCACGCCCAGCAGGTCCCACGCCGAGAGATACCGAAGCCGGCGGTGCAGCCGGACAATACGCGCCTTCAGCTCCGAAGGTGCATCCGGCCAGTCCACCACGTCGCTAGGCATCACCTCCGACCCATCGTCGAGGCGTTCGAGCGGGCCAATCGGGGTCCGACGGTCCCTTTCCGCTACCCGCGCAGGCGCGGGTTCGGCTGCCCGGACCCGCGGCTCGTCCGCCGACACTGCGCCTGCTGCCGCGGGCCTTGCCGCCGCCGATGACCGCCGAGGCGCGGTCCCGGCCGCCCGGGCCGGCGTCGGGTCCGCAGCCCACGCGGCTGCCTCGACGGCCGGCAAATGCCTGGTGCGCGACGACCCCAGCGCCACTTCCCCCGGCCCCAGGATAAGCCGAGCCTGTTTGAGACCGCGAAGAATCCGCAGCGTCTCGTCACGGCCGAGACCCGACACCATACAGATCTCGTCGTAGCTTATCCGGCCGTCCACCCGCGACAGGACAAAACCCTCGGTCGGCGATAGCTTCTGGTTCGCCAAGTCGATGGCGGTGTTGAGACGTGGCCGATCCGTCCTGGGTCCCAGTCCGGGTATCTCGTCGTGTGATGTCACGTGTGCCTGGGGCAAGCTGCGGCTGGTCGGGAAGTTCCAAGCGCAGGTCGGCCCGGAATTACCCGACACGCTCTGGCTAGGTGAGCAGCCATTCCAACAATGCTTTTTGCGAATGCAGGCGGTTCTCGGCTTCCTGCCAAACCCGACTGGCTGGGCCTTCGATCACCTCGTCGGAAACCTCTTCCCCGCGGTGAGCTGGCAGGCAGTGCAGGAAGATCGCGCCGCTGTCGGCTCCGGCCATCAGGGCGCAGTCCACGCCGTAGCCGACAAACGCACGCCGGCGCGCCTCCACCTCTTCTTCCTTGCCCATGGAAGCGAACACGTCGGTGGATATGACGTGGCGTCCAGCTACCGCCTCGCGCGGATCGCGGATCACCTGGACACGCCCGTGCCCCTTGCGCCGAGCCGTCTCGAGCACCTCGGGGTTGGGCTGGTAGCCGTCGGGGCAGGCCAACATCAAGTCGAGACCGAGCAGACCGGAAGCCTCGATCCAAGTATTGGCCATGTTGTTGCCGTCACCCACCCAGGCGTAGCGCAGACTGCGCAGCACCTGCACCACGTCCGGCACTGATCCCGCGGGAGTCCTCGTCCCGTGCTCTGCAAAATGCGCGTACACGGTCTGCAAGTCCGCCAGCACCTGGCAGGGATGCAGCAGATCCGTCAGCCCGTTGATCACAGGTACGCTTGCATAGTCCGCCAGCTCCTTCACTCGTTCGTGGCCGAAGGTGCGTACCATGATCCCGTGGCAGTAGCGCGACATCACGCGCGCGGTGTCCTTGATGGGCTCGCCCCGGCCGAGCTGGGAATCGTTGCGGCCCAATACCACCGCGTGGCCGCCCAGCTCCCAGATGGCCACCTCGAAACTGACACGGGTCCGCGTGGATGCCTTCTCGAAGATGAGCGCCAGCACGCGACCGGGCCGGGTGGCGTGAGGCGTGCGCACCTGGCGCAGAAAGCGTAGTTCCTCGGCGCGTCGAATCAGCGCCGCAAACTCGGTCTCGTTGACGTCCCATAGACTGAGAAAATCGCGCTTGTTGCCCATGAGTCACACCTCGGACAATACCGCATCTAGAATCGACAACGCCTCGTCGATCTCAGCCCGACCCACCACCAGCGGCGGAGCAAAACGCACGACGTTGCCGCCCGCCACCGACACCAGCAGACCGTGCTCCCGCGCCTTGACCACCACGGCGGCCGCGTCGCCCTCCATGACCAGACCCTGCAGAAGGCCCCGGCCCCGCGCACAGCGTGTCTTGGGCCGCCGCCGCTCAGCCAATCGCGCGAGCGCCGAACCCAGGTAGGCTCCGGCCTCCTGGCAGCGGCCGAGCAAGTTCTGCTCGTCCATGATCTGCTGGACGTAGAGAGCCGCGGCCGAGGCCAGCGGGTTGCCGCCGAAGGTGGCCGCGTGCGTGCCGGGCGAAAATGCCTCGGCGACCGTCTCGTTGGCCAGCATGGCGGCCATAGGCACGCCGCCGGCCAAGCCCTTGGCCAGGGTGACGATGTCCGGCACCATGGCCTCGCGCTCAAAGGCGTAGAAGGTTCCTGTGCGGCCCACCCCGGTCTGCACCTCGTCGAAAATGAGCAGTACGCCCCGCTCGCTGCACAAACGGCGCAGTTCCTGCAAATAGCCTGGCGGCGGAAGGTTGATACCGCCCTCGGCCTGGATGGGCTCGGCGATCACCGCGCAGGTGCGCTCGCTGATCGTGTTACGCGCCGCCTCGGCGTCGCCAAAGGGGATGAAGCGCACCTCGGGGAGAAGGGGGCCAAAACCTTCGCGGTACTTGGCCTGCCCGGTGACCGACAAGGCGCCCATGGTGCGGCCGTGGAAGCTGCCCTCGAATGAGATCAGCTCGACGCGCCTAGGCTGGTTGCGCACCACGATCTGGTAGCGCCGCGCCAGCTTGAGCGCCGCCTCATTGGCTTCGGTGCCGGAGTTGCAGAAGAACGCCTTGCCGGCAAACGCTCGCCGCGCCAGCGCTTCGGCCAGCCGGATCTGGGCCTCGATGAAGTAGAGATTCGAGGTGTGATGCAGACGCGTGGCCTGCAGCGCAAGAGCCTGGGACAGGCCGGCGTGGCCGTGGCCCAACACGCAAACCGCAATCCCGGCGGTCATGTCCAGAAAACGGCGACCATCCACGTCCCACAGGACGCAGCCTTCCCCGCGGCTCATCACTACAGGAGCCCGGTTGTAGTTGTTGATGAGAAGCTTTCGGCCCGCGGTCAGCAGTTCTTCGCTCAGGGACATGGAACCGCCACCATAGCAAATGTCGGCCGGATTCGCAGATTCCGTCAGGCCTTGCCGCGCTGGCTGCTGAACGCCGCGGGATCGGCGCCCACGGTTTCATGGTACGCCTCGTCCCAGGCTGTGGCCGCGGGTGCGTCGAGCACCAGATTGGGACGGACCGACGTGGGCAGCCAACCGCCCGCACTGATCTCGCCCTCAAGCTGGCCGGGCGCCCAGCCGGCGCAGCCAAGAAGAAGCTTGAAGACCGCCGGACCTTCGCCGCGAACCAACGCGGCGAAGGCCGCCAGCTCGCCGGTGACCCCGATCTCGGGTCCAACCGCCATCTCCCCGGACAGTGGTTCCGATCTGCGCCGGTAGACTAGCCATCCAGCTGCTGGCGCCACTGGCCCACCCAAGCGGACAGGCGAAGCGAACGAGGCGGTATCCGGAATCGTGTGCCCCTGCGGCAATACCTCGGACGATGTCAGGAGCTCGCGCACCGACATCAGCTCACGGCCGTTGATCACCCAGCCCAGCGCGCCATCACCGCCTGAGCGGCCCAGCAGCACGACACTGTGTTCAAAATTGGGATCGTGAAGGGAAGGCGCCGCCAGCAGCATGCCTGGGGCCAAGTTGTCTCTCGCGGCGTCCTTCGCCATGTGTGTCTCATTCTACGCCAGTGTGGGGCGTGGCGGGCTGGTTTATCGGATGGGAACCCTGTAAGCGTTTCGTCCAACTCGCGTCAGGCCGAACGACCCTGGGCAGAGAAGACGGATGAGCCGTGCGGAGAGGTCAAGCCACTGCATTACGAAGACTGTGATCATGGATTCGGCTACAGGCGGGAAGAAACATGCAACTAGAGCAACCAAGGCTGCGTCGAGCGGTTCGAAGTCTTGCGCCAATCCTGTACTTCCTCAGCGCGGCAATGCTGCTCCCTGCGTGCAATTCGTCCGGTCTTGGGCGAAAGGGTTCCACAACAACAGAGGGAAGCTCGCACTCTGATGCTGGAACCGGCGTAACCGGCGGAACGGGAAACGGCGGCGCGGCATCAGGCGGGGCGACCGTAGCTGGCGACACCGCCAGCTACGGCGGCAGCACCGGCTCAGGCGGCGTTGTCGCTTCGGGTGGCATCAACAACTCCGGGGGCGTCGCCAGTGCCGACGGCGCAACCGGCGGCGCAACCGGGACCGGCAATGCGATGAACACAGGTGGTGCAACCAACTCCGGCGGCAGCACCGGAACAGGCGGCAGCACCGGAACAGGCGGTGTGACGAACACGGACGGCGGCACCACCACCGGCGGCGCACCCGGCTCCGGCGGCGGCACGGCAACCGATGGAGGCCCGACCGGGCACTACCAAATGGAGAACCTGGATCGCGGCGTGGTGGCGGTAGCGGTCGGCAGCGGCGTCTATGTCGGCTGGCGCATGTTTGG
>PMCR01000404.1 GCA_003155465.1 Myxococcales bacterium | reverse complement strand
GCGAACGCGCCGAACCCTTCTGCGCCTGGAAAGGCCGGCAATGGCTTCCCAGGGGTTCCGCAAGTAATGGGATCACCCCCGCCTGTGCCGGCCCCTCCCGTGCCAACCCCGCCCGAACCGGCTCCGCCTGCCCCGATGCCACCCGAACCGGCTCCGCCTGTGCCAATACCACCCGAACCGGCTCCGCCGGTTCCCCCACGCCCTGCTGAGCTGGTCCCGCCTGCCCCGATGCCACCCGAAGCGGCTCCACCCGACGCGCGCCCACCCGAACCGGCTCCGCCCGACGCGCGGCCACCGGTGCCGGCTCCCCCCGCACTGGCCCCGCCGACCGTAGCATCACCCGTGCCGGCCCCGCCTGTCCCAAGGCCACCCGCACCGGCACTTGCCACGATGCCGCCCGCGCCGGCTCCGCCGCCAGTAGTTCCCCCGGAAGCAACTGGTTCGTCGGCTGCGGCATCCTTTGCGGTCGCGCCCCCGTTCGAAACGCTGCCTCCTTGCGTTGCACCACCTTCATTGCCAGAAGTGCCTCCGTTGCCCGGGATGGTGGAGCCGGTGCCTCCGGAGCTGCAAGCCGCAAGGCCGAGAAATAGGATCAAAAGACCAATGCGAGACCGAGGTGACTTGAGCAACATTGCGTTTCTCCCGGCAAGAGGGGGCACCGATTCCAACCGTGCCGAACGTTTCATTCTAGCTGAGTATTTCGAAGGAAGGTTGGTTTCTAACCAGGATCTCGCGCAGCGCAGTCTAGCTGTTTCACCAGAGAGCACGCAGAACACAGAGGTCGGATGGGAAGAGTAGGTCTGGACTGTGCAGAACCTATTCCTCTCCGGTCAGGCTCTGCGGCCTCTGTGCCCTCTGTGGTGAAACAGCTAACTTTGATCCGCGGTCCATGAGATGCTGGTTGGCAGAGATGGTCGTCGACGCCCATCATCATTTTTGGCGCTACAGTCCAGCCGAGTATGGCTGGATAGACGACCGCATGGCGGCGCTGCGGCGGGACTTTCTGCCCGCGGATCTGCAGCGAGAAATGCGCGCTGCGGGGGTTGACGCGGTGGTGAGCGTGCAGGCCCGCCAGAGCGTCGAGGAGACGCGCTGGTTGCTCGATCTCGCCGCGCAGAATCCCTTCATCGCGGGTGTAGTGGGCTGGGTGCCCCTGGTCTCGCCGTCGGTGGCTGCCGATCTCGCGCAGTTTGCGGCCCATCCCAAGCTGGTTGCGGTCCGCCACGTGCTGCAGGACGAGCCCGACCCACTCTTCATGCTGCGCGCCGATTTCCAGGCGGGCATCCGGGCCCTGCGGGCCTTCGACCTCGCCTACGACATCTTGATCTACGATCGACACCTGCCTCAGACGATCGAACTGGTGGACCGGCACCTCAGCCAGCGGTTCGTCATCGATCACATGGCCAAGCCTTCGATCAAAGAGCGGAGGACTGAGCCCTGGGCGCGTCAGATGCGCGAGCTGGCGCGAAGGCCCGATGTCTGCTGCAAGCTGTCCGGTCTGGTCACCGAGATCGGTCGTCCGAACTGGACCGTCGCGGACCTGCGCCCCTACGTCGACGTCGTGCTCGACGCGTTCGGGCCGGAGCGCGTGCTTTTCGGCAGCGACTGGCCGGTCTGCCTGGTGGCCTGCGGCTACCCGCGCTGGATGGAGATCGTGCAGGAAATCATCGCACCCTTGTCGCCCACCGAGCGCGCTGCCATTCTCGGTGGCAACGCCCGGCGCGTGTACCGGCTCAAGGACCCATGAGATCGCTCTTCATCACAGCACCAGGCCGCTCCGAGATGCGGGAGGTTGCGCGGCCCGAGCCCGGGCGCGGCGAGGTCCGGGTTCGCGTGCGCTATCTCGGATACTGTGGCTCCGACCTCAACACCTTCCGCGGGCTCAATCCCCTGGTGAGCTATCCGCGCGTGCCGGGCCACGAGGTGGCGGGCGTGATCGATGCGGTTGGCCCCGAAGTTTCCGACAACTTCGCGCCGGGCGTTCAGGTGATCGTGGTCCCCTACACGAACTGTGGCGAGTGTTCCGCGTGCCGCAAAGGGCGTGCGAATGCCTGTCGCAACAATCAGACCCTCGGGGTCCAGCGCGATGGCGCCCTTGCGGAAGAGGTCGTGGTTCCGGCGACCAAGCTGCTGACGTCGCAGCGACTGTCGCTGCGGGAAATGGTTCTGGTCGAACCGCTGTCGGTGGGCTGGCATGCCGCCCGGCGCGGACGGTCAGCCGCCGGCGACACGGTGGTGGTGTTTGGTTGCGGCATGGTTGGCCTGGGCGCGATCGCGGGCGCTGCCGCGGCGGGGGCGCGGGTCGTAGCCGTCGATGTCGCCGAGGTGAAGCTGGGCGTCGGGCGCGCGGCCGGCGCTGTCGTGACCATCAACTCGAAGACCGATGACCTGCACCAGCGATTGCAGGCGCTGACCGAGAACCGTGGTCCCGATCTACTCATCGAGGGTGTGGGCTTGCCGGAGACCTTCCGCGCCTGCGTCGAGGAAGCGTGCTTCGCAGGACGCGTGGTCTACGTCGGCTACGCGAAGGAGCCGGTCGAATACGCGACCAAGAACTTCGTGATGAAGGAGATCGACATCATGGGTTCGCGCAACGCGACTCCTGATGATTTTCGTGGCGTCATCTCGCAGCTGGAGGCCGGAGGATTCCCCGTCGACGCGGTGATCACCCACGTCGTTCCCTTTTCCGAGGCCGGCGCGGCGCTGGCCATGTGGGACAAGAACCCGGGGACTGTCACCAAAATCGTGGTCGATCTCGGAGGATTATGACCGTGCCAAAGATGTTCCGCGGTGAGAATGGGCGCAGCCACCTTTTTACGTTCCTGCTGGTCTGCTCTCTTTTCCTTCTTTGGGGCTTGTGCAACGGCATGATCGACGTGCTGAACAAGCACTTCCAGAATTCGTTGCACGTCTCCAAAGCGCAGTCGGCGCTGGTGCAGTTCTCGAACTACATGGGGTACTTCCTCATGGCCATTCCGTCCGGGATGCTGGCCCGGCGCTTTGGCTACAAGGGCGGGATCATCATCGGCTTGGCGTTGATTGCGGTTGGCGCCTTCTGGTTCATTCCGGCGACGCAAATTGGCACCTTCGGCGCTTTCCTGGTCGGCCTTTTCATCCTGGCCACCGGGTTGACCTGTCTCGAAACGGTCGCCAACCCCTACGCGACGGCACTCGGCCCGCCGGAACTGGGCGCGGCCCGCATCAACCTGGCGCAGAGCTGTAACGGTATCGGCTGGATGCTCGGTCCCTTGGTGGGTGGCCACTTCGTCCTTTCCTCTACTGCCGAGGTCAATCGCAGCAACGCGAACCTGTACTTGCCCTACCTCGGCGTCGGGTTGGTGGTGACCGTCCTGCTGGTCGTGTTCTTGCTTTCAAAGGTGCCAGAGGTGGCTTCGACTTCGGAGCAGAATGCCGACGGCACAGCAGCTGACGCAGGACAATCGATCTGGAGGCGCCCGCACTTCGTCATGGCCGTGGCCGCCCAATTTCTCTACGTGGCTGCGCAGACCGGTGTTTTCAGCTTCTTCATCAATTACGTCGTGACCGACATGCCCAGGCTCAGCGCGTGGGCGGCCGGGCTTCTGCCCAGCGAATGGACCTACCCGAAAGACGGGGCCTTCCAGATCACCGAGCGCGCGGCCTCCCGGCTGCTTTCCATCGGCGGCTTCGGTCTGTTCCTGCTCGGTCGGTTCACCGGCAGCCTGGCCTTGAGCTGGTTCAAAGCAGAGAAGACCCTCGTGCTCTTTGCGGCCGTGAACGTGGTGGTCATGGGCCTGGTGATGGCGCCGCTCGGCTGGATCTCAGTCGGCGCGCTTTTCGCCAGCTTCTTCTTCATGTCGATCATGTTCCCCACCATCTTCGCCCTTGGCATCCAGGGGCTTGGCCCGCAGACCAAGAAAGCGTCTGCCTTCATCGTGATGGCCATCGTGGGTGGGGCCATCATGCCCATGTTGATGGGCTGGTTTGCCGACGTCGCATCCATGCGTGTCGCCTTCGTGGTGCCTCTGTTCTGTTTCGTCGGGATCGCCGCCTACGGCGGGCTGTGGACGCGCCTTCTGGCAGGCAGCGAGGAGCCCGCGCGGTCCGAGCAGGGATAGACTCGCACGGGCGCCATGTTTGAAACCCGATTTGCGCAATGGAGACCATGCACGTGTACGCTTCGCTCGTGACTGCCGTTATCGCACTTGAGGCAAGCCCGCTCGCCATTCCCCTAACCGCGACGTCCTACAAGATTCCGGCATTCGCTGGCGAGTTCGTCGGTGGGGCCGACGCCCCCGACGAGCCGATGACGCTTTGGTACCGCCGTCCCGCGGTCGAGTGGGAAGAGGCTTTGCCGGTCGGCAATGGGCGATTGGGCGCCATGGTTTTTGGGGGCATCACCCAAGAGCACCTCCCTCTCAACGAAGACACGCTGTGGACTGGCGGGCCCTACGATCCAACCAATCCCGAGGCGCTGGCGGCCTTGCCCCAGGTGCGCGCGCTGATCTTTGCGGGCAAGTATCGCGAGGCGCACCAACTGGCAGACGAGAAGATGATGGCTCGCCCGCTCTGGCAGGCCGCCTACCAGCCCGTCGGAAGTTTGCTGCTTGCGTTTCCCGAGGTCGCCGCCGTCGAGGACTACCGACGCGATCTCGACCTCGACACGGCCGTCGCGCGTGTCAGCTACCAGGCCCATGGCGTCCACTTCGTGCGCGAAGTCTTTGCCAGCGCGATCGATCAGGTGATCGTGTTGCGGCTGTCCGCGGACAAGCCGGGCCAGATCGGGTTCTCCGCACGCCTGGGCACACCGCAAACCGCGACGGCAACCACCACGGTGGACGACACCCTGGTCTTGGCTGGCCGCAACGGCAAGAGTCCCGCGGGCCCCGGCAAGCTGAAATTCGAGGCGCGCGTGCGTGTGGCGGCAGTTGGCGGAAAGACGATGGTTGGCAAAGACGTCATCACCGTGCAGGGCGCGGACTCGGCCACCTTGCTGGTCGCCATGGCCACCAGCTTCAAGAGCTTCAAAGACGTCTCAGGGGACGCGGAGGTGCAGAGCAAACGCCAACTTGCCGCGGCTGCGGCGAAACCCTACCTGGAGTTGCGCGCAGCCCATATCGCCGAACACCAGCGCTTGTTTCGCCGCGTGAACCTGGACCTGGGGACCAGCAAGGCCGCGCGCCGGCCGACGGATGAACGCCTGTTGGCTTTTGCCAAGGGGGGCGATCCGCAACTTGCCGCCCTTTACTTTCAGTTTGGCCGCTATTTGCTGATTTCAAGCTCGCGCCCGGGCGGCCAGCCCGCCAACCTACAGGGCTTGTGGAACCATCAGACGGCGCCGCCGTGGGGCAGCAAGTACACCATCAACATCAACAATGAAATGAACTACTGGCCGGCCGAGACGACCAACCTGAGCGAGTGCCATGAACCGCTGTTCCGGATGATTGAAGACCTGTCCGAAACCGGCAGCCACACCGCCAAGGTTCACTACGGCGCGCACGGCTGGGTCGCGCACCACAACACCGATCTGTGGCGCGCGTCGGCGCCGATTGACGGCCCGACCTGGGGCCTATGGCCGACGGGCGGGGCGTGGCTCTCGCTGCACCTCTGGCAGCACTACCTCTACAACCCAGACCAGGCGTTCTTGAGCAAGGCCTATCCAGTCATGCGCGGCGCTGCCCAGTTCTTCGTCGACACGCTGGTGCCGGATCCCAAGCACGGCTATCTGGTGACCAATCCCTCCCTGTCGCCCGAGAACAAACACCCGTACGGGGCCAGCGTGACCGCAGGTCCGACCATGGACGCGCAGATTCTGCGCGACTTGTTTAGGGCGTGTATCCAGGCCGCCGGAATCCTGGGGATCGATGCAGACCTGCGCAGTCAATTGGCCGCCATCCGCGCGCGTCTTCCGCCCAATCAGATCGGGGCGCAGGGGCAGCTGCAGGAATGGCTCGAAGATTGGGATCAGGCCGCGCCCGAGATCCACCACCGGCATGTGTCGCATCTTTTCGGCCTCTTTCCCAGCACGCAGATTTTTCTGCGCGACACGCCTGCCCTGGCCGCGGCCGCGCGCCGCTCGCTCGAAATGCGCGGTGACGACGCCACCGGCTGGGGCCTTGCCTGGCGATTCGCCCTGTGGGCGCGCCTGCACGACGCCGAGCACGCGTACAAGCTTCTCACCGCCCTGCTGCAACCCGAGCATACCTATCAGAATCTCTTCGACAACTGCCCGCCTTTCCAGATCGACGGCAATTTCGGCGGGACCGCGGCTATTGCCGAATTGTTGCTGCAAAGCCACAACGGCGAAATCGAGCTTCTACCCGCCTTGCCCGCCGCCTGGCCCACTGGATCGGTGAAAGGCCTGCGCGCGCAAGGCGGATTCGAGGTGGACATTCGCTGGGAACGGAAGGGTCTGGAGAGCGCCACCCTGCGCAGCAATATCGGCGGAAAGGCCGTCGTCCGCTACGGGGATCGCCAGCAGTCAATCGACTTGGCAGCGGGCAAGAGCAAGACACTTTCGGCGAAGGATTTTACGTCGGGGGCAACCCGACGCTGAGCCGTGCATCCATGTGGGTTGCCAACTTGCATGTCCGCGACACGTTCGGAGCCTCCCGTGATCAGAGCCAGCGGCGTCCAGTTCCTTTCTGCGGAGAGGAAAAGCCAGTCGATGCTGCATGAAGACCAATTCTGGAAACCGGAGGGAGATCGAGTTTTTGGCTGAAAGCAATGAGGGATAACGCGATGGTTGCCAGCTAGTACCGCCGTAGGCTCATCCCGATCCGGCAGCAGATTGGAGCACGATCCTGTCGTCAACCCGATTTGGCTGAGCCTCATGACAGGATCACGTCACTGCTCTAGTCAGTTAAGGTATCGTCTGAGGAGAAGCCATGAACATGATTCGGAAGACCCGTTCTCTAGTCCTGGTGCTGCTAGTCGGCATGCCGCTGGCTGTCGGCTGCAGCGGCAGCACTGACTCGCCCAACCCCAAAACCGGAGGCACCCAGGCCGGCGGAACAGGAGTGGGAGGCAGCACTGCCAACCCGGGCGGGACGACCGGCGCGGGTGGACAAACGGCAACTGGCGGCAGCAAAGCCGGCGCCCCAGTTGGTGGCGCCGGCGGCGGTTCGATCAGCAGCGGCGGTTCGATCAGCAGCGGCGGTTCGATCAGCAGCGGCGGTTCGATCAGCAGCGGCGGTTCGATCAGCAGCGGTGGGTCGATCAGCAGCGGCGGGTTGGTCAGCAAGAGCGGCGGTTCGATCAGCAGCGGCGGCGTTGTCATTACTGGAGGCGTCGGCGACACTGGCGGAGGCGCCGGTGAGGCTGGTGGCGCAAGCGGCGGCACGACCTCAGGCGGCGGAACTACTTTGACGAGTGGGGTCGCCGGAGCGGGCGGCACCGCTCAATCTGGCGGAACTGCAGCAGGAGGCGGGAGCACACCTACGGGTGGCATCGTGACTGGCGGCATCACGACGGGCGGAGGTGGCGTGCCTCAGATCAAGCCGATCGGGGATCGGGTGCGGACTATCATGCCTCTCGACCGGAACTGGCTGTTCAACAAGGG
>PMCR01000441.1 GCA_003155465.1 Myxococcales bacterium | reverse complement strand
GCCTTGGGTGTGGCCGCATCGGCGTGAAAATAGCGGCAGTTGAGCCACTCCTGGTACCAGCGCGACTCGATAGCTGCAGGGTCGTAGGTCTTCGCAAGTTCAGTCATGGGGTGCTTCGTGGAATAGAAGGGACAGAGAGTAGTACCCCGTATCGAAAATTCCTAGCTGGTTGAGCGACCCTGGAATTCGGGAAGCCCGTCTCGATCATGCGGCGCAGTCTACCCCATCGTGTGGTAAGCCAAGCGCACGAACAACGACCAGCACTGCTCGGCATGTCCAACACTTTCCGCTGTGACCAGTGTGGCATCGTGAATGATGAGAAACCGACCATCATTCGCCTTTCCTATCAGCTCGTCGATGGAAAGCCGGGCGTCGAGATTTTCTATCTTTGCTCGGGCTGCAGCTGCATGCTGCCCCGAACGAACCCCGTCCGTCGAAGCAAGCTGGTGCAGCTTTTTATGAGCCTATACCCGAACAAACAGCTGATGCCCGAATAGCAGCTGCCAGGCTAGCGCCTCCAGTCACAATTCCAGCCAGGCGTTTGGGGTGTCGAAAAGGATGGGACCCCTGGGATGGTTCGCCACAGCTACCTAACGCTGCAACTGACAGCGATGCCAGTGCAGGTGAGCTTCGACCAAGCCTGGCAGACATACCCCTTCGGTCGGAACGTATCGGCTGGGCAGGTGGCCGAACTTCCAGTGCACTTCTCCGCAACATCGCACGGGCCCGCCGCCGGACGGCACACGGTCGTCTTTGGCAGGAGTGCATTCGCCGGACAACCGACCCCGCTGCCCGTGCAGGTGGCGGCGACACCGCAGGTGCCGGCGGCCGCACGGCACCGCGTGCCCTTGGCCACGAGGACGTCCGCCTGGCATGTCGTATTCTGTCCGTCACACACTTCAGCGACATCGCACGCGCCGGCTGCCGCGCGACACACGGTACCCTTGGGCTTGATTTGGGCAGCCGCGCAGGTCCTGGACGTTCCATCGCAGTACACGGTGCTATCGCACGCGCTCACCGCTGCATGGCAGGCAAGGGTCTTGGGCGCGATCTTGTCGACGGGGCAAGCCGCCGAGTTCCCGGTGCAGGTCTCGGCGAGATCGCAGGCCCCGGCAGCCGCGCGGCACAAGGTTGTGTTTGCCTTGAATCCGTTGACCGGACAGATTGCCGAAGTACCGGTACACACGGCTGCCGTGTCGCAAGCATCCGCGGCTGCACGGCACTGCGTCCCCTTCGCCACCAGGCCGTTCGCCGGGCACGTCACATTCTGTCCGTCACATACCTCAGCGCTATCACACGGACCAGCCGATGCGCGACACACGGTGCCCTTGGGCTGGACCTGGGCAGCCGCGCAAGTCTTGGAGGTTCCGTCGCAAAACACGGTGCGGTCGCAGACACTCACCGCCGCGTGACAGACAAGGGTCTTGGGCGCGATTTGGTCGACTGGGCAGGTCGCCGAGTTCCCGGTGCAGGTCTCGGCGAGGTCGCAGGCCCCGGTAACCGCGCGGCACACGGCTGTCTTTGCCTTGAACCCGTTCGCCGGACAGCTTGCCGAGGTGCCGCTGCACGTGGCCGCCGTGTCGCAAAGGTCCGCGGCCGCGCGGCACTGCGTTCCTTTCGCCGCCAAGACGTCGGCAGGACAGACGGTACTGGTCCCGTTGCACACTTCCGCGGCGTCGCAAGCGTCCCTGGATGGACGACAGACTGTCCCCGCAGCTGCCGGCGTGTGCGCGCAGTTGCCCGGCGTACCCGTATCCGTGGTGCATGGATTTCCGTCGTCGCACGAAACAGCCCCTCCAACAAACACCTTGATAGGCATGTTCGCGTGGTACAGCGAGCCGACATCGGTCCAGCTCACGCCACTTGCCGAATCGAGACCGTAGAAGGATACACCGGTGTGCGCTGCTACGTGACCCGAGTAGCCCGGGTACGGATACTCGATCGGAATGATCTGTTGCGCGGCCGTCAGTCGTACGACCACGCCAAATGTTTGTCCGATATGTGTCTGGGCGCCGAGCGGCGCGACCGAGACCGTGTGATAGCCGGCAAAAGTTTCTGCCACTCCGGTAACGGTGCCGACGCGCGTTCCGCTCGATGGGTTGGCGCCAACCGGCGCGGACCAGATGGTCACATCGACCATCGTCCCTGGCAGCATGGTGTAGAAGCCGACCGCCGAAATCGGCGCATCCGCGTTGGCGGTGTAGATGTTGCCTTGATAGTAGGGGGTTCCTCCGCCCATGAGTGTCGCGGTCGCGCCATACTGATCGTACTGGTAGACGGCCGAATAGTCGGTGGTCGCCGCGAGAACGTCGTACACGTTGTTCTCGTTGCCGATGTACGGATCGTAGTACGAGATGTGGAAGTAGCCAGCTTCACCAAAGTACGTTCCCCAGCTATTGCGGATGATGAAGGCGCCGTTCCCGGGTGGTGTTTTCGAGAATTTGCTTGCGGGATAGCTGTCGTCCCAGCCCACGATCGTGACCGCATGGTTCGCGTAACTGCCTGGGACAGGTAGGTAGTAGCTATTCGTCGTGCCATTCCACCCGGAGCTGTCCCACCGCATGGTCGTCATGACTCCGCCATAGGTCATGATCGCGGACTTGATTCCACCGTTGTCTAGCGAACCGGCGCGGTCGGCGATGGTCAGCGCTGACTCAAGGTGCTTGATGACCGGTTTGCTCTGGTCGATCTTGCTCGACGCTCCCGCGGTGTATGGGTCGGAGGCCTCGGCGACCGGCCCCGCCCAGCGCGACATATAGGCGATCGACATCGCCGCGTTGCCACCGTAGCAGGCGCCGATATCGAACCCACTCCAATCATTGAGATGCTCTTCGGAAAAGTCAGCCGATTCACCGGGAAGAAGTTGGGACTCGGCCGCGCCGTAGGTGGCGAAGGCCCAGCACGAGCCACAATTTCCCTGATCCTTGACCGGCGTGAGCTTGCCGGTTGTGCGCAGATCGTAGCTCGCAGGGAAGCTCTGCACAGTCTGCGTCGAGGTGCCGGAGCCCTGCCCTGAAATATGAACCGGCGGCGCGATGTATCCGAGCGCAGACAGGCCAGTGGTGGTGGTCGCCGACTGAGCTGCCACCTGCTCCCCTTGTTGCAGAAACGATTGGAACCTTGCCGAAGGAGGCACCAGGGTTGGCTCGACCTCGGAGCTTTTCGCCGCGTATGCGTGAGCTGCCAGCGCGAGCCCAGCATCTGGCGATGATTCACCAGCGGGATCATCGCTCCCCGGGTCTTCGAAGGATTCCGGCGGAAGACAGGAACTGCTCATGGCCGGTAGAAGCGCCGCGACAGGCAGAAGACGAATCGCCATTTTAACTGCCATAAATAGTATCTTAGCTTACTAAGATTATAGTGCAAGATAAAAGGAACTGGGGTGTCTTCCCCAAACGAACACGCTCATGCCCACGCGGCCTACGACCCGCCACAGGCGGCTCGGCCCTTCGGGCGGCCCGCGCTTTCCCGACAGACTCCCCCTAACGTTTAGCCGCGACCAGGCGATCCAATTCTTGCTTGATGATCACCTCGGCCAACTCGGGCACGACCTCCCATACCACCTGCTCGATGATCTCGCGCGAAAGCTTGGCGATCGCTTCGTACTCGCGACCACGGGCCGCGAGGGCCGCGACCTTCTGATCGATGGCGGACGACACCGCTGCCACCAGGGGCGCAGGCGCGGCTGGCGGTGCCACGACCGGCATGCTCGCCGATCGCCGGGCCGGTGCTGGCGGAGTTGCGGCGGCCGGGGACGCAGGCACGGCTGCTGGTGTCACGACTGGCATGCTCGCCGATCGCCGGGCCGGTGCTGGCGGAGTTGCGACGGCCGGGGACGCAGGCGCAGATGCGACCGGGACAGGCGGTGCAGCCCGAGGCGCGGGCGGAGGAACACTCGGGCGGGGCACCGACGGCCGCGATGCCGCCGGAGGGGCGGCCGGGGTTGCCGGGGCTTGGTGAGACCCTCCGACAGCGGGAAAGCCCATGATGGTCCGGCTGGCGGTAGAACGCTGCGCACTTGCCGCCACTGGCGCGGCGGTCACGCCGGGAAGTGGGGGTGCGGGTCGGGTCGCTGGTGGGGCGGGCGGCGGGGACACACCGGGAATCAATGAGGGCCTGCTCGCCGGGGTCATGCCGGGCGGCGCTGAGGAGACAGCCGCCGGCCGCGCTCCTGGCCAGGTTGGGGGCCGGGCCGCCCACGCCGCCGGGCCCGGGGCGGAGCCACGCTCGATGGTGAACTCGCCGTAGCTTTCCTCCTCTTGCGCCAGAATCTCGTCCGCGCCCCGCTCGACAGCAGCCCACGGGGCGACAGGGGCTGGATGCACAGACACCTCCGTCACCGGCGCGGGTCGGGCCGGAGCCAGCAAGGCCACGCTCACGCCGTCTAGCAGCGTCTGGCTGTCAAACGGCTTGAGCAGATGACCATCGGCGCCAACGCGGCGGGCGCGCGCCTCATCGAAGGGGTTCTGGTTGGAAGCCAGAATGTGCACAGGCACGCTGCGCAAGGCTGGATCGGCCTTCAGCGAGGCGCACAGGTCGTAGCCGCTGCCATTCCCCAGCACCGCGTCCACGATGACGAGGTCAGGCCGTCCCCCCTTGGCAGCCACCAGGGCCTCGTCCACCGATCGAGCGGCCACCAGAGTGTAGTCCTGGCCGCCCAAGACCATAGCGAAGGCCTTCTGGATTGTCAGGCTGTCGTCAGCGACCAATATGCGCTTACCCATCGAGTACCCAAGCAGTCTTCCTTCGATAACACGGGGACAAGGGGGGGTCAATTGCAGGAAGGGAAAGGTGCGTTCGCTTCGACGGACGGCTATGATGTGGCATAGCGTACAAAGCCGTGCGCACAACTCCCCGATGGCCCGAATTCCCGAGCCTCCGTCGTCCTGCACTTTCCCCATGGGCGGCGCGATCTTTCGCCTGTCTCTGGCTGTCGGGCTCGCGCTGGCGGTCTTCTTCGCGGCCCGGCCGCCCGCCCAGGCGGCCGAGCCTGACC
>PMCR01000196.1 GCA_003155465.1 Myxococcales bacterium | reverse complement strand
CTTGCCCTGCTCGGCCCCAACGGCACGGGGAAGTCCACCGTACTCAGGCTTCTCGCTGGCGAGTTGCAGCTGGACGCCGGAGACGTGCGCATCCTGGGACGACAGACCGTGGCCTACCTTCGGCAGTCGCACCAGCTGGGCGGAGAAGGCACGGTGCTCGATGCCCTGCTGGAACCATTCGCCCATGTGCAAGCCCTGCACGAGGAGTTGCAGCGTCTGGAAACACGCATGTCCGAGGCCCCCGAGGCGGACCTGAAGCGCTACGGCGACCTGCAGGAGCGCTACCGTCTGGAGGGCGGCTACGACCTAGAGACGCGGGTTCGAGAGTTGACCGAGGACGTCGGCCTGTCGCCGGCCGACCTCGGCCGGTCGGTGGCCACGCTATCCGGCGGCGAGCGCGGCCGGCTGGAGCTGGCCAAGGTTCTGGTGCGCCAGCCCGACCTGCTCCTGCTCGACGAGCCCACCAACCATCTCGATCTCGCGTCCATGGAGCGGCTGGAGGCGCGCCTGGCCGAGTATCCGGGTGCCTTCGTCTTGGTGTCGCACGACCGGGCCTTCATCCAGCGCACCTGTAGCACGATCGTCGAGCTGGAGGACGGCCAGTTCGTCCGCTATTCCTTCGGATACGACCAGTACGTGGTGGAGCGCGACGCGCGGCTGGAACGGGCGCGCGTCGAGTACCAGCGCCAGAAGGAACACGTCGAGAAGACAGAAGACTTCATTCGACGCAACCTGGCTGGGCAGAAGACGAAGCAGGCACAAAGCCGGCGCCGCATGCTGGAAAAGCTGGATCGGCTGGAACGTCCCGAGGACAACTGGCAAATGGCGGGCCGGATCGCGCTCAATTTCCAGACCGGCGGCGACTTGGGCGGCAAGGAGATCGTGCGCGCGCCTGGCATCAGCGTGGGCTACCCGGACAAGCGGATTCTGACGGACGTGACGGTCAACATCTTCCGTGGGGATCGCGTGGGCATCGTGGGCCCCAACGGCTGTGGCAAGAGCACCCTGCTGAAAACCCTGGTGGGCGAGCTGCCACCGCTAGCCGGCGCGGTGGAACGCGGGCCTGCTGTGCGCCTGGGGTACTTCGATCAGAAGCTGAGCTCGCTTGCAGAAGACCGCACCGCCATCGAAGAAATCCAATCGGTGCGCAATGATCTTTCTCCCGAAGTCGTGCGGCAATACCTGGCCAAGTTCCGTTTCTTCGGCGACGATCCCTTCCGCACGGTGCGCGGCTTTTCGGGCGGCGAGCGCAACCGTCTGGCGCTGGCCAAGATGCTGTTGTTCCCGCGCAACGTGCTGGCGCTCGATGAGCCGACCAACCACCTCGACATTCCGGCGCGCGAGACGCTGGAGCATGCGCTCGACGGCTATGAAGGAACCCTCATCGTAGTCAGCCACGATCGCTACTTTCTGGATCGGGTGTGTCGGCGTCTGCTGGTATTCGAGAGCGGCACGCTGGAGCCCCATCTCGGCAACTACTCCGATTGGCGCGAGTATCGCAAGCGCCAAGCAGCCATCCAGCCGGTGTCCAAGAAGGCGCCACCGCCGCGAGCCGAGCCATCGTCGACCGAAGTGTCCCGCGCCGTGAAGAAGGACCGCGAGCGCACCCAGCGCCGTCTGGAACGAATGGTCGAATCGCTGGAAGCGGAAGTCGCGCGCATCGAAACCGAGCTGTCGTCACTGCGCGCGCAACTGGCGGCCGACCACGGAGGCGATTGGCAGAAGCTGCACTCCCTGGCCGATCGCGAACGCGAGCTCGGCGACCTTCTCGGCCGACGCATGACCGACTGGGAAAAGGCCTCGGCCGAGCTGCAGGCATTCCTGGAAGACGTCTAGCCTAGTCTTCGTTGTCTTCGTCCACCGAGGAACGACGCTTGGCGGAGATGCACTCCAGGTCCAGCTCTTCGCCGAAGATGGTGTCGATCATTTCGTCAACCGAGTTGCCCACAGCTTCCATGCGGCGAAGCTCCTCGCGCTCGAACTCCTCGAAGGTCCGGTAGGTCTTCATATCGCCGTAGCTCATCGTGTTGCTCCTTGGGTTGCAGGGAAATACGCTACATGTAGGTCTAAGTAGTATTACAACCTCCCCGTCCGTCAAATTTGTGCTCATCTTTTCTGCGTGAGCGGATCCCTACCTAGAACCCTCTGAGTGTTCCCATATGGGACGACTTCCCCTCCAGGTCGGTTGAAACGGCAGCCTCGTTGGTGCTAGGAGAGTGAACCCGCTCGACGGGATCACAGCACCATGGGCAGGGTCATTGCGGTCGCGAACCAGAAGGGAGGCGTCGGAAAGACGACCACCGCAGTCAACCTGTCCGCTTCGCTTGCGGTCGCGGAGAAACGCGTGCTTCTGGTGGATATGGACCCGCAAGGCAACGCCACGTCGGGCCTCGGCCACACTCGCCAGGCGGCAGGAGCAAAACAGGGCAGCGTGTACGATGTGCTCATCGGCGGGAAAACTGTCGCGGAGGTCGCCCGCGCGACTGAGCTGCCCTTCCTCAAGCTGGTGCCGTCAGGCCAGGATCTGGCGGGTGCCGAGATCGAACTCGTGTCGGAGTCGGATCGCGAAATGAAGTTGCGCGATCCCTTGCGCCTGGTGACGCCAGACTACGACTTCATCATCATCGACACCCCACCCTCGCTCGGCTTGCTCACCCTCAACGCACTCTGCGCCGCCGACGGAGTCCTGGTCCCGCTGCAATGCGAGTACTACGCCCTGGAAGGTCTTTCTGACCTGCAAGCCACGGTCAATCTGGTGGGTCGGTCGCTCAACCCTGGCCTCGACATTGAGGGTATTCTCCTGTGCATGGTCGACACCCGCCAGAACCTGACCGAGCAGGTGGCCGATGAGGTGCGCAACCACTTCGGCAACCGCGTGTACGACACACCCATCCCGCGCAACGTGCGCCTGTCAGAGGCGCCATCGTTTGGCAAACCGATTCTGCTCTACGACGTCGCGTCCAAGGGTGCCAAGAGCTACATGGAGGCCGCCCGCGAGTTCTTGGCCCGCCACGCGCGCCCCAAAGCGGAGACTCCGTGACCGGTGGTGGGAAGCGCCAGGCGCTGGGGCGCGGTTTGGCCGCCCTGATTCCGGCTGCGGCCGCTTCCGATCCGAAAGAGGGGGCGCAGCCCACGTCGGACAGCAACCTACGCGCGGTCGACATCGAGACCATCCACCCTTCGGGAAGACAGCCGCGCAAGACATTCGACGACGCCCGTCTTGCTGAGCTGGCCGAGTCCATCCGCAGCCAGGGNNCTGCAGCGCGAAGATCTCAACCCCATCGAAGAAGCCGAGGGCTACCAACATCTGGTGGCCGAATTCGGCTACACCCAGGAATCACTGGCCACGCGCGTGGGCAAGGAACGCAGCACGGTGGCCAACGCTCTCCGCCTGCTCAAACTACCGCCCTCGGTGCGGGCCATGGTGGTCGAGGGACGCCTATCCATGGGCCATGCGCGCGCACTCCTCGGTCTGGAAGACGACGCGGTCATCGAGCGACTGGCACGCCAGACAGCGAGCCGTGGGCTTTCCGTCCGGCAAGTTGAGGCGCTGGTCCGCCGCGAACGGGAAGACGACGGCCGCCCTGCCCCGCCGCCGGAGAAGGAATCGCCGGCCGCACGTGACCTGGCCCTGCGCCTGCAGCGTGTCCTCTCGGCGCGGGTCAAGCTCTGCGAGGCCGGCCCGGGCCGCGGCCACATCGAGATCTACTACGGCTCGCTCGATGAACTCGACGCCATCCTGGCGAAGATTTTGGACCACCCGTGACCGACGAGAACCCCATGGCCGATCCCGCGCCAGGCGCAGCGCCTAGGTTCCTTCCCCTGCTGCTCGTCCTGTTCCTCGGCAGCGGCTGTGCCGCTTTGATCTACGAGATCGTCTGGTTCCAGTTGCTGCAACTGGTGATCGGATCTACCGCCGTGTCCCTGGGCGTGTTGCTGGGAACATTCATGGGCGGGATGTGCCTGGGCAGCTTCGCCTTGCCCCGTGTCGTCTCGGCGCGGAAACATCCCTTGCGTATCTACGCATTGATGGAACTGGCGATTGGGCTCATCGCGATCTTGGTGTTGGTTGGCGTGCCGGCCATCGGGGGCCTCTATGCCGCCGGTGTCGGCTATGGACTTCCGGGAATCTTGCTCCGGGCAGTCGTCTGTGCCCTGTGCCTGCTGCCGCCCACCTTGCTGATGGGCGCGACCCTGCCCGCCATTTCCCGCTGGATCGAGACCACACCCGAGGGAATTTCCTGGCTGGGCTTCTTCTACGGCGGCAACATCGCGGGCGCCGTGCTGGGGTCGTTGCTGGCCGGGTTCTATCTGCTGCGCGTGCACGGCACCGCCACTGCGACCTTCGCAGCGGTGGCCATCAATGGGGTGGTGGCGGGCATCGCATTCATCCTGGCGCGACGGACGCCCCACCACACAGCCGCTGTCACACTGCCATCGGGCCCAGCGGCACCCCAGGCCGGAACCCGTCTGGTCCATATCACGATCGCGCTGTCAGGGCTGAGCGCTTTGGGCGCCGAGGTTGTGTGGACGCGGCTGCTCTCGCTGATGCTGGGTGCGACGGTCTACACCTTCTCCATTATTCTGGCGGTATTCCTTGTGGGCCTGGGCATCGGCAGCAGTGCCGGCTCCTACCTGTCGCGCCGGACAGAATCGCCGCGGATCGCTCTGGCCTGGTCGCAGATGTTGCTGGCCCTGGCCATCGCCTGGACCGCGTGGATGCTCACCCGATCCATCCCCTACTGGCCGATCAACCCCTCGCTTTCCCAAAGTCCCGCCATCACCCTCCAGATTGATCTGGTGCGATGCCTGTGGGCGATCCTGCCGCCGGCTTGCCTGTGGGGAGCCAGTTTTCCCTTGGCGCTGGCCGCGGCAGCATCGCCGGGACAGGACCCCGGGCGCCTGGTGGGCGGGATCTATGCCGCCAATACCGTCGGCGCGATCGTCGGGGCGCTTGGCTTCAGCATGCTGGTCATCCCCGCCATGGGAACCCAGCAAGCCCAACGACTCCTCATTGCCCTGGCCGCGACAGCCGCGCTGCTGGCGCTGGCCTCGTCCTCTCAGCAACAGCATCCTGTGCCGGGCAAGTCCCTCCCTCCGGCGTCCAGTGCCCCAGGCACGGTACCGGTCGCGATTTTCACCGCAGTCGTGGCTTTCCTCATCTGGGGCGTGGCGCCGATTCCACCCGGCACGGTGGGATACGGACGATCCGTCATGAATCTCAACCCGCTGCCGAAGTTCCACTATGTCGGCGAGGGGATGAATGCCTCGGTCGCGGTTTCAGAGTGGCCGACTGGCGTGCGGACCTTCCACGTCAGCGGCAAGGTCGAGGCATCGACGGCGCCCATGGACATGCGTCTGCAGGCCATGCTCGGACACATACCGGCCCTCCTCCACCCGCAGCCGCGTTCGGTCCTGATCGTCGGATTTGGCGCTGGCATCACCGCTGGCTCTTTCTTGCCCTATCCCAGCATAGAGAGAGTCGTCATCTGCGAAATCGAACCGCTGATTCCCAAGGTGGTGTCTCGCTATTTTCGAACGCAGAATCATCACGTGCTCGACGATTCGCGCACACAAGTGATCTATGACGATGCCCGCCACTTCATCCTCACCACCCGCGAGAAGTTCGACATCATCACCTCGGACCCGGTTCACCCCTGGGTCAAGGGAGCGGCGACGCTCTACACCAAGGAATACTTCGACCTCGTCCGAAAACACTTGAATCCCGGCGGACTGGTCACCCAATGGGTGCCGCTGTACGAAAGCAATCCTGCGGTAGTCAAGAGCGAGATCGCGACGTTCTTGGATGCCTTCCCACACACGTCGATCTGGGGGAACACCAACAGCGGCCAGGGCTATGACACCGTCCTTCTGGGCACGGCTGATGCCATTGAGATCGACCTAAATCAGATCCGGGATCGCGCCGAACGCGCGGACTATTCTGCTGTGTTGACGGCGCTGACCGACGTGGGGTTCAAGCCACCGATAGAGCTGCTGGGAACCTTTGCCGGACAAGCGTCAGATCTCGGCCCGTGGCTAACCGATGCCGAGATCAACCGCGACCGGAACCTGCGGCTTCAGTACTTGGCCGGGTTCCAACTCAACCTCTACCAGGGCGAGCCCATCTATCGCGAAATCTTGAAACACCGCAAGTTCCCCGGCGACCTGTTCGTCGGCTCGGACGATCTGCAACAACTGGTCGCCAAGGCGATGAAGACATCGCGATAGCGTCCACGCGGTCGTTCAACCAGCGACGAGTTTTCGAGAAGCGGCAAGCCCGGATGCGCGCAGGCGTTTGGCGTGCTCGACCATGAGCGCGTGGAACTCCTGATAGCCCGCAAGCGATCGCGGCAGATTCCGTTCGCAGTAGGATTTTGCCACGGCGTAGCTTGGTTGCGTGCGCTGATAGCCGTACTGGCGCAGTACGCCGATCGTGTAGGCGTCGACCACCATTTCGGTCTGCGCATAGGGATAGAGCAGGATGCTGTCCGCGGTCTCGGGCCCTACGCCCCACACTTGCAGGAGTTGCTCGCGCGACGGTGGGCGGCCAGAGAGATTCAGGTGGAATTCGCAGAAGGCGCGCAGTTTGCGAGCCTTGGCGCGAAAGTATCCTGAGGGGCGGATCGCCTGCTGCAAACGATCTTCGTCCACCGCCAGGATCTCGCGTGGCGACAGCAGGCTCTGGTCGGCAAGCGCGCGCAGCGCCTTTTCCACGTTGGGCCAGGCGGTGTTNNAAAGAGTAGTCGCCCGGATGGTAGCCCGTCAGCCGCCCGGTGAGGGTCGGGTTGCTGCCCCGGTGTTCAAGCGAAGGCCACCAGCCCTGTGGCCCGTAGGCTGCATGGACCTGCTCGGCCAGAGCGGCCAACGGGATCCGCCGGCCAGGAACAAAGGGCGCTTGCCCGGGGAGAAGGGCCTTTGTCACGGGAAGGAATCTACCAGACGAAAAGATCCGGTTCCTCTATGGCCTCTCTTCTCCCCTCTGCGTTCTCGGCCGCGGGCGGCTGGCCAGCTGAAGTCCCTCACGCCAGCCGCCGCAAAGCTCCACCCCTGCAGAAGAGGGTCGCTTCCGCCGATGATGGATGAATGGCCGCCTTGCAAGGCGAGCGAACCGAATGAAACTGGGCGAGATTCTTATCCAGCTCGGGCAGATCACGCCCGAACAGCTCGATGCCGGCCTGCGCGCGCAGGAACTGGCCGGCGGAAAGTTAGGTACCCATCTGGTTGAGCTAGGCCTCATCGGCACCGACCAACTCTCCCTGGCCTTGAGTCGACAGATGGGCGTGCCTGCGGCGCTGGAACGCCACTTCTCGCGCGTCGACCCCGCCATCGTCGCCTTGCTGAAAGCCAGCCTGGCCGTGCGCTACCTGGCTGTGCCGCTGGCAGCCTCGCGCAACGGGGTCAAGCAGGTCGCAGCGGCCATGGCGGCACCGCTCGATGTGCTCACCGTCGACGACCTGTCCTTCGCTCTGGGCGCGCGTGTCGAGCCCCTGGTGGCAGGCGAGATCGTGATCGCCCACAACATCAAGCGGCTCTACGGCGTGGAGGTGAACATCAAGACGCGTCGATCACTAGTCATTCCGGCGCAGACTCCCGGACTGGAGCTGGTCAAGGGGCAGTTCACCCCAAGGGCCCCGACTCCGACGCCCGCCGCGTTTTCCGCCTCGACCAGAACCTCGGCCGGCCTGACGCCTGCGCCGTCTCAACCTACGAGCAGCATGCGGCGTGGCGTGGCATCCAGGCCGAGTCCGCTGCCCGCGAGGGCCCTGGTTCCACCGCCCTCGCCCCCACAGGCCCGGATACACCTGCCTGGCCCGGGCCCCGCGGTGAGCCTGGAGGATGCCATGCATCGCCTCGCCCTGGCCCGCCACCGCGAACAACTGGCCGATGTCGTGATGGACTTCATGAGGGGCTACTTTGGCTGCGGCATGTTTTTCCTGGTGCGCGACGGCCAGGCGCACGTGTGGCGCGGTTTCGCCTCCGGCATGAAGGAGGCAGCCATCGAGACTATCGCGTTCCCCCTCTCGATGCCTTCGTGCTTTCGGCTCGCCCACGATTCTCGCGCATCATTCCGCGGGCTGGCCCCGCCCACGGGCCGCAAGCTGCAGCGCCAAATCTGGAAGTACCTGCGCTGCCAAGAACCATCCGAGGTCCTCGTGGTGCCGGTACAGGTGAAGAACCGCGTCCTCAATCTGGTCTACGCCCACGCCAGCGACGGCGGCCCCCTTCCCGACGGCCCGGTCACCGACCTGCAAGCCCTGTGCGCCGCGGTCAGCAGCGCCTATGTGCGCATGATCCAAAAACTGAAAGCGGGGGAATCGGCCGCGAACGCGCTGGGGCGGTAGGCCCTACGAATTCTCGAGGACCACGCCCTCGATGATGTTGGCCACGTCCTCACAGCGGTCGGTCGCGGTTTCGAGGAGCTCGTAGATCTCTTTCCACTTGATGACGAAGATGGGGTCCTTGGACTCTTTGAACAGCTTGGCGATGGCTATCCGCAACTGCACGTCTGCCTCGTTTTCCAGCCGGTTGATCTCGACACATTTCTCCAGAATCAGTGCCGGATTCTTCAGATTGCGCAGTCCGGAGAGCGCCTCCAGCACACGTTCCGCGCCATGTAGCAACGTGCGCGCCAGGCCGGCCAATTCCGGGGTGGGCGCGTGAATGTCGTACACTTCCAGGTTCTGAGCCGCCGCCTCCACGAAATCCATCACATCGTCCATCTTCGAGATCAATCGGAAGATGTCGTTGCGATCGATGGGTGTGATGAAGGTCTTGTGCAGACGCGCGACAACCCCGTGGGTAATGTGGTCGCACTCGCTCTCGATGGCCTTTATGCGCGGAACCACCGCAGCGCAATCGCTCGCGCTCTCCGCCATCTCAAGGAAGGCGCGGCAGCCCTCCACGGTCTTCGCAGCGTGCTTCTCGAAGTCGTCGAAAAAGGACTCTTCTCGCGGCAGCAGGCGCATCTTGTGGCGGTGTATCGCTGAACCGAGGCGCGCTGTCAACCTCATGTCTGCCCTGCCAACCGTGGACCGGCGGCCCCCAGCGTTCCATAGTTCGCCCGTGACCAAAACGCGCAAACCAGTCCCCAAACCCAAGGGCCATGTCGTGGCCCTGTCCCGCTATCGCGCCCAGCTTGACCGCGGCCGTCGCGACCGCCGCGCTGATGCGCTCTTTGCGACGGCCGATCCGGTCAGCGCAATTCGCGCCCTGCCGCCCGACGAGTTCTTCTACGTCCTGCACGAGCTGGGCTTTCCGGACGCCCTTGACATCTTGGTTCACGGCACGGCCGAGCAGGTGCAAGGGGCGCTTGACCTCGCCCTTTGGGATCGCGATCGGATTTCAACCGAGCGCACTGACGAGTGGCTGGCCGCCATGGCGGAGGCTCCCTACGAAACCCTCGGAGCCTGGGTACGCGGCCTTGACATCGAGCTGGTCGCTTTGCTGATTCGCCAGCGGGCTCGCATCTACGACCTGTCACTGGAGGAACCGCCTGACGAACCCGAGGGCAGCCTCTTTGACACACCGGATCGTCTCTTCACCCTGGAACTGCTGGGTGATGAACAGACCCAGCGGATGACTCAGCACCTGGTGGAGAACCTCTACCGCGCGGACCAATCCATGATGCGCCGTTTTCTGGTCGGTATTCGCTCGGAACTCGACACGGGATTGGAGGAAACCGCCTTGCGCTGGCGATCGGGACGCATGGCCGACATGGGTTTCGTGGATTTCTACCAGGCGCTCGAGGTCTATCGCGAACTGGACCCGGCCAGCGTGCACCTGGAACCAGGGCCGCTCACGTCGACTCGACCGTGCGACGACTCTGGCTCAGACAGCCACCTGCGCCTGCCGGTCGTGATGGCCGATCGCCTTGCGGGCGCAACGCCGTTCTCTCGCGCTGTCGCAGGTCTGACATCAGTGGAGGAGGCAGCCGATCTGCATTTCGCCCTGGTGGCGCTGTGCAACCGGGTGCTCTCCGCCGACCGGGTCTCGCCCGGAGACGACCCGGTGGTTGCCGGTGTACTTGGACGCGTGGCAGCTACGCTGGATTTGGCGGTGGAGTTTCTCAGCCGAGGGGACGATGCCGCCGGCGTGGCCGCCGTGCGCCGAGTCCCCTTGATCAGGCTCTTCCGCCTGGGCGTCAGCCTGGTGGGCAAGCTGCACAAGCTCGCGCGCTCACTCTTGCGCGACAACCCCTTTGCCGCGCTTCGGCCCGAGGTCGACCTGTGGGAGCCCGAGGACGCCGATGTCATGGCCGCGCTGACCAGGTTGCGTCCCCTCTATCCCTGCCTGCTCGACCAGCCGCCCAGTGCAGGCGCGCGTCCCTTCGGAAGCCTGCATGACCTGGTCACGGCCACGGCCGCCATGGAGCGAGCCGGGGCGGCCCTTGCCCTGGTGGTGGGTCTGGGCGTGCGGCCCATTCATGTCTCTCCCGAGCGGCTGGCCGCTATCGGCGTCTCCGATCCCGTCGTTGTCGACACCGGCCTGCTGGCACGAACCGTTGTCGTCCAACGCCTGCTAGGACGGGCGCCCGGCCCTATCGAACCCCTGCCAGCCGAGGCCATTTCATCATTCAAGAAAAAGTTTAACAGTAGCGAGCAACTAGTTGAAACAATGACAACATCAGCAGCAACTATCCTGCAGTCAGCAGCCCCTGGAGGGCGTTTCACGTCGGCCACCGAGGCAGTCGCCACCCGCTGGCTGCGCAGCCTGGCGCCGTTGGGACCAGTCCTAACGCGGACAGAGAAGGCGGCGCCGGCGCGGCGATCCCCTTGATCCCTTGACACCGATGGGCGGCCCGCAGTACGTGAAAGCGCTACCGGACAGGCCGCTGCCTTCGGGTCGGGAATAAAGTCCTGGCCTGTGCGGTTTCCGCGGCGGGGTCGCAAGTGGCTCCGACTGAACAATTCAATGAGGATCAAATGCCAGAGCTGATGATTCAGGTCGAGAACCTCACCAAGGTCTACGGCGCCACCCGTGCCGTGGACGACGTCACGTTCAACGTGCGCAAGGGGGAGGTGCTCGGTTTTCTAGGCCCCAACGGCGCGGGCAAGTCGACCACGATGAAGATTCTGACCTGCTTCCTGGCGCCCACTGGCGGCCGGGCGAAGGTGGCGGGCTTCGACGTGTTCGACAACTCGCTGGAGGTACGCAAGCACCTCGGCTATCTGCCTGAAGACACACCACTGTACAAGGATATGACGGTACTCGAGTATCTGCAGTTCGCGGCAGCGATGCGGGGCATGGCTTCCGACCGGAGCCAGAAGCGCATCAAGGAGATAGGGGGCCGCTGCGGCCTGCACGAAGTGGCGGGCAAATTGATCGGTGAGCTGTCACGCGGCTACCGGCAACGCGCGGGACTGGCGCAAGCCATGCTCGACGACCCCGACATCCTCATCCTCGACGAACCCACCAGCGGGCTCGACCCCAACCAAATCGTCGAGATTCGCAAGCTCATCAAGGAAGTGGGCAAGGAAAAGACGGTCATCTTATCGACCCACATCCTGCCGGAAGTTCAGGCCACCTGCAGCCGGATCCTAATCATCAGCAGCGGCAAGCTGGTGGCCGACGGCACGCCCGACGACCTGCGCGCGCGAGAAAAGGGCAGCCGCTACCGCCTGGTGGTCGAAGCCAACGGGGCCACCCAGGACGCGGTCAAGGCGCGCCTGGGAAGCATCAAGGGCGTGTCCCGCTGCGAGACAACGCTGGGCGAAGACGGGGCCCACTCCTTCACCTTGGATGCCGCAGGGGACGACGATCTTCGCAAGGTCCTCTTCCGCGCCGTCGTGGACAACAAATGGACTCTGCTGGAGCTACACCGTGAAGCTGCCAGCCTGGAAACCGTGTTCCGCCACCTGACCACCCAAGAAGAGAGCAAGTCATGAACGCCGCCCTCACCATCGCCAAGCGGGAGATCCGCACCTACTTCAACTCGCCCATAGCGTACATCGTCGTCACGGTGTTCATGCTCCTGGCGGGCTATCTCTTCTTCGGCTCGCTTTTCATAGAAAGGCAAGCGGAGTTGCGGGCCTACTTCAACCTCATGCCGCTCCTGCTCAGCTTCATCGTACCGGCCATGGCCATGCGACTGGTTGCCGAGGAAAAGGGCAGCGGCTCGCTTGAGATGCTGATCACGATGCCGGTACGCGACTGGCAGGTCATCGTCGGCAAGTTCCTGGGGGGAATGACCCTGCTGGCAACGCTGGTGGGCCTGACCTTGTGCTACGCCGTCACGGTCATGCTGGTTGGGCCGCTCGACAAGGGACCGGCCATCGGCGGGTACGTGGGTGTCCTGCTCATGGGCGGGGCCTACATGGCCATTGGGGTCATGGCTTCGACCTTCACCCGCAATCAGATCGTCGCGTTCATCATCGGCTTCGCCATCTCGTTTGCGCTTTTCCTTTTCTACCGCCTGGTGCAATTCACGCCGGAGTCCCTGCAACCGCTGCTCTCCTACCTGAGCATCGAGTCGCATTTCGAGTCCATCAGCCGCGGCGTCATCGATTCGCGCGATGTCGTCTACTACCTGTCCGTGATGGTGGTCTCGCTGGTCATCGCTACGGTTACCCTTGAGTCTCGGAAGTGGAAGTGAACCATGTCGACCACATCTAGCAAGAAGCGCGCCTACGCCTCCAACGCCATCCTGTACGCCCTCTTTGTCGTCGGCGTGATCGTGCTGGTCAATCTGATCGGCACGCGGTTTTTCGGCCGCATCGACCTGACCGAAAGCAAAATCTACACCTTGTCCAAGCCGTCGCGGGATCTGGTGAAAAACCTGCCGGACTACCTGACGGTCAAGGCCTTCATCTCGTCGGATCTGCCGCCCGAGATGAAGACGTTGTCGCGCTACGTGCGCGACACGATCGACGAGTACCGCACCAGCTCCTCGGGGAAGTTCCGCTGGGAGGCGATTGACCCGGGTTCGGACAAGAACCTCGAACAAGAGGCCGGTCGCTGCAAGGTCGACAAGATTCAGATCCAGGTCTTGCGCGGCTCCAAGTTCGAGATGGGCGCCTACTACTTGGGCCTCTGCCTCCTGTACGGCGACAAGATCGAATCGATCCCGCAAATCGGCCGAGCCGAGGGCCTCGAATTCGACATCTCGTCGCTCATCAAGAAAATGACGGTGAAGAAGAAGAAGATCGCTTTCACCACGGGCCACGGCGAGTCAGACACCAACCAGGGCTTCCGTGCCCTGAAGCAGGTTTTGGAGCAGGAGTACGACCTGACCACGGTGAATCCGTCGTCGGCCGAGATCGGCGCTGACGTGGACTGCCTGGTGGTGGGCGGCCCCAAGGGGCAGCAGGCTTTTGACGACAAGGGCCAGCGCGAAGTTGACCGCTTCCTGATGACCGGCCGGGGTGCCGTCATTCTCAACGACGGCATGGCTATCAGCGCGCCCGGCCAGCAGTTCAACCAACCTGGGATGCCCCAGATCAAGATGGTCCAGTCCAACCAGACGGGCCTGGAGAAGGTTCTGGAAGCCTATGGCTTCAAGGTTGGGCAAGACGTGATCGCGGACAATGAGGCGGCCATGCCCGGCCTGGTCGAATTGGGTGGCGGACGCCGCGCCCTGACCCAGCTCCCCATATGGGTGGGCGTGCAGATCGCCAAGAACCCGCCCATTTCCGTGCTGGATGGCATACGGGGCCTGGTCTTCCCGTTGGCAAGCACGGTTGACCTGGTGGGCCCCCTGGCAGGCGGCAACGTACCGGCGGGAGGCAAGCTGTGGAAGCTGGCTTCCTCGGGGCCGAGCAGTTGGAGGCACGCAGGGTTCTTCATCATGAGCCAGACCACAAAGATCGAGGAATCCAAGGACCGTGGCCCGTTTGCCTTCGGCTACGCCTATCAGGGACCACTCAAGAGCGCCTTTGTGAAGGGACCCGAGGCGGGGCTATCCGCGGCCGACAAGCAGCCCCTGTCCGAATCGCAGAAACCCGTGCGCCTAGTGGTCATAGGCGACTCCGACTTCGCCAACGACGATTACGTCCAGCTTTCGCGCGCCTTCCCCTTCTACGAGGCGGGCGCGCTCATGCTCCACAACGCCATCGGCTGGACCGTGGAGGATGAGGCTCTCATCCCGCTCCGTTCCAAGACCATGGGCAGCCGCCCCCTGGGAGTGTTCTCCGAAGCCAAAGCCAGCACGCTCAAGTGGATCAACATCCTGGGCTTGCCGGTACTGTTCTGCGCCTACGGGGTGGTCCGCTGGCGCCTCCGCCGCATGGCCCGCAGTTCTCAGACCATCTAGCCAGTCGAGGTAGCCCATGAATCGGAAGACCCTGTTCGCCGGCGCAATCTTCGCCGTCCTTGTTGTCGCCACCATCGGCCTCTTGCGCTCGCCTGAGAAAGGCGCCCGACCCGCCGGCGAGCGCCCGCGTCCCATCCCCAAGCTCAAAGCGGACAGCTTCGATACCCTCGAAGTGACCAAGGGCGGCGCCACCACCGTCATGAAGAAGCAAGGCGATGAGTACCAGATCGTGAAACCGGTCGACTACCTTGCCGACAAGGAAAGCGCCAAGGCAGGCTTCGAAGCCATCGAGAAACTTGAGTTCGGCGAGATCCTGTCGGCCGAGAAGAGTCGACACAATGAGTTCGAGGTGGGTGACGGTGGTCTGCGCGTGGCGGTGAAGAAGGGCGACAAGCTTCTGGCCGATCTGCACGTGGGCAAGACCGCAAACGACCAGACCATGGTGCGCCTGGAGGGCAAGGACGAGGTGTGGTCCGCGACGGGATTCTACAAATACCAGTTGGACAGGGACACCCTGGGATGGCGCGACAAGCATATCTCCAGGTTCGAAGAGAGAGACGCCGAGAAGATCGAGATCGTCACGAAATCGAACGGCCGGATCGTGATCACCAGGCCCGCACCCACGGACGCGGGCGCGGCGCCTGAATGGCGCGTGGTCGAGTCCGCCATCAAGGTCGAACCCTTTGACAAGAGGGCGGCCGTCGACGTGGCTACCACCTGCTCAGCCTTTGCGGCGAGCGAATTCGCCGACAACGCCAAGCCCGAGGAGACCGGCCTGGACTCACCCGAAAACACCATCACCGTCTCGCTCCGCAACGGCAAGCAGTACCGGGTGCTGGTCGGCAAGAAGAAGGGCGAAGACGACACCTATGTCAAGATGGCTGACAAGCCGCAGGTGTTCCTGGTCAAGAAGTTCACCATCGATCAGCTCAACAAGCGCCCGATCGACTTCCGCGACAAGACCATCTGTAACCTCACCGCAGGCGAGGTCACCGAGGTCGCGGTGGCACGGGACAAGGATCCCTTCGTGCTGGTGAGGCCCCCAGGCAAGACCGGAGACGACGCCTGGAAGCTGACCAAGCCAGCCGGCGCGGCGCCGGACATCTCGAAGGCCAACGCGCTCGCGGGCTTCTTCCTCGACTGGAAGGCGCAGGGTTACGCCGAAGACAATTCGCCCAAGACGACCGGCCTTGCCAAGCCAACCGCCGTCATCAGCGCAAAGTCGAACGTCAAGGGCCATGCGTGCACGCTCAAGGTCGGAGGCGAGACCACTGACAAGAACAACTACTACGTCATGGCCAACGGCGAGCCCGACATCTTCGTGGTGGGCAAGTGGGCGGTCGATCGCATCGCAGTCAAGTTGGACGAGGTCAAGAAAAAGTAGCGAGTCTGGGATTCCGGGCAAGGGGCCGGGGCGGAGCCGGAGACGGGGCCCGATGGGGCCCCGCCACGATCGTGGGCTACCCCTCACGCACGTGTATCTATCCGGCGTGCCGCCCTTCTTCCGCGCCGTCACGCGGTCCCAATGAAAGAGCGCCACGCCTTCCGGTCGCTCGATCCGTGCCTGCATGGACGCCAGCACGGTGTCGATGGTCTCTTCGGAAAGCAGACCACGCAGGAGCAGTGCGAGCCGTGCCCCCTGGAGGATGCGCAACGAGTTACTGAACCAGGCAGCAGGTCATTTTCGAAGGAGAGTCCCGACGAAAAATGGCCGTGGCCGCCGGTGAGCACACCGGCCACCCCCTTCGGTGGGATTCCCAGCCCGCCTGCCCCCGCGCGCTTCGCGCGTGCCCGTCGCGGCCACGGCCACGCCCCCCTTGCGGGGGTTGTGGCAAGGGAAACTACAGGCCCTTCTTCACGATGTACGACAGAAGCTCGACGGTGCGGCAGCTGTAGCCCCACTCGTTGTCGTACCAGCTCACCAGCTTGAAGAAGTTGGCGTTCAACTCCATGGAGCTGCCGGCATCGTATATGCTGGAGCGCGCGTCGTGGATGAAGTCGGAGGAGACCACCTCGTCCTCGGTGTAGCCCAGAATGTCCTTCAAGTAGGTCTCGCTGGCCTTCTTCATAGCCGCGTTGATTTCCTTGATGCTGGTCGCCTTGGCAGTCTTGAAGGTCAGGTCAACCACGGACACGGTCGGCGTGGGCACGCGGATCGACATGCCGGTCAACTTGCCTTTCACCTCGGGGAGCACCAGACCCACCGCGCGAGCGGCACCGGTGGTGGACGGGATCAGGTTGATGGCAGCGGAGCGGCCACCCTTCCAGTCCTTCTTGGAGGGACCGTCCACTGTCTTCTGCGTGGCGGTGTAAGAGTGGATGGTCGTCATCAGGCCCTCGGTCAAACCGAAGCCCTCCTTGAGCACGACGTAGACCACCGGCGCCAGGCAATTGGTGGTGCAGCTTGCGTTGGAGATCACGTGGTGCTTGGCCGGGTCGTACTTGTCCTGGTTCACGCCAATCACCAGCGTGATGTCTTCGTTCTTGCCCGGCGCGGAGATGATGACCTTCTTGGCGCCCGCCTGGATGTGGCCCTCGGCCTTGGCCTTCTCGGTGAAGAGCCCGGTCGATTCGATGACCACGTCCACGCCCAGTGCCTTCCACGGCAGTTCGGCCGGAGACTTGGCGCTGACCACCTTGATCTCCTTGCCGTCGACGAGGAGGATGTCGGCGTCCTTGTCGGGGGCCGACTTCTTCGAGCCGACTTGACCTTCAAATTTGCCCTGGGTCGAGTCGTACTTGAGTAGGTAGGCGAGGTTATCAGCCGGAACGATATCGCCCACGGCGACAACTTCGAANNTGGCCATCTTTTCTTGCTCCTCTATGCGGCACCTGAGGCGCCATGTGAACCCCGTCCTACCCGCCTCTGTTCGCGCGGAATGTAGCACAGGTTCGGCGCGCGCGAGTCAAGGGTTTTGCTGCGCATTGACATGGACGCAGTTGGCCCAAGACTTCGCGGACGGCATACTTGCCGCCCATGATCCCGCCCTCACTTTCTGCCGACGCTGTGGTCGCCGCTGCGCGGGCTTGCCGCTTCACGCTGGTCGGGGTGGCGCCCGCGGCTCCCCTTGACCCAACGCCCTTTCTGCACTGGCTGGAAGCGGGCTACGGCACGGGGCTTTCGGCCATGCACCGGCGGGTGACCGCGCGGCTGGACCCTGGGGCCGTCGTGCCAGGCGCACGCACGGTTGTCGCGCTGGGAATCCCATACGGGACAGGCGAAGAGACAGCCGACCAGCCTGAGCGTCCGGTGATCGCCCGCTACGCCCGCGGACGTGACTACCACCTGGCCCATCGCGATCGCATGCGCGCGCTTCGCCGCAAGTTGCTGGACCTGGACCCGACCGTGAACACCTACGCTTGCGTTGACGCCGGCGTGGCCATGGAAAAAGCCTGGGCCGAGCGCGCGGGTCTGGGCTGGATCGGAAAGCACGGCGTCCTGGTCAACCGACAGCACGGCTCGTGGTTCACCCTGAGCGTGATGGTGTTGAACCGCAGCCTAGATCATTACGACCAACCGCACCCCCGGTTGTGCGGCGACTGCGACCTCTGCCTGCGCGCCTGCCCGACCGGCGCGTTCCCCTGCCCCGGCGTGGTCGACGCGCGGCTGTGTCTTTCCTATCAGACGGTGGAAAACCACGACGCGATCCCAGTCGCGCTTCGTGGGGCAATGGCAGGGCGGGCGTTTGGCTGCGATGCCTGCCAGGAAGCCTGCCCCCACAACCACGGCGGGCTGCCGCCTGGCGATCCCCGCCAGGCCGCGCGGCCGCTCGGGCTCATGTCGGCGACAGAGATTGCCACCCTCGGTCGCGACGAGTTTTCCCGTTTGGCTGCCGGTACCCCCATGGCGCGCGCGGGCTACCATGGTCTGCGCCGCAACGCCGCCCTCGCGCTGGGCTCGGATGGGCGACCCAGTGCCCGCGCCGCGCTCGATCAACTCAGCCGTGACACAGACCCCGTCGTCAGCGAGGCCGCACAGTGGGCGCTCCGGCACAGCCCGCGACCGCGTGGACGGACGGTATCCACTTGACCGCACGGCAAGGGATCCGGCCAGGCCAACTTCGAGGTAGAAGAGAGACATAGCGCCCATGAACCCGGCACCACCGATCCTGTCCAATTCCGATGGCCCTCTTCCGGTCCCTACGCCGCCCGCCCTGACCACCGCGGCGAAGATGCCAAGGCTTCGGTCGCTGCGCTGGTTGGCGGTCTTCGCCTGCATCTACCTCTACTCGTTTCCGTACTTCGAGAAGCTTTGGAATGCGAACGAGGTTCCGCGCGTTTTTCTGACCCAGGAAATCGTCGACCATCATCGACTGTCGATCGATGCGCAGATGGCTGGAGAGGCCAGGATGCACGCCCTGGACGTGGCCATATCGCCCAACGGACACTTCTACCCCGACAAGGCTCCTGGGCTGTCGTTTCTGGCGGTGCCTCTCTACTCGGTGACTCGGCTGTTCGGGCACCCGTCCCTGCGCACTTGCACCTGGCTGTTCCGCGTGCTCATCGTCACCCTGCCCGCCCTGGTGTTTCTCCCCTTTTTCCTCGGGATGGCCAGACGCTTCGCCCCTGACGAGCGAGCCTGTCGTACCGCGCTGGTGGCGTACGCGCTCGGATCGCCGGCGATGGTCTATACCCTTCTCTTCATATCGCACCAGCTTGCAGCCGCGTGCGTGGGGGGCGCGTTCCTGGCATCCGTGGCGCTGGCGCGCAGGGAAACCACCCGTCCATTCTCTATGGCCATGCTCGCGGGGTTCCTGGCGGGCGCCTCTGTGTTGGTGGAGTACCAGTCCGTGCTTGCCTTGCTGGTCATCGGAATCTACTTCGTCGTGCGGGTGCCGAACCGGATGCGAGCCGTGGGCGCGGCGCTGCTGGGAGCCATGCCTCCGGCGGTCATGCTTGGCACCTATCACACCCTGGCCTTTGGCTCGCCTTTCAAGACCGGCTACACCTTCGCGATCCAGGACACCCTGCGAAGGGGCTTCATGGGCATGGTGGGGCCGAGCGCAAACTGTTTCTGGATAACCACGTTCTTACCCTCCAACGGCCTTTTCGTGCTTGCGCCCTGGGTGCTCTTCGCGGTGGTCGGCGCGATTGCGGTGGCGCGCGATCGCGAGGCACGGACGCGCTGCGGGGCCGAGGCGGTGGTCTGTGTGGCCGTGCCCGTGGTGTATGTGGCCTTCCTCAGCTCCCTGGTTCCCTACATGACACACGCGGGGTGGTCAGTGGGGCCGCGCTACATGACAGCGGCGCTGCCTTTCGTGGCCTGGCTGGCTGCGGCCGGATTTCGCGCGGTGGAGCGTTCTTCACCAGCGCGTGTTCTGGCGCAGACCTTGGTGGCAAGCGCAGTGATCGTCTTTGTGGCCGCCGCGACCACCTATCCCCACTGGCCAGATCGACTGCTCAATCCGCTGCACGAGCTGGCCTTCCCACTCCTGGCCCACGGCTACGCCGTGCACTCACTGGGGACGCTGGTCGGGTTGCACGGCTTCCTGTCCCTGGCGCCGCTGTACGCGGTCGTGCTGGGCACGGCGATCTGGCTGCTGTCACGCGGCCCCGGGCGATCCCTGCGGCAGGCGGCCCTGGCCTGCATCCTGGCAGCCGTGCTGGTGGCCGGGCATCGATTCTTCCCTCGCACTGGCGCCTACGCGGACCAGGTCTGGGGATTCGTCACAGCAACCTGGGAGCCTCCGCTGAAGTAGGGGCTAGCACTACTGATTGAAATTCTCCCGTCGCCGTCGCTGCTGCGGGCCCTGTCCGCTTTCTCGCTCCTCAGTCAGTCGGGCAGGACGATGGCGCGGCCAGGGCTCCTCGCGATGCGCCGGCTCGGTCCGAATTTCAATCAGTAGCGCTAGCCGCCAGCGGCGCGCCGGCGGGCGGATTCCAGGGTATTGGCCAGCAGCATGGCGATGGTCATGGGCCCCACGCCACCAGGCACCGGCGTGATGGCGCCCGCGCGCTCGACCGCGGCTGCAAATTCCACGTCGCCCACCAGCTTTCCGTTCGGCAGTCGATTGGTTCCCACGTCGATCACAGTGGCGCCGGGCTTGATCCATGCGCCGCGGATCATTTCGGCCTTGCCAATCGCCGCGACCAGGATGTCTGCCGTGCCGATCACGCCAGGCAAGTCCTTGGTCTTGGAATGGCAGATGGTCACGGTGGCGTCGGCCGCGGTCAACAACACCGCGACTGGCTTGCCCACTATGTTCGAACGACCCACCACCACGGCGCTGGCACCGCGCACGGGGGTTCCGGCTTCTTCGATCAGTTTCATGATTCCGTAGGGCGTGCAGGCAATGAAGCGCGGCTCGCCGATGAGCAGGCGGCCGAGATTTTCGGGGTGAAAACCGTCCACGTCCTTGGCCGGATCAATGGACAGCAAGATGCGCTTGCTGTCGATATGGGGCGGCAGCGGCAGTTGCACGAGAACCCCGTCCACCGCGCGATCGGCACAGAGCGCCCGAACCAGGTCGAGTAGTTGCGCCTCCGAAGTGGTGGCAGGCAGGTGGTGGTCGAAACAGCGATACCCGGCATCGGCCAGCGCCTTGGTCTTGTTGCGGACGTAGATCTGCGAGCCCGGATCCTCGCCCACCAGAACCACTGCCAGTCCGGGCTGGCAACCCCGTTCACTCAATTGCTTGGCCTCGACCGCAAGCTCGCCGCGAATGCGGGCCGCCAGTGCCTTTCCGTCGATGATCTTGGCTGCCATGATGGTCCTTTCGTCATTGCGCCTATCACGTTTGGTCCAAGGCATGCAACCCCGACCGACGCCACCTGGAATATGGAGCGCACACGCGCGCTCCCGGCGCGGTACGCCCGCTGCGGACGTCTACTGTTTTCCGGATTATCAGCCCCCATCGGTTTCTCACCCTGTGCACCCGAGACGGCAGTACGATGGTCCTCGCTCAGGAAGAAGCACGATGTCCGGTCGAGAGCTTTTTTCAAGCGGACGATGCGGGAGGAAATGATGACGACATCGACCAGCCTGAATTTGGCGCTCAGTGGGTGAGCGCACCAAGGGAGAACTCGATGTCCAAGATGTCA
>PMCR01000003.1 GCA_003155465.1 Myxococcales bacterium | reverse complement strand
TCCAGGAGCGGCCGCAGGGCCTGGGCATCGCCAGCCTGTGCCTGCTCCGCCAGAACAGATGCCTCGTCTCGTCGCGCTGCCTCCGCCAGCCCGTTCGGACGCGCCAAATCGCCCACCAAAGACCGACCCGCCACGCTCGACTGTGGCAGTCTTGTCGCTCGGTTCGCTAACCTCGCGAAATCTGTGGTTGGTTGCATGGCAGTAACTTCCTTGTGCAAAGCCGGGACCGACGCTCTGCGCTGCACCCACGGTGGCAGAGATGGCCAGTCGCGCTGCATCCTGCAGCGCTGAGCTATCTACGGTTGCCAGGCGGCTTTGAGACTGATCGCCGCGCCGACTCAGCCTACTCGGGGCACAAAGCCGACGGCTCGACGGTGGTGGAGCCTGCCGTCCACGGCGTGACGCCGGACTCGAAAGCGCCAACGTCGGGCGCGGAACCGGCGAACCCGTCAGTGTAGGGCGAGAAGAGGCCGCCCTGATCGACGGGGCAGCTACTGGTGGGCAGGCCATTGGCATCGACCGGGCATTCGAGGTTGTGTGCCTGCACGGGCGTGGTAGTCGCCGTTCCATTCGACAATGTGAGAGTGGCCGTGCCGCGGATGCGGAAGGAGACGCCAGTGTAGGCGGAGACATCGACCGGCCCCTGCCCTGACGAGAGGACAGTGCCCATCCCAGCCACTCCCTCTCTGATGTTGTTTCCGGTCAAGGCTACACCGCTCCCGGCGAAGCCAGCGACGGTGCTCTTGGTGGCCGTCGAGCCGCTGTTGCCCGCACCCCACCATACGCCACCGAGGCGATTGGTGGAGCCAGCATCGAAGTCGTCAACCAACTTTGGCGTCGTCCCCTCCAGCCAGACGTCGTCAATGTCGATCTCGTAGGCGCCAAGGGTTCCCACGGTCCAGGCGAGTCCGGTGACGTTGGCCAGGTCCAGGCTTTCTCGTAGGCCCCAATTGGGCTGCGCGAGGGACGAGAAAGGCACGGTGACCTTCTGCCAGTCCGTCGTCACGGGAACAATCGCCTGGTATTCAGCACCCTCGGTGGTCTGCTTCTGTGCGACTTTGAAAAACACTCCCGGGCGCTGTTGGATGAGGTTGTTCGAAAAAACCGCCGTGCTTAGATCCTCCCAGGCATTGATACCCTGGTTCATGTATTCCGAGGCAGCGCCCATGGGCGTCCCGAAAATGGTGTTGTTGAAGAACTGGTTCACGCCCTTGAACGAGACTCCGTACCAAGAAGTGTTTCGCACCAGGTTGTGGTGGACTATGAAGCCGCTAGTGCCGTCATCCAGGTAGATCCCGGTCCCGTAGATGGCCTGGTTGTCGGACACATCATTGTACGCTACCTCGGAGCCTCCTGCCGTCGTTCCCCACGAGTAGATGAGACCGCCATCGTCGAGGATTTGCATCGCCTGCGACACGCGGTTGTGTAACACGCGCGCTGCCGTAGTGCCGTTGAAAGCGATGCCCATGCCCCCGGTGCGAGTGATGGCATTGGCACTGATCTCATTCCGAGCTGGCGGGAAAGTGTAGCCTTCGGTCGCAATTCCGCCGTTTCCTACCGCCATGTAGTTCGTATCGTGGACAACGTTGTTGGTGATCTTGTTGTCGTTGCCTACGGCGACAATTCCCTCAGCAGCAGCGAACGCGATGCTGCCATTCTTCCATTCGTTGAAGTCGCCGCCGAGTTCAGGGGCCGTGCTGGCGTGCATGGGGGCGTCTAGCATGATACCGACCATGGCATATCCACTGTAGTCCGAGGTTGCGGCCACCGAACCCGATGCGCAGAGTGGGCCACTCGCGGCGAGCCCCGTGAAATCCTTGGGAGCAATCGTGGTCCCGCTGCCTGCCAATGCAGACCAGGCAAGCCCTTGCCAGTCAGAGTTGGCCACGTATCCGCCGGCCATGATTTCCCATTCAGGGCTCTCGATGGCGGAATCACCAGTGCCATCCAGTTTCACGGCCATGCCATTGATGCAGAAGTTGTAGGGTATCGCCGTAGTGTTGCCACCCGCTACGAAGACGTCGATACTTGCGAGCGGCTGTTTGGCGAAGTACGTGCCAGAGCTGTCCCAGCAGTTCGTCCTGAAGCTCTCCCAAGGGATGAAGACTGGCTTGTCAAACGTGGTGAGTGGCGCGCACCATCGTTGGCTGGCATCGGTGTCAGAGTTCGGTCCCGCAAGGTCGACGCGCAGAGGGGAATTGCCAGGATTGCTGATGTTGACGACGATCCCGGTACCAGTCGGTGTCCAGATCCCATTGGCCATGCCGGTCGTGTAACCATTGGTCTCGCGCAGGTGGCTCAGGTAGCGGGCATGGACCCCGTCGACCACGCAATGGGAAGCCCCGAGCATTCGGATGGAGGTTGCAAACAGGCGCACGCCCTTGACGTCGATGTACGAACGCGCCCCGAGATTGAAGCCGTAGTCGCGCTGCTTGACCTCGATCTTGAGCGTGCCGGGGTCGACGGAGCCGGGCGCCCAAAGGTACAGCTTGCTGGTCCCTGGATCTTGGAACCATTCCCCGGCCGTGTCGAGCGCGAAGAGCGAGCCGAACACATAGTAGGTGTCGCGGGCGCGGGGCGCGAGTTCTGGAATCGCCGGCGACTCGCGTATGGGAAGGCTCCACGTCGCCAGCTTCTTGACTTGATCGTAGCTCTCAATCTTGCGCGTGTAGCTCACCCAGCGCTGGCCCGGAATGCTGAATACGTAGGCGCTGGTCCAATCGCCAGCAGGCAGGGTCGGTCCATCCAAGGTTGTCTCGGTCGTGTTCGGGCCAGCCTTGGCCAGCGGCATGTGAACTAGATCGTCGGGATCCGCATTCGGCCAGCGCGCTTCGTTGAGCATCTTGCCCCCCGCGAAGAGCTGAATGAACCGCAGCGAGGTGTCCGCGGCGTAGAT
>PMCR01000443.1 GCA_003155465.1 Myxococcales bacterium | reverse complement strand
GCCGAGGTGGTCAAGCTCATGGGTTCGAGCGCCTACTACGCCCCCGCTTCGGCAGCCGTTCAAATGGCGCGTTCGTACCTCTACGACGAGAAGCGCCTGCTTCCCTGCGCGGTGTACCTGCGGGGCGAGTATGGCGTGCACGACGTCTACATGGGTGTGCCCGCGGTTATCGGCGGCCAGGGTGTGGAGAAGGTGGTGGTTATCGAACTCGACGCTACCGAGCGCCAGATGTTGGAGAATTCGGTCCAGGGAGTCCGCGACCTCATCGCCGCGGCCGAAGGTCTGTAGCGCCCAGCCGCTTTCCGCCTGGTGGTCTACCAGCTACGAATTCTCGAAAGGCGGAACTAGGGTTCAACGGTGGGCGCGTCGTCGCGCATGAAAGTCACCAGGAACTTCTGGATGGCAGCCCGCGCGGTGAGATGCTTGTCGGTGGATACGAAGTGACCGTCATTTTCGGGGTTACCGTCAGGCTCGGTGCCCTGGTACTGAATCTGCGCCGCCGTGATGGGGGCCAGGCCTGCAAGAGGCAAGTTGGCCTTGATGGGTGGAGCGAGCGTGGCCATGCCGTACTCTGGACTGGTCGGATAGTCGTCGACCAGGGGAGTTGCAACCGGGAAGCCTGCCGCCTGGGCGTAGCGCCGCTGCGTCTCGACTGGAGCATAGCTATCGTTGGTGCCGTACACATGCAGGACGTGGCTCGGGCTGACCCCCTCGTAGGGTTCGCGGAAGAGGCGCCGGCCGAAATTCACCGAGTCCGAACGCTCGAAGTACATCTGCATCAGGTTCAACACCGGGTCGTTCGATCCAACCGCATCTTCGCCGAGAATGAAGGGAAGAAGGACGCTAATGTCAACCGGCCGGCGCTTCTGCAAGAGGGTGAAGATAAGGGTCCCGCCCGTGCCGCTCATCACCCCCGCGCCATATCCGGCCGGGAAGGCCAGCGCCAGAGAAGCGGCGTTTCCACCCTGCGAATGTCCGTAGAGCGCCACATGTGCGGGATCGATTCTGATGGGGTAGCTGGGCTGGGCGAGAAAGGCGTCGAGCGCGCGCGGGATCGCCAACAGATCGGCCGCGGCCTGCAAGGAATTGTCGCGTGCCGCGCGGGGATTGAGGAAGTTGTAGAACAACTCCCCGACGTCCTTGCTGGAGTCTCCCTTGCGCTTCCCGTGCAGGACGCCTTCGTATCCCAGGGTTGCCATGGGAACAGCTAGCCCGCCGGGCGCCGCACCCGTGGCGAAGTCCGCGGCAAGGTCCAACTCGACGGCAGAGCGGTAGGAGCCGCCCGTGCCGTGACTGTAAACGACAAGCGGCCAGCCTGCGGCGGGAGGCGTGCCGTGAGGAACGGCGAGCGAGATGCAAACCGGCTCGCTGCGCACGATGCTTGCCGTCCCGTCGCTCGCCAACATTATGCCCCCGCCATCCTCCGGGTTCAGATAGGGACGCGTTCCTTGCTGGAACACGGGAAGGCTGATGGTGCCCTGATACTCGTCGAAACTGGCGCCGGCCAGTTGATCGGGAAAGCAGCCCCGCTTGTGATCCGCGCCGGTCAGGCCATCGTCGCAAGCAGAAAGCGCGCCCGCATCGCTGCAATTCACCAGGTTGCCGAGGGCGGGTGCGGGCGCCGCTGCAATAGCGGCGTGGATCGCAGCCAAAGGGTCCTCGATCTTCTCGGTCGTGAACACGGCCACCGCGGCCAACTCGGCGGCGGTCAGCTTGACCGGTGCCTTGTCGTCCGCGAGAAAGGCCCGCAAGGGAGCGTAGGCGGCCCAAGCAGCCGCCAGATCAGGATCGGCGGGCGCCCCGGCGGCCAGCATGGCCGTAAAGTCGCTGTCCGGACCGAACACGTTTCCCGACTCATCCGTCGCGATGCGCCTCACAATGGCCGCATAGGTGGTCCCTGGCCGCAGCGGTTGGCCGAACTGGGGACGAATCATCAGGTAGCGGTCACATATGTAGCGGGTCCGTCCCCCGTCAAGGTACCAAACCAAGCTTGAGGAGAAGCCATACTCCGGGGAGGTGGGCGTGATGTTGAGCAAGGCCACCGTCCCGGGCTGGAAAAAGCTATTGCTGTCCGGCATGCGCGAGAAGCGGAAATACACCGCCTGATTCACACCGAAACCGGTCGAGTCCTGTTCCATGGCGCCGAGGTAGCGATCCACCAGGTCGAAGGGAAGCAGCCGCGCGCCCGGGCGTGGATGGCCCTTCAGGTTCAGCTTGCCCTTTGGTCGGCGGATGTCGTTGGGGAAGGGCAGGCTGTAGAAGTCGTCGCTGTTTGGGTCGTCCGCGCGGGGAACGTGAAACAACACCGTCGCTGTGACAGCCTCCTGCCCGTCGCAGATTGCCCCGGCCCAAGGTGCCGAGAGCGTCATCTTGCTGCAGATTCCGGATAGGCATTGCAGCCCCGCCATGCAGCCCGCGGGTTGCGTGCAACTGGAGGAAAGATCGCCCGCGCCCGGCTGTGCGCAAGCGCCGGTCAGCCCTTGGCGCACACAGGCCAGCCCGGCGCCACATTGGGCGTCGTCGGTACACGTGGCACCCGCCACCCCGGTGCCCACGGGCGCGCAGGTGCCCGCCAGCGAGCAGTAGTAACCCTGCATGCATTCGGCCGAAAGAACGCAGGCCGCATCCGGAATGGTGGAGCCGGCGGGCCGGCAGGCGTGGGTGGTGGAGTCGCAGGAAAGCCCGCTACGACAGTCGGCGAGGCTTCGGCAGGTGCCGCCAACGCCAGCGCCGGTCTGCGGGGTCTGCCCCTGGTTGGGCACAGCGCGGCCGCAACCGGAGAGCGCCAAACCAAGGACAACACTGACCGAAAAGAAAGTCTGCGCGTAAGTGTGAGGCATCATGGGCAAGGCTCCTTGCCCATGAGAGTAACCCCTGTTGCCAACCGCCACAACGCCGCCCGCGGCACCTGGGACTAGATGTCGGCCTGCGCGAGCGAGAACTTGTTGTTCTTCTCGTACAGGACCCGGAATGTGTCGCGCGACTCCGCGGGCAGAAGCCGCTTCACCTTCTCCTGTCGGCC
>PMCR01000527.1 GCA_003155465.1 Myxococcales bacterium | reverse complement strand
TCATTCCCAAGAAGGCCGGTGACAAGTCTCTGGCACCTGCGGCGGCGATGAACTCTTGCTCGTACTCGCCGTGTGAACCTGCCCGGATGAGCCAGACTGGCATCGTGTCACCATCCTTTCCATGAACAGTGCGGAGTCCTGGGTGCGCCTGACTTTGTATTCGGACGCAACTTCCCGCCTTGCGACGTTTTTCGCAAGCACTGGCGGACGGCGTACGTCACGGCGCAAAGCCGGTTTCCCATCCGTCATTCCAAGCAATTGCAGCGTGTTTCCGATTGCGGACCCGCTGCTCGCGCGCAATGCGCCGCCTCCGCGTGCTGTCTAATCCCCCAAAGGGCAGCAGTGATAATACTGGGAACCTGGCCCCTGTCACCGTACCTGCGTTTGCCACGGCCACGGCTGCCGCCACCTACACCTCGCCCGCTTCTCCGAATTCCAAGCCAGCTGTTACTTAAGGACGCTAAGTCGGCTGCTCCGCTTCCCAGTTCCCGGGTCGGGCAGGTTGAGCACCGATAGCGCGCAAGCCACCTGTTGGGCGATGGCGATGAACAGGTGGGCAACCGGCGAGGTCGGTTCAGCCAGCACCACGGGCTTGCCTGCATCACCACCGCCGCGCACCGCGGGCAGAAGCGGCACCTCGCCCAGGAAGCGCACGCCTTCGCGTTCGGCCAGTTTGCGACCGCCGCCGCGCGAGAAGATCTCGTCGCGGTGCCCGCACGACGGGCACAGGTAGTAGCTCATGTTTTCCACGATGCCCAGCACCGGAACCTGCACCTTCTTCCACATGGCCATCGCCTTCTCGACGTCGAGGATGGCAACCTCTTGCGGCGTCGTGACCATGACCGCGCCAGTCACGGGGATGAGCTGCGACAGCGAAAGCTGCGTGTCGCCTGTGCCCGGCGGCAGATCGACGACCAGGTAGTCCAGCTCGCCCCACTCGACGTCGTCGAGAAACTGCTGCAGCAGCTTGTGCACCATGGGCCCGCGCCAGATGATGGCGGTGCCACGCTCGACGAAGAAGCCCACCGATACCACCCGGATGCCGTGGTGGACCGCGGGCTTGATCTTCTGGCCCGCGCCCACGTCAGGCGGGACTTCGGGGTTGCCCATCATCTGCGGGATGGAAGGCCCGAACACGTCGGCGTCCAGCAGGCCGACCCGGGCCCCTTGCTGGTGCAACGCTGCGGCCAGGTTGGTGGCCACGGTGGACTTGCCCACGCCACCCTTGCCCGCCGCGATCGCGATGATGTTGCGGACTCCCGGCAGCCTCTCGCGCTGCGGGCCCAGGCGCCGCGCCACCTCAGCCGTGAATGCCACTTCCACCCCGGTCACGCCGGGGAGTCGCCCCAGGGCCTCACGGATGGCCTGCGCGATCGCGTCGCGCGAAGGACAGGCCGGCGTGGTCAACTGGAGGTTGATGCGAACTTTGCCGCGGTCGACGCCCACCTCGCGCACCATGTTCGCCGCCGGCAAGTCGCGGCCGAGAGCTGGGTCTTTGACTTGGGCTAGAGCCGCGTGAACTTCTTCGACGGTAGGAATGACGATCTCCTGTTCTGGCGCTAGCGCTTGCCAGACTTGGGGACAGCGTGAAGAACGAGCAAGGGGTTGGAGGCATCAGTTTCGTTCCCGTCGGGATGGTGCCCCATCTTGTGGCGCTTGACCGCCAGGTACCCGGCGTTGTGCTGGTTTTCACCCACCCAGTGTGAGACGCGGTCCACCACCGTCACGCCGGCGTCCTGCAGTCCCTTGACCTTGAGCGGGTTGTTGGTCATGAGCCGCACCGAAAGCACACCCAAGTCGCGCAGGATGGCACCTGCGATGTCGTAGGAGCGTTCGTCGGCTTCGAAACCCAGCGCCAGGTTGGCTTCCACCGTGTCGGCGCCACTTGACTGCAAGGCATAGGCGCGGATCTTGTTGCCCAGCCCGATGCCGCGGCCCTCCTGCCGCAGATAGACCAGCACGCCGGCGCCCTCGGCCGCGATCTTCTCCAGCGCCACGTGTAGCTGCTCGCGGCAGTCACACTTGAGCGACCCCAGGACCTCGGAGGTCCAACACTCGGAATGCACCCGGGTCAGCACGTGGCCCTTGCCCTCTATCGGTCCACGCACGATGGCCACGTGCTCCTGGGCGAGGTTGGCCGGGCTGGTTGCGTTCGGCTCGCCCGACTCATGGTAGACGAAAACACGAAACGGTCCGTGGACCGTCGGCAAATCGGCTTCGGCATATCGGACGAGCTTCATGGAAGTGAAGCGGGCAGGGTGGCAAGGCTACGAATGGCATCCGGGGTTGTCAACGCGCGGTCGCACTTTCGACGGAGGCCAGCCAGTTGGACAGCCGTGCCGCGCCGCCGCGTCTTGCTTGCTCCGTCGGCGGATGTCATTCTTTCTAGTGAGATGTCCATTCTTCCCATCCTGCGTTTCCCCGACCAACACCTGCGTGAGACGTCGCGTGACGTCACCAGTTTTGATGACGAACTGAAGCGTTTGGTGGCGGACATGACGGACACAATGTACTTGGCCGAGGGCGCCGGACTGTCGGCCATCCAGGTCGGGGTTCCGCTGCGGATCTTCCTGGTCGACCCCGAAGTGGCGGGCCGCCAGCCCACCGATCCGCCCATGGCCTTCATCAACCCCGAGATCGTCAGCTTGTCCGACGAGGCGCAGACCGGGGACGAGGGGTGTCTCTCGTTTCCCGGGATATTCGTGCCCGTGAAACGGGCCATGACCGCCGAGTTCAAGGCGTTTGACGTCGAGGGCAAACCCTTCACGGTCGCGGGCAGCGGCCTGTTCGCGCGGGCCATGCAGCACGAATACGACCACCTGGCCGGCCGCTTGTTGATTGACATGGTGGGGCCGGTGAAGCGCCAGATCATCAAACGCAAGATGCGCAAGGAAGCCGAGGTCGAGGCGCCTTGAATGCGAGACCATCAGCGGTCAAGAGTGCGGCCTAGCGAATGCCCACTCTCGTGTTGTCGAAGATCAGCTTCGAGGGGCGCCACGGCGCAACCCCTTCGGAGCGACGATCTTTGCGCCGGTTCGAAGCCGACATCGAGATCGACGCCCCATTAGACACAGCCCAGTCCACCGATCGTTTGACCGACACCATCGACTACCGGCAGGTGGCCGAGATCATCGTCGGGATCGGGACCGGCAAGACCCACCATCTTCTGGAAGCCCTGGCTCGCCACATGCTCGACGCCATCGCGGCGCATTTTGCCGGGGTCACTCTGCGCATTGAGCTGCGCAAGCTCACCCCACCGGACTGCCCAGGTCAGCCCGCCTACGCAGCGGTTCGCATGGCGCATTCGCCCGGTCAGTAGCGGGGAAGCATTGTGAGCAAGGCAAGGGTCTCCTGGGTGGCTTCGTAGGAGGCCACGTCCTGAATCACGGCCTTGACCGTCCCGTTCTGGGTGATGACCATGGGCTCGCGCTGCTCGCCGAACTGGAGCATGACCTCGGCGGCGTTGGCCCTGAAAAAGCTGATGGGCCTGACCTGGGTCGAGTAGCGCATGACCGAAACCTGCAAGGACCAAACACAGTCCCTTTATGGCCCGGCGCCAGCAGCCGCGCCCGCCAACGCCACGGTGAATCGAGAAGCTGACGCAGTGTTGCTACTCGTCGCGCGTGACCCCGGCGCGCAGCGCTTTCTTGGCACCCTGGGCGTGCTTGTCGGCCAGCATGCGGTTCTTGGCCCGGCGCGAGCGACGCCGCTTCTGCCGCCGGATTCGCTCGCGCTCCTGCTGTTGCTGGCTCTGCCGGCCCAGCCGCTCCGCCTCGATCCGGTCAGCCAGCAGCTTGCGCGCGAGGTAGCGGTTGAGTCCCTGGGTGCGTTCCTGCTGGCACTTGATGGAAGTGCCGGTCGGCCGGTGCACCAGCACCACGCAGGTCGCCACCTTGTTCACGTTCTGCCCGCCCTTGCCGCCGGAGCGGACGAAGCTTTCGTCCAAGTCCTCTTCCTGGATTTGCAGCGCGGCCAGACGCTGGCGCAAGGCATTCGCCTTGTCAGACGAAACCGGAAACAAGGCCCCGGTGCTGCTCACGCCTCATCCTCGTCGTCCTCGGCCTCGTCTTCCTCGCCGTCGGTCATCCGGATGTCCTCCCAGAAACGATCCCACGCCTCGCTGGTCGAGGTCAGCGCGATGGCCATGCCCGGCGACAAGGTGCCCTCGTGGCTGCCTTCCAGGTCGGAGAAACAGCGCACGACAACGCCCACGGCAAACACGGCCTCGCCGCGCGGGCCGAGTACGCGCACGCGCAGCAAGGTACCCACCCGTCGCGTCTCAGGGGACGCCGCGAAAAGGCCGCCCCGGCTCACGTCTACACTGCGGCCCAAGAAACTGCTGGCCATGTCGGCAAGTTGCAGCCGCACCTGGATCGGATTCCGGCGCGAGGCGCGACGTTCTTGCGGGACTGGCAAAGCGGGATCTTTGGGGGCCACCTGCACTACTCCACCGGCGCGCCGCCTTCGCCACTGGCCTTGCTGGCGCCCGCAGAGCGACCAGCCAGGACATCTTTGAGGAAGCTCTTTGCCTCCTTGTCCCAGGTATCACCGAAAGTCTGCGCATATCCCACGGCTTCCTCGCGGCTACCGGCCGTGGCTGCACCCAGGTTGGCCGCGCGGGCGGGAACCCGGCCGAGGAGCGCCACGCCGAAGTGGGAATTGGCGTCGAGCGCGTGCAGCATCGCGGCCCGCGCGGCAGCCTGATCACCCGCAGCGAACTGTGCCAGACCCAGGCTCAGCCATGCGCGGCCGGCCCCGGCTTCCGACTTGCTGGCCACATCCAGAACCTGCGCGGCGTCCGCCGCCCGCTTGAGCTTCAGGAGTGCGGCGCCAGCGATGAGACGGGCTTCGGTGCCGACCGCGCCCTGGTCCACCGCGTACACGCGTTCGAGATCGACCAGAGCATCCTGGTAGCGTTCCTGGTCGAAGGCCAGGCACCCGAGAGCGTGGCTGGCGCGCAGGTAGGCCTGTGCCTCTTTGCGGGAGAACGCGTCCTTGGCGCCTGATTCGCGCAGCTCGGTGGCCAGCTTCTCGCAGACGCGCAAAACCTCGTTGAATTCCTTGCGCGCGGCATCTTGATCGCCCGCGCGCAAGCGCGCCAAGCCGATGGCGACCAGGGCGTCGGGCCAGTCGGGCCGAAGAACAAGGGCCGACTGGAACTCCTTCTCCGCGGCTGCCGGCCTGCGCTGTTCAAACAGCTGCCAGCCCGCGGCGAGCAGCTCGTCCGGGTCAGGCGCCCGGGGTGGCGACAAGGCGGCCGTCTCATCGTCGGCCAGGTGGCACTTCTTGTACTTCTTGCCGGAGCCGCAGAAGCAGGCATCATTTCGTCCGGTGCCCGCCAAACGGGCGCGCGCGGCTTCGACTTTTTCGTCGGGTTGAGTTTCTTGGTTGGTAGGCTTCGCAGTCACGGCCGTAGTCTACCGATCAAGGCCGCTCTGCGACAGCGAGAAGTCGACTAACGCCCGAATGGGCTCATCCGGGTGACTTCGGCCTGCAGGCGCGCAAGCACGGCCTTGTCCACGTCGGACAGGCGAACGCCGAGCCGGTGTTCTTGTTTGGCCACCACCTTGCCTTTGCCGGTGAACAGCGCATGACCTTCGAAGCCTTCGATCACCACCTGGAAAACCGCGCCCAGAGGCACGTTCTCGTCGCAGGGAACCACGAAACCGCCCAGACGGATGTTGAGCAGGGGGTTGTTGGTGAAGTAGCCTACGGTCGCGGGCGTAAGTTTGACGTGCAAGTCGCGCCCGCTGACCGACAGGCCCGGTTGCAGCGTGGTGGCGCCGCGCAAAGGGCTATAGCGGGATGACGCCATGGAGCCGGAGGACGGGGTGCCAGCGGGCGGACTGGCAAAGTCGAGCGAGATGGCCGGCAGGCGTCCTTCCTCTTCGTTCACCTGAACGATGCGATCGAGGAATCGGCGGGCTTCCTCGTCGAGCTCACGGAAACGCACGCCCATTCCCGCGATGGGCGTGCTGGTCACGCGCACAACCTCACCCTTGCCCCGAAGCAGCTTCAGGCCGTCGGCCAGCGCCAGCTCGAAGTCGACGATGGTGCCCACTGGCTGCGGAACGGCGCACGACAAGAACATGCCGGAACGGCTGATGTTGACCGACTGGGTCTCGTGGAAATCGAGAATGCTTTCGTAGTGGATCCTCACTGGTGCGCTGACGGCAACACGGGGATCACGAGCCTGCGGCTCATTGCGCTGCGAGCCACCTTCCGAAAAGAAGAAGGAGCCTGTCGGCCGCCGCACCGGCTGCTCGCTCGCTATGGGAATGGCCCCCGTCGTACGGCGCCCCTTGTCATCAGGCATGGCGAGCTGTCACGACTTGGGTGCCACGAACTCCGGCGGGTTGCGGCCTCCCGCACCGAAGAAGAACTGCTCGGCCTGTTCGAGGAGAACCTGCTGCCCGATGGGCGAGGTCAGGTCGAGGCGGAATTCGTTGACGATCCGCTTGGAGTATTCAATCCACTCCATCCACGCCCGCTGCGAAACCTGGTCATAGATCCTTTGCCCGAGCTCGTTGTTGAACGGCTTGTAGGCGACGCCAGGCAGTTCCTGCCCGAGCTTTACGCAAGTGACCATGCGAGGCATTGGATCCGGCTCGTCTCCAGAGGATCCTGATTGTAGCACCATGATCCGCCACTGCGCCCGGCTCCTGCACGCGTCCCGTGCCGTGACAGCCCGCCGTCTGCGAAAAAGGTCCCGAGCACCCGGTCGACCAGCTACCGTTGCTCCCTTCCGGGCCTGGCGGGGTTCGCAAGTGTTCCGTCACCCGGGACCAGCCCCCTTTTTGGCATAGCCGACGGCAGTCCGCCAGGGGGATCTGACGAGCTCTGAGGGGCGGAGTGCGGTGTAGGTGGGTGCCCATGAACGGCAACCAAGATGATGTCAGATTGTGTCGCACTTCTGAATATGTGTCAGGCACCGCCTTCCGGCCTTCCGAAGGGAGAGGGAGGCCGGAAACAGAGCGGGAAGCAACCGACTCCGCCTCGCTGCCGATAGCAAATTCTGTCGCTACGGCTTGTCCACTTCGATCCCCTGGCGTCTCAGGAAGTCTACGTAGTACTCCACCGGTTGGCGTTCGAGCAGCTCGCCGCGTTCAATGGCGTCCTCGCACAGCTTGCGCAGCTCGCCCACCCGGCGCGAAGGCGGAATACCGAAGGTGTCCATGATGGCGTTGCCCACCCCCGGCGGCAAGGGCGGCATGCGGGCATCGAGTTCGCGCACGACCACGATTCGTTGCAGAAGCGCCTCGATGTTGCGTGCCGCCTCCTGGCGTCGGCCTGGCCGTGCCGAGGTGACGTCGGCCCGCGACAGCTCGACGAGATCAGGAAGCGCGTCTCCCATCTCGTGATCGAAACGGCGCACGGCCGCGTCGGTCCATTCCGACTCGTAGGCATTGGCCCGCAGATGGTTGACGATGAGAAAGCGGATGCGCTTGCGATCGGAACGGGCAAAACCCAGTCGGCGGGCCAAGGCATCGAACAGGCGGGCGCCCACCTCGGCGTGGCGGTGGAAGGTGACTTTGCCGTCGCTCAGCATGACCCGGGTGTCCACCTTGCCGATGTCGTGCAGCAGGGCGGCCCAGCGCACGATGGGCTGCGCCGGTGACTGCATGAGCACCTGCTTGGTATGTTCCCAGACGTCCTTGTGCCGGCGTCCTGCCTCTTGCGA
>PMCR01000467.1 GCA_003155465.1 Myxococcales bacterium | reverse complement strand
TTGCGGGGGATGCCCGCGGTCACGATCGCCACGTGGCTGCCCGCCAGGTCGTCCCAGTTGGACGTGCCCTGTATGCGCACGTCGTAGCCCAGGATGCAGCCATTCTGCTCCAGGTCCAAAGCCTTGCCCTGGGCTATCCCCAGCTTGTCCGGGATGTCGAACAAATAGACGTCGCCCAACTCAAGTCGGGCCGCCTGGGCGGCGATTTCGCCGCCAATATTTCCCGCTCCGATGAGTGCCAGCTTCTTCCTGTGCATCGAAAAGAGGCCTCCGCCAGTCCTGTTTCGCTCTCCTAGTGATAGCGCGTTGGGGCGCACAAGCCAACCGAAAACGCCCACATCCAGCGACAAGGGCAGCCGCGGCCTGCCGTGGCAGAAAGAAATCGGGACAGTAACCGACCGATCACACCCGTTCGCGCCGGTCGCCGATATCCCCGGGGTGCCAGGTTTCCATGCTGGAAAGGTCGCCCTCATCCTGGCCCAGGAAGCGCGCGCGCAGGACCCGCCGCATGATCTTGCCGCTGCGGTTTCTGGGCAGGCTGGCCACGAACACCACATCCTGGGGGCTGGCGATGGACGACACGCGGTTCGCCACGTGCAGGCGGATGCGGCTCTCCAACTCGCGCGAGGGGGAATGGCCTGAGCGCAGGCACACGAAGACCACGACTTTCTCGAAGCGGATGGGGTCGGGCGCACTCACCGCGGCTGCTTCGACCACCTCGGGCAGTTCCAGCAAGACGCTTTCGATCTCGAAAGGGCCCACCAAGTGCCCCGAGGTGTTGATCACGTCGTCGCTGCGGCCGACGAACCAGAAGTAGCCATCCGCATCCTGCACCGCCATGTCGCCCGAGTCGTAGTATTCGCCGTGGAACCGACTGGCGTAGGCCTCGGGGCGATTGATGTACTGGCTGAACATGGAGGGCCAGCCTCGCCGCAGGCACAGCCGGCCCTGCTGCCCGATAGGCAGGGGTTGGCCCGAGCTGTCCAGGACGACGGCCTCGACACCGTCGACCACCCTGCCCATGGAACCGGGGCGCACGGCAAGCCCGGGCCGGTTGGCGATCATGATGGCGCCGGTCTCGGTTTGGAACCAGGTATCGTGAATCTCCTTGCCCAGGGTGCGGCGGGCCCAGAAAGTGATTTCAGGGTTGAGCGGCTCGCCCACGCTGGCCACGCAGCGCAGCGCTCCGAGGCGCCGGCCTGCATAGAGTGACGCCTCTTCACGCATCAGCATGCGCAGGGCGGTCGGCGCTGTGTACCAGATGTTGACCTTCTCCTGCTCGAGGATGGTCATCCACGCGCCGGCGTCGAAGCTGCCGCCGTAGTGGACTTGGGTGGCGCCGACAGCCCAGGGCCCGATGATCCCGTAGGATGTCCCCGTCACCCAGCCCGGGTCGGCCGTACACCAGAGAACGTCGCCAGGTCCCACCTGCAGGACATTGCGGGTCGTCGCCACTATGCTGGGCAAAGCCCCGTGTACGTGCAGCACGCCCTTGGGTTTGCCCGTCGAACCTGAGGTGTAGTGCAGGATCGACGGCGTTTCCGGCGAAGTGGGCGCCACCGTGAAGTCAGCCGAGGCTTCGCGCATCAGGCGGCGGTAGCTCAGGATGTCGGCGGTCAGATGATCGTCGGCGTCCACCAAGAGGACGTGGCGCAGGTTGGGCAGCCGATCACGGATGCGCTGAACTTTCTTGAGCAAGCTGTGCTTGGTCAGCAAGACACACGCGCTCGCATCACCCAGCCGATCCAAGAGGGCTTCGTCGCCGAAGTTGGCGAACAGAGGACCCACCACCGCGCGTGCCTTCAGGCCACCCAGGACGGCGATGAACATCTCGGGCAGCTTGGGCAGCATGAAAGAGACGCGCGCGCCGGGCACCACGCCTAGCCCGGCCAGCACGGCGGCAAACCGGGAACTCTCGGCGGCGAGTTGTCCGAACGTGAACTCCTTTCGCTCGCCATCCGAACCCAACCAACGCATGGCCACCGCTGGCTCGCGTCCCAGCCTGCACTGCAGGTCGGTGCAGGCAAAACCAATATTGACTTCGGGGCGGGCGGGTGCGCTCACGGTACTACAGCGTTGGACGTGGGAGCTTGGCCTTCTCTTCTTTCTTGCGAAGGGTTCGTCTGCCCGCGCCGGCGCGGGCGCGGGCGCTAGAAAATCGCGCCCAGGTTGGCGCCGATTGCGAGGCCGCCCTGGTAGCCCAGGTAGGGGCTGGCTGCGTACACGATCTTCTCCCCCTTGAAAGCCAGGTTGGCGCGAAAGAATGCGCGCGGCTTGTTGTCGTAGTTCGTTTCCTGGCCCGGGCGAGCCGCGGCGTTGCCCTCTCTTGTCGTGCTGTGCCAGGTGGTGGCCTGCAGATCGTACGCGACAAACACCTCGGGAATGCCGGCGAAGCTGTTGCTGAACTCGATGCGTCGGAAGACCGAGGCGCCGAGCAGCATGCCCCATTCGTCAGGATTGGGCGCGCCCCCGTTGCCCCTGAAGAGCCGTTTCTGGAACGCGAAGGTGCCCGAAAGCGAGACTGGCAGCCGGCCATCCTCGGCGCGAGTGAAGTAGATGTTTGTGAACGGCATCAGGCCAATGGCTGAGAGACGCTTTGCGTCCCCGTTGCTGTAGCTATAGTTAGTCACGTCCAGACCCACGTCGAACACGCCCCGGTAGGTGTAGCTGGGCACGACGGATGCGCTCCACCCGGTCCCTATCACGGCGGCGCCAGCCACGGCGCTAATGCCGGGCTGTCCTTTTTCAAGGAAAACACCTTGTGCATGCGCCGTTCCGGCGATCAGTGTGAGGGAAAGGAAGCAGAAACCGAGAGTCTTTCGCATCGTGGGTTCCTCCAGCGCGGATGCCATATTTGCACGGCTGGGCGTGCGCTCCAAGCCCTGAAGTGGTCCCGGCTTCCCAAGCAAGAAGAGTCATGAAGACCCACCGTGACAACTCGATGCGGCGTGCGACGGTGACTCCGCTATGGGAAACAGACCTGGCCGCAGTTTTTCGAGCCGAAAGGAGCGCGAGGCGCCGCAACTGCAGACGCAAAGGAACCAAAGGAAGCTACGCAGACTCGCGATGGGATCCAACAGCCCACGCCGCCCTTGCGATTCCAACAGAGCCGCGGCAAGATCCTTCCGCGCAAAGCGATGCGCCAGGGAACTAGCCTTCCATGAAACGCACCATTCACATCCTCTTCTGGTTTTCGTTGGTCACGGCGTTGGTTGTTTTCTTGTTGCGCTGGGGAAAGAAGGACGAAGTGCCGTCCGCGACGCAGCCGCAACCGTACTCTGTTGGCGCCGCCGCTGTTCCAGCTCTGGTCCCCCAGGTTCGACCGCCCAAGTTCGTCACGCCCGATGCGGGCTCTCCCCCGCCTGCTGATCCTGAGATCACGGCCGAGGCTTTGTTGATGAAGCAGATCCGGGACCAGTACAGGACCAACCCGGCCCAGGCCGTCGAAGCGGCCCGCGAGGCGCGCCAGAAATTCGGCGATTCGCGCGATTCCGACGAGCGCGACAGCCTGCTGATTCAAGCACACCTCAACTTGCGCGACATGGCGTCCGCGCGCGCCGAGATGCCATACTACTACCGCCATCATCCGCACGGTCGCTGGGGGGACTATCTGTTCGCTTTAACCAACGTTGGCCCCGAGCCCTCGGAACCACCGAAATAGCGGCAACTGCAACCGCCGAGTTGGGCAGGGCTCGACGTGCGTGGGGGGCGGCCTCGTTCACCGACTGCGAAAGTCGCTGTCCAAGGCACGCAGTGGCCTCTCGTCATGCTCGAGCAGCGCCGTCCCGGTGGACGCCATTCCGCCCATAATGAACCGACGACGGCGCGGGGCGGACGTTGTCGAACTCTGGGCTCAGGGCGCGACGTATGTCCCGCCGATGCCGGTGCAGATCGCCAGGACGTTGGCCGTCGTGCCGATCCCGCCTACGCTGGAGTACCACATGGTCACGGTCATGCCGCCGCTCGTGATCCTGCAGCCTCCGAGGGCGCTCGCACGGGAACAGGGGCCGTCGGTGAAGTTCGAGTTGGCGCCCACACTCGCCAGACCGGCATCCGCCGCGCTCTCGCAAAGCGACTTGATCTGCGATTTGAAGCTAATCGGAGCCTCTGCACAGATCTTGATCCCCACGATCGGGCCTTCGGCCATGGTGCACGAAACCAGGCCGCTGGTGTTGGAACTGCCGCCGCCACAAGCTCCGCCGCCGCCAACTAGAGCCGCGGCGATGAGACAGAGGATCGACCACGCTTTTGCCGTCATTGAGCCCTCCTTTTGATTCACGCCACCCGCCTCGTGTCTTCGCGATCACCGATAGCCTGCGCCAGATCGTAGCAAATCTAGCCGCTGTCGCCGACATTTTGCCGCCATCGAAGCTTGGAGCCTGTTGCGGATAGCCGGTTTGGGGGGAAGGCCGCCCTGCGGACATTATCCTAGCCCGACGTGCGCTTGCTGTGCCAGACTACCCATCCCCCGTGAGCCCCGCCGAGAAAAACGCGAGCCCCGTTGCGCCTCCTGCGGATGCGCCGACGCCCAGCAAGCCGCCCGTGCTTCTGCGGGCCACCCTCGCTGAGGTGGTGGGTTCGTCCATGCGCGTGGCCGGTCTGTCGGTCCTCGAACGGGCCATCAAGCAGTTGCACGGCTTGGGATACCACGTGGTGCTCGCCTCCGACGGAAGCTGCCGCCTGCCTCCCTACCTGCCCGCTTCGGTGCAGGTACACAAGGTGCCCAAGCCCGAGAACCTGACGGCTCTGCGCCGGGACATGTCGGGCGCTATCGAGGTGGGCGCCGACGAGGTGCGACCCGCCAGCCGCTCGCTCGAAGGTACCTTGCGCGTGATCGATGAGGCCAGCCGCCGCCACGCCGAACGCGCCGTCTTCGCCGAGCTGCTGCGTGGCGATCTGGGTTTCGTCGCGCGCCACCTGAACAAGCCGGTGTCGTTCTTCATCACGCGCCACCTGCTTTGTCGCCTGCCTTTATCCCCCAACCAGGTCACCCTGGGCGCGGCTTTGGTGGGCTTGCTGGGTGCGCTCACGGTGGCGAGCGGAGGCCCCGCCCTCATGGTGTGGGGTTTCTTCCTTGCGCACCTGCAGTCGATCCTCGACGGTTGCGATGGCGAGCTGGCGCGCGTACGCTTCCAGCAGAGCGCGCTGGGCGAGTGGCTGGACACTCTGGTGGATGATGGGCTCAACATGGTGCTGTTCACCTGCATCGGCGTGGGTGTTTTCCGCGCCAACGGCAACCAATTGGCGCTGGCTGCGGGTCTTGTGGCCACGGTTCTGTACCTCGGGTACGACGTGGTCGCCTACCGCGAACTCAGGCTGCAGGGCGGGGGAGGAGAGATCATCAAGGTGCGCTGGCGCCTCACCGGCAGTTCGGACATGAAGACCCGGTTGGCCAAGGACAGACGTGACCTGCTCGTCACCGTGCACGCCATCGGCCGGCGCGACTTCTTCATCCTGGCCTTCCTGGTCTATGGCCTACTAGGCGTGCCCTGGCTTGCACTCATCCACGCGCTACTTATCGCCGGGTCGCTGGCCGTGGTGGCAGGGGTGCAGGTGGTTTGGCGCCTGCGCGGCGGACGCTAGGCTACCTTCCCTCGCTCCATCTTCTCCGCTGGGTGTACAATCGCCGGGCCATGTGCAGTTGCCAGCGGCGCAACTGGGTTCCACCGTGAAGCAAGAACAAGGTTCCTCCGAGCAAGGTCTTCCTCGTCGGGCGGTCAGCATCCGCGGTGGGTTGCTGATTGCCTTCGCGCTCCTCGTGTTGTTGGTCTTGGGCAGCTTGTTGACGGCGTCACTTCTCGGGACCGCACGTCTGGCGCGCGACGTCGCCGGGTCCCTGATGTTCTCGTTGGGGCGAGATGCGGAGGTGCGACTGCAGGATCTGTTCGATCCAATCCGGCAGAAGCTGATCGAGGACTATGCGGCGATCCGGCAGGGGCAGTACTCGGCCAAGGACGCGGACACGCGCAGAGATCTGCTGATGCCGGGGCTGTTCTCGCTGCCCAAGGTCGATTCGATGCTGCTCGCCGACCAGAAAGGCGCGCATCTTCTCCTCCTCCGCTACAGCGAGCCCGTCCGCCGATCCGCGCTCCTCAAACCCGTGGCGGATCGGCTGCCTCCGGCCGACCCCCGCCGCTTGCAATTCCTGACGCGTGACTTCCGGCCGGCCGAATGGGGCGAAACCAGTCGCTGGGCGTTGTGGGAGGACGCGGGACGACAACTGGTGCAGAAATGGGATCTGTCCCTGGCCGGCTACGATGGGCGGCAGCGACCCTGGTACAAGGCGGCCATGGCGGCGTTTCGGGACCAGACCCTGCCCGAGGCGCAGGCCAGCGCATCGAGTCTGGTGGCGTGGACCGAGGTCTACGCGCTCTATACCGCCAGGGCCCCCAGCATCTCTGCGGCCGTCGCCGCGCGCGACCCGTCGGGCGAAATCCTGGTCGTCACCTACGACTTGCCTCTGGACGAGATAGTGCACTTCACGACATCCGTGCAGCCGTCGCCGCGCGGGATGATGTTCGTACTGACCGATGACGGGAGGCTGCTGGGGCCGCCTCGGGACAAACGAAACGAAGTCAAGCCGGATGCAAACGTGCCGGCGCTGCAACCGGTTGCCGAAGCCGGCTCTCCGCAGGTTGCGACGGCGGTGGCGACCTGGCAGGCCGACCATGGCGGCCAGCCGGATCGCTTTCGCCTCGCGCTCGACGGCGAGACGTGGTGGGCGGGATTCACGCCTTTCGAAGTCGGCTCCCAGCACCGTTTCTGGATCGGCGCGCTTCTGCCCGAGTCCGACCTCATTCCGGCGGCCCGCGAGCAGCAGTGGCTCATCGCCGGGGTCGGCCTTCTGGCCCTGCTGGCCGCGGCCTGGCTGGCGCTGCGCCTCGCCCGTTGGTTTTCCAAGCCTCTGGCCGAACTGGCCGCGCAGAGCCGGCGAATCGCCTCACTGGACCTGACCGAAACCGCACCGGTGCGCTCCCATCTGAGCGAACTCGATTTGCTGTCCATCACGCTCGGCCGTATGCGCGATTCCCTGCGCAAGCACGTCTCAGAGCGCGAGCAAGCCCGTCGGGAAATCTTCGAGCGTGAGCAACAGGTGCGGACTTTGGCCGAGAATTCGCCTGACCTCGTGGTGCGGTTCGATCGCGAAGGACGCGCCCATTATGCCAATCCCGCATTCGCCCGCGCGACCGGGTTATCCCCCGCGGTGACGACCGGAGGTGGGATGGGCGAACTCGCGCCTTCCGCGGAGCCCATGGTGCTTTGGCAGCGAACCATCGGGCAGGTCTTCGCCGTCGGCCGGCCTCTCACCGTAGAATTTGATCTCAAGACGCCGAGCGGGCTGCGGCGTTTCGAGTCGCGGGCTACACCCGAGATGGGCCGCGACGGGGCGATCGAGTCCGTCCTGGTCGTCTCCCGCGACATCACCGAGCGCGTCGCCACCGAGCGCGCCCTCCGCCAGAGCGAAGAACGCTACCGCACGCTGATCGAATCGGCGATCATCGGCATCCTGGTTCACCAGGACGAACGCGTGCGCTACGCGAATCCGGCCGCGCTCCAGATGTTCGGGTACCAAACCGCGGCGGAGTTTCCTTGGCAGAGCGACTGGATCGAACAGGTCGCTCCCGCGTTCCGCTACGAATTGACCTCTCAGATCCAGGCTGTGCTCGGCGGAGCGCACCTTCCGCCTCATCCGGGCTGGCAGATCCTGAGGAAGGACGGCTCGCACCGCTGGGTGCAGTCGAGCCTGACCCGCGTCGAATGGGACGGTGCCGATGCCGTGCTTTCCTTCATCCGCGACATCACCGATCTGCGCGACGCCGCCGACCGGCAGAGCGCGCTGGAGGAACAGCTGCGGGAGGCGCAGAAGCTTGAAGCCGTCGGTCTGCTCGCCGGTGGCATCGCCCACGACTTCAACAACCTGCTGCAGGTGATCGGGGGCAACGCCAGCCTGGCGCTCGCAGCGGGTGCCGAACGCCGCGACTCCGAGGAGGCGCTTGGCGTGATCGCCAACACCGTCGGTCAGGCGAGCCAGCTCACTCGGCAACTGCTCGCCTTCGGACGCCGGCAGGCGCTGCGGCGGGAGAGTGTCGACCTCAACGGTTTGGTGGCCACCCACCTGGCAATGATCCGGCGGCTGATTCCCGAGAACATCCGCATCGATTTTCGCGCGGCCCCGCAGCCGGCGATGACCGAGGCCGACAAGGGCCAGCTCGAACAGGTCATGCTCAATCTTTGCCTCAACGCCCGCGACGCCATGCCCGACGGCGGACAACTGTCGATCGCGATCGAGCCGGTGGTGCTCGACGCCACGACGGCGGGACAGCTTTGCCAGCGGCCGGCCGGGCCGTTCATCCGTATCACAGTATCGGATACCGGCCACGGCATGATCCGGGCTGTCTTGGATCGGATCTTCGAGCCATTCTTCACGACGAAGACCCGCGACAGGGGTTCGGGCCTGGGGCTGGCGGTTGTATACGGAATCGTCCGGCAGCACGGCGGGCACATCGCGGCTCGTAGCGAACCCAGCCAGGGAACGGAGTTTGTCCTGCTGTTACCCTGTGAGACCCACGAGAAAACCGCGACGGAGATGCTGCCCACCGAGCCGGGGACCGACGGTCAGACACGCCTCGCGGCCACGATTCTGCTCGCGGAAGACAGCGAGGCGGTTCGCCGGGTTGCCGAAAAGGTGCTCGGTCGCGCCGGCGCGCGCGTGGTTGCGGTAGCCGACGGACAGCAGGCGGTCGATCGGTTCGCCGCCGATCCCGGACAGTTCGACCTGCTTTTTCTCGACATCATGATGCCGGGACTCAGTGGTTTCAAAGTCGCCGCCCATTGCCGTGCCCTTCGCCCGGAGATTCCGGTGTTGTTCTCGAGCGGCTACGCCGCCGAATCGTTGGGGGCCGAAGCCGAAACCACCGCCAAAGACCCAATCCTGCACAAGCCCTACGGCGCGGATGCCCTGCTGGCGGCAGTGCGAAGGCTCCTGGCCGGGTCAGGCACAGGCCAGCCAACACCGGAGCTGGCGCCTACGCCACCCAGCGCATGAGCACCCAGCATACCCAGAGCGTGGTCTGCACCACCGCGGCCGCGCCGAGGTAGGCCAGACGAGCGGCTTCTGAGCGCAGGCTGGCCAGCCACACGTAGGCCGGGAAAGCCACGAGCACGAAGCGCGACGCCGACAGCGCCTTGCCGCTGAATACGAACGCTACGAGGAAGGCACAGATCACAAGGCCGTCGGTGCGCCAGGCCCGCCGGCTGACCAGCCAGGCCGCCAGAGCGGCGAAGGCCAGCGTGAGAACGCGATCGAGGTGGACCGGATCGCCGTACGGTGGGATCGGGTCGTCGAAGAGCGCCAGGGGCGAAGCGAAGTGCCGATTCCAGGCGGCCTGCGCCGTGAATACGGCCGAGGCATCGCCGGTCAGGCGCCACAGATACAGGGCATAGGCTGCAAAGCCCGTGGGAACGAGCGCCAGCCACCACACGCGCGCGCCGAGTTGTGCGAACTTGAAGTCGGCCGCCGCGAGTCTCATCCACAGCAGCGGGACGAGAATCAACACACCCGTGGGGCGTGTGGCGGCCAGCAAAGCGCCGAGAACACCGGCCGTGGCCCAGCGCCCTTTCCACGCCGTGTGGTAGGTGGCCAGCGCCAGCAGCAGGAACATGGACTCGGTGTAGAAGCAGCTCAGGAAGAAGGCGGTCGGGAACGCCAGCAGGAACACCACGGCTCGCGCGGCCATCGCGCGGTCGCCGAAACGCTCGCGCACGTGCCAGTAGAGCAGGCCGAGGGCCGCGAGCGCGCAGAGATTGGCCACGGTGATGCCGAGCAAGACGGCCGCCTGGTCGCCCTGCCAACCCGCCGGCAGCGCACGGTAGAGCAGGCGCACCGTCTGGGGAAACACCGGAAAGAAAGCGATGTTGCTGTACTGGCCAGCGGCGTAGGCGCCGGGCAGATAGCCTTGCTTGGCGATGTCGAGGTACCACGCGGAGTCCCAGCGCGCCCACACGTCTATCCAGCGCACGGGCGTGAATCCCCAGCCGCGCTTCGCGTATTCGGCAATCCAGGTCAGCCCGCGCGGCTGGTTCGCGAAAATCCACGCCACGAAAGCAAGCAGGGCACGCGACAAGGCAAAGGGCAGAAGCACGTCCGTGAACAGGTGTCGCCACGAGGGCAGGGCGTTGGCGTCCGACGCCGGGGGCGTGGGCTCCACCCCCCGGCGCGGGGTGCGCCGTCCGGCTGGGTTGCGGGAGAAACGGCTCATAGGCGCCGCACTATACACAGCCGCCGGACCGGGTTCTATTCGCTCAAACTGCGGGTGTGGGTCTTGCCGCCCTCACGGTTGCATCAGCCGTTTGCTCATCCACAGCACAGCATCCCGAGGGGCGAGGCGCGTGGAAGCAATCATGATCTTGTTGAACCATCCGGAAACCACCCGGGGTTTCCCTTTCATCAGGGCTCGATAGCCAATCCGGGCCACGTCGCGGGCTTCCATCTCGTTCAACTTCTTCAGCAGCATGTTTTCGGACTTGGACCGCTGGAAGAAGTTGGTCTTGGTCACGCCCGGGCACAGCGCGGTTACGGTCACGCCCGTGCCTTGCAACTCCGCAGACAGGGCCTCGGAAAAGCTCAGCACAAACGCCTTGGTCGCAGCGTAGACCGCCATGTACGGCACCGGTGTGAACGAGCCAGTGGATCCGACGTTCAATATCTTGCCGGACTTCCTCTGAACCATTCCTGCAAGAAAGACACGGGTAAGTTGCGCCAAGGTAGTGACATTCAACTGGATCATCTGGCGCTGAGTCTCCCAGTCGCTGTTCGCATACGGGCCGAGATCGCCAAAACCCGCATTGTTGACCAGCAGGTCGACCGTGAGCGTGCGCCTCTCCACTTCTGCGAACAACTGCGAGGCCGCTTCCGACTGGGACAAGTCCAGGGAAATGACTTCAGTCCTTATTGGGTACGCGGCGGCCAGTTCCAGGGCGATTTTGGCCAGACGGTCTGCGCTGCGGGCTACCAGCACCAGGTTGTATCCCTGTTGGGCTAGAAGGCGGCCGAACTCATACCCAATGCCGCCGGAGGCTCCAGTGACGAGCGCGGTCTTCACCGGACCAGGGGAACTAGACATGGGGTTGCTCCTTTTTCCTGACTTTTTTGAAAATGACACTGCAGGGGAATGACGTCGGATGCCAGCATAGCGGAGTTGCGCGCCGTGCGGCAAGCCTGCGCCTGATCTCTGTCGCCTGCTCTCCGGCGGTCCTCCGATTCTCGCGACTCCGTCCGGCTCAACCTTGACGGCGGACTTGCCGATGAACTCTGAAAGCCGTCGTCATGTTCGGGAAAGCACCGCGACCATCTGAGACCAAACCTCCCGAAGACGGGCTCGGCAGCAATCAGATTGCCGACACGGCGCTGGATACGGTTGCCGCAATTCTGCGCAGCGTGGCCGAGTTTGCCCTGGAACAGGAGGGGACGGATATTTCGACCTTCCGGGCCAACGCCGAGGCCTGGGCCAGACATGTCACCTTGGCGACGGCGCCGCCCGGCGCACCGGAGGACGACGCGGGAACGCGCAAGGGCCGGCGCGAATGGGAGGCTGTGCGGCGGTTCGTGCGGGACTATTGCCAGAGCAGTTGCAAGCGGGCCGTGACCGTGACCGCGGACTTGCGTCAGGTCATCTGGGTGTTCATCCGCAACATTAGCCAGGCGTTCACCCAGGATGAAGAGATCGACGGCCGGCTGCGCGCACAAATGAGCCGCCTGGAGACGCTGGTCGAGAGCAACGCCACGGATGAACTCAAACGAGAAGTGCTGGATGCCGTCCGCGCCTTCAAGGAGATCCTCAAGGAGCGCAGCGAGCGCCAACACAGACAGATGGAGATGCTTGGGGCGCAGGTGCGCTCGCTCGGTGACGATCTCGAGTCGGCGCGCCGGGAAAGCGAAACCGATCCGCTGACGCGTGTCCCAAATCGCAAGGCATTCGACGACTACCTGGCGCGCAGCGTGGAGATGCACAAGGCATTCGGTCAGGCAATGTCGCTGCTCATCGTCGACGTCGATCACTTCAAGACGGTCAATGACTGCAACGGCCACGCGACGGGCGATGGCGTGCTACGGAATGTGGCCAACAGCCTGGTGAAGGTTTTTCTGCGCAAGAGCGACTTCGTTGCCCGCCTGGGCGGGGATGAGTTTGCGGTGATTCTGCGTGAGACGAGCGAAGCAGATGCCCGTGTGCTTGCCGAACGCGTGCTGGCCCGCATCCGCACCCTGCGCGTGGCCGGCGCGTCGGCGGAAGCTCTCGCGGTCACCGTCTCGGTCGGGCTGGCCAGGATCGAAGTTGACGATGACGAGAAGGCTTGGTTCGAACGAGCGGACCACGCGCTCTATCTCGCCAAGCAGGCCGGTCGTGACCGGGTTTGCTAGCAGACATCCGTCCCGCTACGCCGATTCGCCGGCGTTGCCGCCGGTGCGCAAGCGCGCGGTCAGGTTCTGTACCGGCACCAACTTGTCGCCGGGGCGCCAGACCTCCGGCTGCACGTCGCCGACGATGCTCGTGCAGCCACTTGCGCGTTTGCCACTGACCGCATTGTTGAGGAAGACCTCGAGACGCCGGTTCTGTCCGCCGCTGCCGTCGTANNCCGTCGTAGAACAGGCTGACGATGGGTATGTCCACGTCAGCGGAGACGCGGCCGAACACTGCCGTGGCCACGGTCTCGGGCATGCAGCCGAACGGGGCGCAGTTGACCACCATGGCGGCGCCCTGCTGGGCGAACTTGATGGCGCGGCCGATTGACAGCTTGCCCTCGCCACCGCAATAGAACGCCATGTACGGGGTGGCCAGTTTCATGCACTCTTGGAAGGGCGGCTCGTGCCGGTCGTCGAGGAACGGGCTGGCCGCGCGCATGAGCTTCTGCTCCCAGTGCCTCATCCAGTGGTAGGTGACGAAGGTGTCGGCCTTGTCCCACGACATGATGGTCGAGGGGAATTCCTCCATGTAGTTCTCGATTGACGATGTGTAGAGGATCCAGTCGGTAATCGGGATCATCCACGCCTCGCCGCCGAACATCTCAATGGCGCTGATCACGTCTTCATTGGCGTAGACGTTGTTGCGCACGTAGATCTCACCCACCACGCCCACCAACGGCTTTCGCGCCCCGGCCACGGGAATGGCGGCGATCTTGCCGATGCCTTCGCGGATGCAGGCGGGAAGATCACCATCCTTTTCCAGCGCGCGCGCCACCGCATCGGTCACCTCGGCCACCACGCGGTCGGTTTCACCGGCGTTGACCTCGTAGGGCCGCACCTTGCACTGGGCTTTCAGGATGATGTCCGCGCAGGCAATGGCCTTGAACAGCGAGCGCCGCATCTGGCTGTCCAGCCCCTGGTAGGCGTTGTTGGAAGCGGGCGCCAGGATGGCCACGTCTTCGAATCCCTCGCGGTCCAGGATCTGTCGGTGCAAGACGGTGTACTGGCCGAAGCGGCACGGGCCCTTGGAACTGGGCATGAAGAACGCGTGCTGCCCACCCGCCGGCTGCTGGCGCAGCGTTCTTACCAGAGTCCCGATGGTGAGCGCGCAGGGCAGGCACTCGGACCCGCGGGTGAGCGAGCGCCCCAGGTCGAACGATTCCTTGTCCTCGTCGGGCAAGGTGCGCGCGTCGTAACCGTGTTGCCGGAAGGCCGCCGCGAACAGGCGCGTGCCGAACTGGTGCATGGGCGGGACCCAGATGGTGCGGCCGCGCAGATCAGTTGGCTCCACGTGCTCGCGCGCGCGCGGGCCGCGCTCCGGCCTCGGCCGGCGCAAGACATCGAAGAACGCTTCCAGCCGGGTCATGTAGCCGGCGTCGGCGCCGTGCTCGTCCAGCTCTAGCATCAACAGCGGGCGGCGCCCCATGATCTCCTCGGCAAAGCTGAGNNTCCGGCCCGCAGGAGAAGTTGGTCAGATACACGACGTCAAGCAGATCGTGGTCGGCGGCCTGCTCCAGCACAGCCAAGATCTTCTGGCCATAGCTCCAGAAGGCGTTGCGGTAGCGCAAGCCCAGGCGCGAAAGATCCGGCGCGAGAAAGTCCATGGGCAGGACCGTGCGGCCCATGTCCGCGATCTTCTGTGGCAGACCCAGGTTGGCGCCGCCGTCGTAGTTGTTGTAGGGCCGGCCCACCAGCAGGATCATCTTTTCGTTCTTGGCCGTGGCCTCGGCCAGGATCTTGGCGCCCTCTTCCTGGCAGCGCTGCTCGAAGTCGGTCTGCGCCTGCAGGCCCGCGCGCCACGCACTTCGCAGTTCGCGTGACGAGCGCCCCAGCGGCCCACACAGCTCGTCCGCCAGGGTCTTGATGATGTCCCGCTCGCGCATGCGCATGTCCACCAGGGGCGAGAGCAAGCGCGAGGCGTCCATGTGGTTCATGGCCAGGGCGGTGCGGCTGCAGGCCGC
>PMCR01000447.1 GCA_003155465.1 Myxococcales bacterium | reverse complement strand
CTCTTGTCTCCAGTCGCGGCTCCCGACAAAACCCCGCGCACATTCACGGTCTACGGCCGGATTCCCTTTGGGCAGGATGTTCCCGCTGGCTCGTACACCGATACAGTAGTTGCCACTGTCAATTTCTGATTCTTTCCGGGTGACTTCAAGCACGAGGACATAGAGAACGCGCAAGGGGAAGAAGAGACATGAGAATCGGCAAGCTACTTTTCCTCTTCACGACAATCGGCGTTTTCGTGGTTGGTTCTGACAGCTCGGTCGTGGCAGGCAGCGCGACGGCGAATCTCGTGGTCAATGCATCGGTTAGTCCGAACTGCACCATCACAACGGCAGTCGTTGCTTTCCCCGCCTACGATCCGGTCGTCGCAAACGCAGCCGCGAACGATGATGGTACTGGCACCGTGACCATCACTTGCACCAAGGGCACCGTGGCCACGATCGGACTCGGCCTTGGCGCGAACGCGCTGGTCAACCAGCGCCGCATGAAGGACGGCGCTGGTGACCTACTCAACTACTCCCTCTATCTGGACGCGGGCCGAACCACGATCTGGGGCACCGCCTCCCCAAACCTTCTGACGCCGGTCGCTGCCCCTGACAAGACCGCGCGCCCCTTCACGGTCTACGGCCGAATTCCTTCCGCGCAGGACGTCCCGGCCGGCGCGTACTCCGACACCGTGGTCGCTACGGTAAATTTCTGATTTCTGATTTCTGATTCCTTCCAGGGAGACCCTGTTCAACAAGTATCGGTGGACCAAGAAAGAGAGGACCCAAGATGAAGCTCACGAAACTGTTTCTGCTCCTGGCGTCGACAAGTGCTCTGGTAGTTAGCTCTGCGGGCTCGGCGTTGGCGGCGCCAACGTCGGCCGGGGACAACCTTCACGTGACTGCTACGGTAGTCAAGAGCTGTACCATCGTGGCACACGAGGTTGCATTCGGCGAATACAACCCGCTTGGAGGGGTCTTGAATGGTACGGGATCCGTTGTCGTTACCTGCAGCAAGGGGAGCGGAACAAGTGTTGCGCTCAACTACGGCCAGACTCCTGACCCGCTAGACGCAACCCAGCCTCGCATGAAGAACGGAACGTCCTACCTCAAGTACAAGCTCTTTTCGGATAGCGCTCACAGTGCGGCGTGGAACGGAGCCTCCGTCGACCTTACGCCAGCGGACGACACCCTGACGCCCCAGACCCTCACTGTATACGGCCAAGTCGCCGGTTCGCAGAATGTTTCCCCTGGGGACTACCTCGACATCGTGGTCGCCACGGTCAACTTCTAGGCTTCGTCAGAGGATTCGCAATCGTCCAGGTGAGGTCCACCGATCGCCCCTGGTCCGAGGCAGCCCGGCCTGGCCTTGCCAGGCCGGGCGTTGCCAGGCAGGGGGACGGCCCGGATCAGATTTGAAGAGGCGCCCGTTTCGTCGGGCGGCTTTTTTAACCACGGATGCTAGAATTCCCAGGGACCAGAAGGAAGGACAGCTCGTCATGGGACGTAGAACGCCAAGGCTGATACTCATTGGGGTGTTCCTCGGCCTATTTCTTGGGAGGCCTGGCATCGCCAGCGCTGGCAGCCAGACCAGCACTGTCCGGGTTGCCACCACTGTCTCCGCGAGCTGCACCATTGGCACCGCGGTCATCGCGTTTGCTCCCTACGATCCGGTGAACGCGCATGCCACTGCGGCCGACGATCAGAGCGGTGACATCATCATCCGATGCACCAAGGGCACCAGCGGAATCACGATTGACCTCGGGAATGGCGGGCACAATGCGGGACAGCAGCGCCGCATGGCCAACTTGACGGCCACCGACACCTTCATCAACTACGAAGTCTACAAAGAGACAGGCCGAACCAGCGTCTGGGGAGCTGGAGACGGCGGCTCGGTTCGCTCGGGTGCGGACCTGAATGGCACAGGCAGCGTCGTGGCTGTTACCATGTACGGACGCATCCCGCCGGCCCAACTTGGGGCGATCGCGGGCCCGTACAGCGACACCCTGGTTTCGACCATCAATTTCTAGCGAAGCCGCGAAATTTCCAAAGCGGCAAGAACCAGCGTATCCTCGCGAGCTATGGTGAAAGCTACACCCCTCACGCTTCTCTTGCTTGGCTCCACGCTCGGCCTGGCCAGCAGTGCAGCCGCAAGTTCGTTCACGGTGAACCCGATCACGGTCACGTTATCGGGCAAGGACCAGAGCGCTTTGCTGACCTTGAAGAGTCAAACCAGCGAGGAGGTCCGCTTCAAGGTTCTCGTGCAAGCATGGGCGCAGAGTCCGCAGGGCGAGATGCAGCTCAAGGATACCAAGGACATTGTCGTGTACCCCGGCCTCTTGACCCTGGCACCCAACGAAGAGCGCAAGCTACGCATAGGATCGACCGTGGCGGCGGGCGCTGCCGAGCGGAGCTACCGGGTCTTCGTCGAGGAATTGCCTCCGCTGCGCGCGCCCCAGACCGCCAACAAGTCCGAGGTCAAAGTGTTGACCAAGATGGGCGTTCCGATTTTCGTGCAGCCGGCAAAGACCATGGCTGCGGGGACGGTTGAGGGCATGGGCTTGGCAAAGGGGAAACTCGCCTTCACGGTCAAGAACACTGGCAACGTGCATTTTCTCCCGCGCTCGGTGCAGGTGAAGGCTGTTGATGCCAAGGGCGCGGCGGTGTTCGAGAAGAGTGTCGATGGCTGGTATGT
>PMCR01000054.1 GCA_003155465.1 Myxococcales bacterium | reverse complement strand
GAGAGGTCGAAGAACATGAACTCCAGTGCCTTCTCTTGCGCCGAAAGTTCGGTCCGAGGGGAGCAGCAACCAGGGAATGCCGCGCCCGAGCTCGTGGCTGGATCGCCCGGAAATCCGGTGGATGCGGAATCGCTCACGTGCAGGGCGGTGTAGACGAATTTTCCGCATTGGGCTGCTTCGGCGGCGCCCAGCGGAGTGTTGAAGGAGAAGTAGTGCGTATACACCGCCGCCCCGGTCGGGGCCGCGGCGTTCGCGGGTTCGTAAATCCATCGCTGTGAAGGCGGGTTGATTTGGTCGATGGCAGTGAATTTTGCCCCACTTGACAGCGACAGGTGCCCGTTCGTCGTAGAGGCACCAACATTCGTCAGCCAGCGTGCAAACGCCACACCCTTTGGGAAGGATTGGTCGATGAAGGTATCCCTTGAAGCCGTTCCGATCTTGTTTTTTGTTTGCGGCAAGGGATACCAGGTCGCAACTTCACCGAACGTGGAAAGATAGTTGGTGAACGAATGGATCCACGCGTATTCGTAGTGTTCAGCGAACACGCGGCCACCGCCATTGACATAGGCCTTCATTCGATCGACCGCGGCCGGGTTCGGAATGAAGGCCTGACCCGCGGTGGTGGTGGGGTCTACCCCGTTTTGATTGCCGCCGCAGTTGAGCAGGATAACGTCGTACTTATTCAGGTGCGCCTGGGTGTCCCAAAGATTCGTCGTTGCATCAGGGTAGGTCGTGGTGCTGCCCGCTACCTGGTTGCACGTGTCGGGGTCCTTCGTCTGATTGTAAAAATGGATCGAGCCCGAGCCGGTTGGCAGGGCGAATTCGGATGCATCAACGCCTATCCGGCGAAGAAGACATTGCAGGCGCTCGGTAACGCTAGGGTCATTATCGGGATGTGCGTTGCCACCCGCTATGGCGATCTTGGGTATGCTGGTGTATTGGCCATTGTTGTCGCCGTCGTGGATGTTCCTTGGCAGGCGCAACAATTTGTCGGGCAGTGTTCCGGCGTCCGGCGGATTGTCGGTGATCGGATTGTCTGCACACTGGTGGGTGACCATCGTGGCGGCGATGGTGATTTGGCGCCGCCATTTGCCGAGTTGCATGACCAGCGGAAAATCAGTACCCCACGGCACGTTGTTGAGGACAAAGTGCCCCGTGGCATCGGTCAGAGCGGCGGCAATGGGCTGGCCCGATACCTGGGCGTCGCAAGAGGCGCAGGTCGCACCCGTGGTGATCGGGTCCAGCGCCGTGTTCGGTATGGACACGATCACGTTATACAGCGGGTTCAGCCCCGCCGGGTCGTACACGGTACCACTGATACTGGTCGTGGCGCCCCCGTCGCAGGTAACCCGCTTCAGGCACAGGTTGTCGCAGGCGCAAACATGGGCCGCGTTGCAGGTCGTGCCGACTGGACAGGTCGTGGGGCAGCTCAGCGAACCGCCGCACCCATCCCCGATATCGCCGCAGTACTGGCCCCCCTCGGTCGGGTTGCAGGTGAGTTTCTTGCAGGTAGGCCCGCCCACGCACACGCTCTTGGTGCCGCACACCCAGTCGCCGCTGGCGCCAGCGGCCGAGCAGTCCGTGCCGCAATTGAGTGGGTGGCCGCAGCGATCGCCGACGATTCCGCAGTACTGGCCGCCCTCGGCTGGCTTGCAGGAGATCGGGGTGCACTTGTCTTTCGGTCCCCTGCACAGGCCAGTCTCGCAGAGCCACCCGGCGTTCTTGCACGTGCTTCCGCAGTCGACCTGTCCTCCACACCCGTCCCCGACCACGCCGCAATACTGGTCGTCGTTTGCGGTCAAACAGGCGAGCGGCGTGCATACGTCCGGGCCTCCCTTGCAGATATGATCGCCCCCACACGCCCATCCAGTCTTGCTGCACGTGGGTCCGCAGTGGACCGATGCTCCGCACCCGTCGCCGATGTCGATGTCGCAGTACTGATCCCCGGACACGGCGGTGCAGGTCTTCGGCGTGCAATACGGAGGATGGCCCTTGCACATACGATCCTCGCAGACCCAGTTTGCCGTGAGGCAGGTCGGGGGACAGGGAAGCGTTCCGCCACAGCCATCCCCGATCGGCCCGCAGTAGCTGTCCCCGCTTGACGCCACCAGGCAACTCGTCAACGCCGAGCAAATTGGAAAGTCGCCCCTGCATACATTGTGCTGGCAGGTCCACCCTGCAGTGGCACAGGTCGGCCCGCAATCAAGTGAGTTGCCGCACGTGTCTCCGATGGTCCCGCAATAGTGGTCACCGCTCGGCGCAACGCACGATACCGGCGTACACACCCCCAGATCTCCCTTGCAGATGTGGTCGGCTCCACAGGTCCATCCAGGAAGACAGTTGTCCCCGCAGTTCAGCGTCCCGCCGCAGCCGTCCCCCATGGTTCCACAGTAGTGATCGCCGCTTGCGGCTGTGCAGATCAGGGGAGTACAGATGGGCGGCTCGCCTTTGCAGACATGGTTGTCCTCGCATTTCCATCCCACGGGACAGTCCTCTCCGCACTCCAGCTTCCCGCCACAGCCGTTGCCAACCGTCCCGCAGTAGTGGTCTCCGGATGTGGTCAAGCAGGTCAGCGGAGGGCAGAATACTGGCGAGCCCACGCAGATGTGGTCGACGCAATCCCACCCGGTGGGACAGTCATTCCCACAGTCGACCGAGTCGCCGCAGCCATTCCCGATCTTGCCGCAGTAGTGGTCCCCTGAGGCCGTCGCGCAGGTCACCAGGGTGCAGAAGGGCGGCTGCGCCTTGCAGATGTTCTTTTCGCAGGTCCAGCCGTACTTCGAGCACGTGGTTGGACACTTGAGCGTCCCGCCGCAGTTGTCCCCAATCTCCCCGCAATAGTCCCCACCTGGAACGCTGCATCCCTGGCACGCCCCCACGCACACGTTGTTCACGCACGGGGCACCGCCCAGACAGACGCCGCAATGCTGAACCTGCCCACAATCGTCCACGAAATCTCCGCAGCGCTGAGCGGTTTCCGTGCCGCAAGCATTCGTCGAGCAGACAACCCCGGCCTCCGAGATGCGTGCGTCAGGAAAAGAAGAAATGATGGGGACATCAGGAAGCAACGACCCTCCGTCGCTCCCGCCGACCGCCACCTGACCGTCCACCTGAATGCCGAGTTTGCTGTCGACACTGCAGCCCGCGGTCCATGCCAGAAAGCAGACCGCCCAGAACTGAACAAGTAGGTTCGCCCGACGGCATATCTGCGCCCTCAGGCGGCCGACCGAATAGTCACGCCTCATAGTATGTTCCTCGTCACTAGTTTCCAGCCCCAGGGTACTCTTCGCCGCCGCGTTCGTGCAAGGATGAACGCGTGACCTC
>PMCR01000059.1 GCA_003155465.1 Myxococcales bacterium | reverse complement strand
AGCCGCGCAATCTGGCCAAGAGCGTAACGGTTGAATAGAAAGTCTTCACTGTCGGGTTGCGCTGACCTGCCCGAGTGAGTTTGTGCTACAATGTCTGGCCCTTGGCGTTGCGTGCGTCGTGGGCAAGGTTGCCCAATCCCTCTTGATGCGAGGAAAGCTAACATGATGAAATTCCTGCCCGTCTCTTTGCGCTCTCGATGGTCTTGTTCTTCCTTGTGCCTGGCTGTGGCGCTCGCAGCAGGGTGTAGCAAGGGCAACGGCGGGGGATTCGACGGCGAGAAAGCGCCTTACGGCCCCAAGACGCCCACCACCCAGGTGCACTCCACTCTCACGGTTTCTTCGAGCTTGTCCACAAGCACCGCCGTCTCACAGACCACCGCTGTCGTCGGTCAGAAGGCCATCGGCGGAGTCACCTACGATCGCCTGGCGACTACGCGGGTGGATGACCCGAGCAAGGGCGGCGAGTACTGGGTCAAGGACAACCCCGACGGAACGGTGGCTTTCGCCGGATTCGCGCACAGCAGCCTGGTCGGCGGAGTCATACCTGCCGCCAGCATGACCCTCAACACGCCGATCAACGTCAAGCTCGAACCGCCCATTGGCGTGGCGCAAACGGTGACCGCCAGCGGGACGCTCAAGCTCACCGACACCTTGGCCACCAGCAGCGCGGATGTCACCGGGCAATACACACTGGTGGAAAAGGACGCCACGGTGGCGACCGGGGTGGGGCCAGTGTCCGGGTGCAGTCACTACAGCGGCCAGGCCTTGAGCAATAGCGAGGGCGTTCCAGCGGCCTTCCGAGGTCTGCCGATTAGCGGCGACCTCTGGTACCACCCGAGCTACGGCGTTGTGGCTTTCAATGCACCGGGCATCGGCATTGGAACCGCGATGAGCGATTCAAGCGATTGCGGTTCGGTTGACTCGTCCAATCATCGGATCATTCGCAAGGTTGGAGTGGTGGACTCGTCGTCTTCCTTCAAGCTCGATACCTACGATTGCGATGGCAATCAAATCGCCGCCGACAAGAACACGCACGCCCAAATGCTGCTGGAGCTTCGCTGGGTCGACGAGACCAAGGCCCAAACCGACGCCCAGCCCCTGCCCAACGTGGAATTCGGAACGACCATGGGGTATTTCCCCAACAGCATGGCAGAGTCGCCGGCCAGCGTCTTCCATCCGGAAGAGAACGGGAAGGGGTTCAAGTACTGGTATTCCTATGTGAGCCAAGCCGCCAAGAACGAACCGGGTGATAACTCGACTAGCTATCACATCAGCGTCCGCGCCGTCACGGGACTCTCTCCGGTGCGGGTCACGGGCCGCATCTACTACAAGGTATTGCCGGACAAGGTAGGCGCCATGCCTGACGCCGGCCCGGTCTACACTGGCGGGGCTGACAGTGGCCTCGCCAGCCGGGACGTCGGCGGCACGGCTGACAGCCGGGCTGATGCGGGCACGCCCGATGCGGGCGTCGCCTACTTCACGGTCAGCACACCTCCGCTGGGAATCACGGCGCCTGCAGGGGCAAGGGTCAGCGCGCTGACTGCGACCAAGGATTTTGTCGTGGCCGGCATTTTCTGGAAAGACGGACGACTGTTCTCTGCCTCGGGCTCGGGGGGGCCGATCGTCAGCGTGATGCCTGGCGAGACCGGCACCCTGTGGGCAGACGATCCATCGCTCGCGGGCGGCACCCCGAGCTGGAGACACGGCGTCCCGCTGACTGGCGGCAACATCCTGCTGGCCATCGATTACTACGGGGGACCGACGGGCCTGCACGAAATCACGCCGACAGGCGTTGACACGCCCTGGACTCTGACCTCGGGCCATTCTGGCATTGGTGACATCGTGGCCCTGCCGAGCACCGGGTGGGTGTTTTCCGATTTCGAGAGCTACAACATCTTCAAGGTGCCAGCCAAGAACTCCCCGGAGACAAGCCTGATCCTGGCCGGCTCGGGTTCCTACTCCCCGGCATACCTGGCCTACGATGCGTTGACCGACACCCTCTACTTCGTGNNNNCGCCTGTGCTGGTGGCCAAGGCGCCCACCGGGGCGAGGTTCAACGGCTTGGCGGTTGGCTTGGGCGGGCTGTTCCCGGCCGGTCTCTACGCCTCGGACACGTTCAACTCCCAGGTGGTGAGGGTCGAGAGCACCGGTGCCCTCACGCCCGTCATCACCGGCGTTCCAACGCTTGGCGAGCTGCGCATCGACCCCGTTTCCAAGGGGTTGGCGTTGCGAAGCGCCGACGCGGCGCTCCTCTTCTTCCTGGGTACTGGCACGGGCGGCGNNCCTGGATGCTGGCTCCAAAGACGTGGGCGTCGCTGCGGACTCTCGCCCCGATTCCGCCGGCCCCACGACTTGCAATCTCATTGTCAATGGAAACGCTGAAGCGGCGATTGGCTCTGCCGACGGAAGCCCGGTGGCGACCCCTGGCTGGACCTCGACCGGCGAGGCGACTGCGATCCAGTATGGCGCATCTGGATGGCTCGCGCTCACGGATCCGGGTCCGGCCGATCGCGGGTTGAACAACTTTACAGGTGGGTGGACCGACGCGACGTCGTCACTCACCCAGACCGTCACCGTGAGCCAGTTCTCAGGCACGCTCGATGCGAACCAAGTCACCTACGTGCTCTCTGGCTGGCTGGGCGGCTATTCGAGCCAAGACGACAACGCGACGCTGACCGTGACGTTCCAGAACGCCGCGGGCGTCGCACTCGGTACCGGGAGCATTGGCCCTGTCCTAGCCAGCGACCGAGCGGGCGTGACAGGACTCCTTTTCCGGTCGTCGGCCGGCGCGGTGCCGTCGGGAACGCGCACGGTGCTTGTCGTTCTTTCCCTGAACCGTACCGAAGGCACGGCCAATGACGGCTACGCCGACAATCTGTCGCTGGCGTTCAGTGGCACTGGGGCAGGCGCGTGCAATCCAGGCACTTCCCCGGACGGCGGTACCACAGTCGGCGGCCCGGATGCTGGTGCCAAGGACGTGGGCGGCGGCGCGGATGCGGCTGCCCAGGACACGGGCGGCGGTTGCGGAGTCCCGGCTGCAGGTGGGGTATGCACGACTTTCCCCCCATGCGGCTGTCCCGCCGGCCAGGCGTGCAACGCGTCCTCAACCCACCTGCTGGCCTGTTTCCCTAGCAACAACCTCGCGGACGGGGCGGATTGTTCGTCGGGCTCGACTTGCCAGGCTGGCTCTGGCTGCTTCGATAGTGTTTGCAGACCCTATTGTGGCACCAACGCAGACTGCCCATTGGTGGCTGGTGTGCAAAGCTGCCTACCGACCTATTGGGATGCGAATCAGACTATGAGCATTCCGGGCGTCAAGGTGTGCGCGAGAATCTGCGATCCCGCGCACCCGCAGACTCCACGCACGCCTTTCCTCTCCTGTCCTGCCGGCTTTAGCTGCAGCTCAAGTCCCACCGGTGCCACTTTCTGTTTCAAGGCGAGTCCCTTGTCGGCGGGTTCGGCCTGTACTTCGGACATGGATTGCCCTGCTGGCTACACTTGCACGGGCTCGAGCGCGACCACGCTCGTGTGCAAGCAGTACTGTCTCACCAGCAGTGATTGCGCGGCAGGAACGACCTGTCAATTCGCCTGGAGCCCGCCGGAATATGCCGGCAACCAAGAAGTCGGGTACTGCCAGTAGCCCAG
>PMCR01000562.1 GCA_003155465.1 Myxococcales bacterium | reverse complement strand
GGCCGGATCATCCAGGGCATGCGGCGGGTGGGCACGCACAACCCGGTGTTCATGCTGGACGAGATCGACAAGCTGGGGGCAGACTTCCGCGGCGATCCGGCGGCCGCCCTGCTGGAGGTCCTCGACCCCGAACAGAACAACGCGTTTTCCGACCACTACCTTGAGGTCAACTTCGACCTGTCCGCCGTGATCTTCATTGCCACGGCCAACACGCTGGAGACCATTCCGCCCGCGCTGCTCGACCGCATGGAGGTGCTGGAGATTCCGGGCTACACGCGCGAAGAGAAGCTGGAGATCGCCAAGCGGCACCTGGTGCCCAAGCAGATCACCGAGCACGGACTGGATGAGACGCAGATCAGCTTCGACGAGGAAAGCCTGACCACGATCATCGAGCAGTACACACGCGAGGCGGGAGTGCGCAACCTGGAGCGCGAGGTGGCCAATGTCATCCGCGGCGTCGCGGTCAAGGTGGCGGAGAGCTTGCCCTATCAGCCCAAGCTGGATGCCGCGCAGATCGCCGATTTTTTGGGGCCGCAGAAGTTCTTCTCCGAGGTGGCCGAACGAACCGAGGTGCCCGGGGTGGCGACCGGACTGGCCTGGATGCCGACCGGCGGCGACATCCTGTTCATCGAGGCATCGCAGATGCAGGGCAAGGGCAATCTCATCCTCACCGGTCACCTGGGCGACGTGATGAAGGAATCGGCGCGCGCGGCCCTGTCGTGGGTGCGCACCCATGTCGAGGAGTTCAACCTCAACCCGGATTTCGAGAAGCTGGACGTGCATCTGCACGTGCCGGCCGGGGCCGTGTCAAAGGACGGCCCGTCGGCGGGAGTGGCCATGATCGTGGCCCTGGCTTCGTTGCTCACCGGCCGTCGCGTGCGCGGGGATGTGGCCATGACCGGCGAGATCACCTTGCGTGGCAGCGTGCTGCCGGTGGGCGGGATCAAAGAGAAGGTCCTGGCCGCGCATCGGGCCGGGATCAGGCGCGTGATCCTTCCAGACCGCAATCGCAAGGACATGGTCGACATTCCGGAGAGCGTGCGCAGGGATCTGGAATTGGTCTTTGTCAAGCGCATCCAGGAGGCCCTGGAGCTGACCCTGGAGTCAATGCCGGTGGTGGTGCCGGGGCCGGATTCGGGGCCGCCCGAGGGCACCGCCGCCCGCGCTTAGTACTAGTACAAATACATCAGGCGGAGACGCGCGCTCCACATGTCGTCGCTCCAGACCGACGTGCTCGGTGTGGCGAAGCTAATCGCGTAGTCCGATCGGGCATAGGCGACCACGGCCTTGAGGAAAAGCTGCTTGGCAACCAGATACTGAACGGCAGCAAAGATCTGCAGGTGCCTGGTTTCGTCGACATTGCCGTTGGAATCCCTGTGGCTGTCGGACTGCGCCGTCCAATTCACGCCGCCGCCGACCAGCATGTCCCTGGCGACACGGTAATTCGCGAAATTGCCGATACTAAGAGTCTTGAAGGTGGCCAGTCCATTGGCGTTGCCCTCGTTGTCGGTTTCTGACGTCCAGCCTAGGCCGATGTTTCCGCCGTATTCAAAATAGGGGTCAACAATGAACTGGAAGGACCCGCCCACGCCGTATTGCTTCTTCCGGTACGGGCTATCCTTCTTGATTTGAACAGTGTTTCCGTTCGAATCCACGACCGGACTTCCGTCGTCGTTGGTGGCGGTGAGCACCTGGTCCTGCCCTCGCGTGACTCTGAGGTACTCTCCGCCGACTTTGAGCTTGAGCCATCCAAGGTCCAGGATGTCGGTCGCACGGACACCCAATGAATTGTCGCTATTCGTCTGCACATCGGCGGTTCCGAGTCGCACGAGAACCTCGGAACGTTCAAACCAACTCCAGAAGAAGTGGAACGCCACGTTGCCAAGTCCCTCGCCAGTGGGCCGGTCGTGCAGATAGGTTACTCCGTAGTAGTCGGGCTGGTTGACGTTGCTGCCACCGAGGCCCTCCTGTGTGGCTCCCCTCCGTTCGAGGGTGTTGATATCCAGCCCCATGCCGGTGTGGTAAATTTCCCAACCTTCAAAACGGCCGATCTTCAGGTCGAAGAAGTTCCACCAACCGACGCGAAGCCATAGATCGTCCGTGTCGACGATCCCAGAGTTGGGGTTCGACTGTGACTTGCTTTGGGCCTGGTTGGCGACTAGCTCGGCCTGGGCCTGGATGAAAAATCGGCCACTGGCATAGGTCGGCGTGACACGCAAGACCGCCCGGCCTTGCTGCAACCACCTGACCGTGTTCGGTGCGGCGGGACCGCGCGTGATCTGCTCGTAGCCGCTGTCGACCCACGCCGAGCCAGAAATACCAACCCCGGTTTTTGTCATGAAAGGCCACTGCAGACCGTGGAAAGACGGTTCGAGCCACAGCGATCCGCCGTACAGGCCGCGCAGCGTGCCGGGATACGCGCTGGGCCCGAGATGCTCGACGTACTGAATGGGTGGCGGGCCCAGCACGGGCATGGTTTCCTCTTCAGGCGGGGGAGAAGGCTGCGGCGGGGACGGTGCTGCCGGACTTTCCGCAGGTGGCGCGGCAACCGGCGCGGCAGGTGGCGCGGCAGGTGGCGCGGCAACCGGCGCGGCAACCGGCGCGGCAACCGGCGCGGCAGCGGGAGCGGCAGGTGGCGCGGCAGCGGGCGCGGGTTTCGTCTCGGGGGGCAGAGGACGGGGAGTCTCGGTCAGCTCGCCGCGGGGTGGAGCCTCCCAAACTTGGTTTGCTTTGGAAGCAGGGGTGGCGCCTACAGCCGTGTCGGCCGCCTTCTTTCCTCGCTGCGTGGGGGCCGCCTTCTTCCGCGCGGGCGTCGCGGCGGGCTTGGCCTTCTTGGCCTCTGCCGCGGCGGGCTTCTTGGCCTCTGCTGGCGCAGAGTTGAGGATCAGGGCAATCGCCGGCGCCAAGCAGAGGACGGCCGACAGCAGAGCGGATCGAGCGTGTGTGGGTTTCATGAGGGACCTATCCAAGACGAAAGCCATGTCCGGGTCAAGAGACTCCGCAGGCGATCACTTTACGGTGACGGTGTCGGAAAGAGGCAAGCTCGCCGAGCTGGGGCCAACCATGATCGTCACCGGGCCCGATTCGACCGCCCAGCCGCTGGTGTCGTAGAACTTGAGATCGGAAACCCGGACAGGGATCTGGACGGTCTTCTTGGCCCCAGGATCGAGCGACACCCGGGCAAAGCCCTTCAGCTCCCTAGCCGGCCGCTTCTTGGTGGTATTGGGATAGGACACGAACAGCAGGACCACTTCGTCCCCTTTCACGGTTCCCGAGTTGGTGACATCCGCCGAAACGTTCACCACCCCATTCTTGGTTACGTCGCTGCAGGGAACCACCAGGTTGCTATAGTCGAACTTGGTGTAGCTCAGGCCGTAGCCGAACGAGTAGAGAGGCTTCTTGCCCTGCTTGTCGAAGTAGCGGTACCCTAGGTAGTAATCCATGGTCGTGCTGGTGCCGGAGTTGAACGCTGGCAGATCGCCGAGCGCAGTGGGCCAGGAGATGGGGAGCTTCCCGCTGAAATTGGCTTTGCCGAAGAGCAGCTGGCCGAGTGCCGTGCCGCCGACCATGCCGGGATACCATGCCATCACGATCGCCTTGACCGAGTCCTTCCAAGGCATGTCGATGACGCTGCCGCCTTCGAGCACGACGACCACGGGCTTGCCCATCGCGACCACGTCCGTGATCAGCTTGTTCTGAACGCCTGAGTTGCCCTTGCCGTTGTCCTTGCCGTCGAGGGAGAGATTGGTGCGGTCACCGCTGTTGTTGTATTCCTCGCCTTCGTCATAGGGGGTGAGCCCTGCAATCACCACGATGAGATCCGCGCCAGCGGCGTCCGTGGAATTGTTGCCGCAGGTGACTGTGGCGGATCCAGCGGCCGCCTTGATTCCCGCGCACGGCCCAATCGCCTTGCTCGAATCGAAATTGACCCGGCTGCTGCCCACGTCGCCCACCCGGACGCCATTGGCGAAGTCGATGATGCCATTGTTGACATCATCCCCACGATTGTTGATGCCAGGGCCGGTGGCCACGCCGCTGGTGTTCACTGGAGACCAGTACTCCAGCTTCTTGCCCACCACCGCGATCTTGGCCACCGAGCTGCTGATGGGCAGGGTATTGTCCTTGTTCTCAAGCAGGACCATCGACTTCGTAGCGGCCTCTTGCGCGAGGGTGATGTTCGCGTCGTTGCCGGTGATTGATCCGCCGCCGAATCCTACCGAGGATTTTTGCAGGCCCGTGCCCTTGTCCACGCCAAAGCGGTATTTCTGTTCCAAGATGCGCTTGACCGCCGTGTCGATCTGGGACTGCTGTACCGACGACCCGACGATGTTTTCGATCGTGCTGAAGTGGAAATTCCAGGGGAGCTCCATGTCCAGTCCCGCGGTGATTGCCCCAGCGGCGTATTGGGCGTTCGGCGTTCCCTGATTTCCACCGGGCATGGCCCACCAGTCGGACAGCACGAACCCAGTGAAACCGAAGTCAGTGCGCAAGATATCATTCAAGAGATGCGCATTCTGCGTGCAGCTGGTGCCATTGACCTTATTGTAGGCGGCCATGATGCAGGCCACGCCGCCATCCTTGATCATCATCTCGAAATGCCGCGCGTAGATCTCGCGCAGGGTCTGCTCGTCCATCGAAGCGTTCAACGACGCTCGAAGATTCTCGATGTTGTTTCCGGCGTAGTGCTTGGCGCACGCCGGTACGTAGTTTTGAACGCCCGCGACCATGGCCGTGCCCAGCCGGCCTAGCTGGAACGGATCCTCCCCATATGTCTCCTGCGCGCGTCCCCACAGCGGGTGCCGCAGGATGTTCGCGGTCGGTGCCAGCAGCATGGTCTGGCTGGCAGCCACCATTTCGCCGCCAATGGCCTGGCCAATTCGGTACTCGAGATCCACATCCCACGCCGCCCCGCGCGCCATGGCAACCGGGAACACGGTGGACTTGCCGTGCGAGGCGCCGGTGGCCTGAATAGGTGCGTCCAGATTGACCCCACGGGGACCGTCCCGGAAACAGAACCCCTTGATGCTCTTCGAAGTGTTGTCGGGCTGGCGGAAAGTGTCGGTCCAGTTCCTGGACGTGTCAGTCCCCGGATCCGTGCCCCGCATTTGCTGGGCCTTTTCAGTCAGCGAAAGGTTCGCCACCGTCGCGGCGGCCTGGGCTTGGAACTTGGTGTGTTGGTCGGCCGGGTAGCCCGGCATCTTCGGATCAGCGGGCAGGGTCGCGTCGCCACAGGACGCCTTGACCACCGTCGACGGGGTTGAGCTGCTCGATCCACCCGCGCCGCCGGAGCCACCCGAGCCGCCCGAGATCCTCGTGCCGCCCGCGCTGCTGGTGCCACCCACACCGCCCACGCTGCTCGCACTACTCGTCCCGCCCTTGCCACCCGCGCTGGTCGCGCCGCCCGTGCTGGTCGTGCCGCCCGTGCTGGTCGTGCCACCCGTGCTGGTCGTGCCGGCCGTGCCACCCGCGCTGCTCGCACTGCTCGCGCTACTCGTCCCGCCCTTGCCGGCCGTGCCACCCGGTCCGGACGTGCCGCCGGTGTTTCCATTGGAGCCCGTGTTTCCGCCGCCACCGCCACTTCCATTGCTGCCGCCATTCGACCCGGAAGTGCCTGCGGGGCCGCTGCTCGGGGCAGCAAGCTTGCAGCCGACGACAGAACCAAGCAGCATCACGGCAAGGGCCGCGTGACGCGAAAAACCGGAAAGGGATTGGTGCATGTGGAAATCTCCGACGTTTCTGGGGGACGCCTCGCGCGTGCATTCAACCGTTGCGCGCGATTCGCCAGCCATCGTAGCGGTACTTCGAGGTTGGGCACGCCGCGCAAGTAGTCCCAACCACTGGTCTTATACACTTCACGCGTCCAACCTGGGAAGAGCCCTGGTCACCGTTGCCGGGTGACCGCGAGGGCAAGCGCAGCTGGTGCTGCCAGCAAGGCGACCAGGGCACAGGCCGCGTCGAGGCCGAAGCCGGGAAGCGCCGCCGCAGCGATGACCGGCGCAGCCAAGGCCGCGCCCAGCAGGTCTACGACGTAGATTGCCGCTGGCGTCGCACCCGTGACCAAAGCCGCGCGAAAGGCGATTCCGACCGCGGCGCCGGCTGCCAGCGAAGCGACCAGCAAGGCGACCATCATCGCGGCTGGCGGTAGCTGCATCGAAACGCGCGAGAGCAGAGGCAGAAGCGCTGGCACCACCAGGCCAAGGCCAAGCGCGCCCCAAGACCGAGCCTCGGTCGTATGGGGAGCCCGCTGGCTCAGCCGGCGGCGAGCGCGAGGGAAGGGGAACCATTTCAGGGTTCCCATATCAGGACGTGTCCACGCGGCAAACGCCAGCCCAGCCATGTTGGCGGCCAGAAGCGCGCCCAGTAGGTGATGCAAAGCTCCCAGAGCCGATTGCGTCACCGCGAGAACCAGCACGGTCGAGGCCATGCTGGCGAAGCCCACCACTGATACCACCAGTAGGGCGGTCCCCTGCGCTTTCCCGCCCCTCGCAGCCAGGAAGGCCGGCACCACGAGCAGCACGGCCAGCCCCAACGCTAACCGCCAGAATCCGAGGCCAAGGGTCCGACGCAGCAGTTCGGCGACGCGGCCGGAGTCTGCGCGCCCAGAAACCAACAGGTTGTGCAGATACGCGGTTGGCAAACGATCGCCGCTTGCCACCACGGCCGCCTCTTTGTACAGCTTGGCCAGGGTCTCCACCCGCTCCTCGGGCATGAGCACCGCCAGCGAATACTCGTCCACGAAGCTGGACGTGACCTTCCGTTCCCGAAGGCGCCGCCCCAGTTCCACGGGATCGCGGCTCAAGGGGGAATCGCTGGCCAGGAAGTAGTTGGTCGACAGAGGCGTCACCAAGACATTCGCGAACACGGAGGCCAGCGCCTTGTACACCGCGCCGTTACGCGCCACCAGTTCCGGGCTGTAGTAGTTCTCGGCTCCAGGCAGGGCAAAGGCCAACACGCCGCCGGGCCGCAGTGCACGCCGAGCCTCGGCGAAACTCTCCCTGGTGAGCAGCCGACTGGCGAGCAGAGTCGACGGTTCGGCAGTGGACAGCAACTCGACGTCCCAGGCGCCTCCTTGCCGCAAGAGATTGCGCACATCGCCGGTGAGCATGTGTACGCGCGGATCGCGCAGTGCCTGGCGGGTGGCAGGGTCAGCGGCCTTCATCTCCATCTCGGCCAGGGTCGCCTCAGGCTCGGCCAGGGTCACCTCGACGACTTCATGCTTGAGAATCTCGGGCAGAAGCCCACCCATTCCACCGGCTACGAAGAGCCGCCGTGGTTCGCGCACCTGCAGCAAGGCCAGGTGCACCAGTTCCTCCGACGACTGGCGCTCCGGCAACACCAGGGCCAGATGGCCGTCTTCGTAGAGGGCGCGCTGATCGGCGCGGAGAAGCACGGCCACATGGCCATGGCGGGTGTATGCGCTCGCCTCGACGCTCTCCCCGGGCCAGCGCCAGGCCAAGCTGTGCGCCTCGATGGTGTCCAACCCACGCTGGCCCAGAAGGGCAACCGCGGCCAGCCCGACCGCCGCAAAGGTCCACGCGCGGCCGACCAACAAGGCCGCAGCCAGCACCGCAGCGATGCTCAGCGCCGCGGCCACGGCAAAGGGCTGCCAGATCTCCACCAGCCAGGTCGCAGTCACGCCGCCTGCAAGCCAGCCCGCTGCTTCGGCCAGATAGGCGCGTGTCGGGGCCACCCCGGGCAGTCGACAGGCCAGGGTGAAACTGGCTCCGCCCACCAGGCAGACCGGCGCCAGGGTCAATAGCAGCCCGAGCACATGCTGATCAAGGGTGAGCAGCATGCCCGGTGCCAGCGAGAAGATGCGCGGCAGTCCGCGCGCGGTCAAGAGCGCGGCGAAAAGCGCTGGGCCAAGCAGGAGAGCGCCGACGACGAAGAATCGACGAGAAAGCCGGCCAGGAAGCAGCCCGGCCGCCGCGCTGCCGGCCGCGGTCAGCACCAGCCATTGGCCCAGGGCCAATGCGATGGCCAACTCATTGCCCTGCGCAGCCGCAAGCGCTTCGCGTAGCAATATCGTCTGGCTGGTCGCGATGACCCAGCCAAGCAGCACGACGCTGGTGAGGGGCGAGACCCGGGCGAACATGGCGGACAGAAAGCTGCAATCTACCCGCAAGACGAATCTGGCGCCCGCGGCGGCAAATGATAAAGAAAGGGCCCACCATGTCTCGCCGCAGTTCGCCCTTTGCACTTTTCATCTTCCCGTCGCTCGTGGTGCTGCTCGCCAGTCCGGTCCTCCGGCCTGTGGCGCAGGCGGAAACCGCAGGCACCCCTCTTTCGCCGCCCGCGGGCTACAAGCCGGAGAAGAAGCTCGTGCGCTTGTGGAATTCCAAGTGCGCGACCTGCCACGGCGAGGACGGCCGAGGCCACACCGAGCAGGGCAAGGAAATGGGCATCGCGGACATGACCAAGGCCGCCTACTGGAAGGACGTGACCGTGGAAAGCGGCCGCAAGTTAGTCCTCGAAGGCCTCAAGCGAAAGGTCAACGGAAAAGAACAAGAAATGAAGCCGTTTGGCGATCGGCTGACGCCGCAGCAGGTTGACGCCCTCAACCTTTACGCTGTGTCCTTTTTCAAGAAGTAGCCCACAATCGGGCTCGATCCCTGTAGACTCATGCAATTAGGAGGCTGCGTCTAAGCAACCATGTCCACCCCTGGGGTAGGCGAGGATATCGAGGACATCTGCACCCGCTGCGGCGACACCTGGCATGTGGTGATGGCCAAGGTGGGCGAACGCGTGGCCAAGGTTGTGTGCAAACTCTGTGGCGGCCAGCACAACTATCGCGGCGACCAAGCGCCGGCCGCGGCCGGGAGCGGCAGTTCGGGCAGCACATGGGGGCGATCTCGAAAGCGGCGCACGACGCGGGCCAACCTGCTCGCGCCCGCGGTGGCGGTGGTTTTTGACCCCAGCAAGCCGCCGCGCGCCTATTCGCCCAGGGAAGGCTACCTGCCTGGCGAGCGCGTGACCCACGCGACCTTTGGCATCGGCGTGGTCAGTGGCGTGCCTGGCCCGGGCAAGGTCGAGGTTCACTTTCCCGGCGGGATGCGCACCCTGGCCAGCGCCAAGGCGGTGTCAACCCTGGAGCGGCCGGTGGCGGCGCTTGACGTGGCATTGCCCGACCACCCGCCTGCACCCAAGCCAAGCTCGGGCAATGGCACTGGCGCGTAGAGCGATCAAGACAGCGTGACTTTGCCCCTGGCCTCGCCCGTTCATCCAGGCGTCAGCCTGACGCTGACTTGCGATCGGCTGGACCTCGACGGTGCCGCAGTGGCCGATGTGCAAACCGAGGCGGGCCGGTTTCGCCTGCACGTGGCCGGCGCTCTGCCTGGCGAGCGCGTGCGTGCCGCGGTGGCGCATGTGTCGCCCCACATGTTTGAGCAAGGCCGAGACGCGTGGGCCGATCTTGAGGAGATCGTGAGTGCCTCGCCCGAGCGGGTGGCGCCGCTCTGCCCGGCCCACCATCGTTGTGGCGGCTGCCCGCTTGCGGGCTGGGCCTACGCCGCGCAGGTGGAATGGAAACGCGAGCAGGTGGTCAAGGCAATGGCAGCGTACGAAGAGTTTCTCCATGTGCCGGTCGCGGCCTGCGTGCCCTCGCCTCGCCCGTTCGGCTATCGCGGCAACGCCAAGCTTGTTTTTGGACGCGACCGCGACGGCAGGCTGGTGCTGGGGGCCTATGCCCCGCGTTCACATGAGATCGTGGACATGTCCGGCTGCGCCATCGGCGAGCCGGCCCTGGCCGAGGTCGCGGCCTCGCTGTTGACCCTGCTCGGCCAGTACGCAGTCGCGCCTTTCGACGAAACCCGTCGCACGGGACTTCTCCGCTACGTGGTCCTTCGTGCCAATGCCGACGGCAAGGTTCTGGTCGCGCTGGTCACCGGCCGCGGAAGCTGGCCCCAGGCGGAGACTCTCGCGCGTGAGCTTGCTGCCGTCTGCCCGGCTGTGCTGGGCGTGGTCCACAACATCAACAGCACCAGCGGAAACACCCTTTTCGGCGAGCAAGAGCACTTGCTCTTTGGCTCTGCCACCATCGAAGACAGCATCGGCCCGGCGCGCATGCGCCTGGGGCCGCGTTCGTTTGGCCAGGCCAACCGCCTGGTGGCAGGCCGCGCCTACCAGGACATCGTGGACGCGGCCACGCGCCTGGGATCGATCGATCGCGTGGTCGACGCGTATGCCGGCGCCGGCGGTATTGCCCTGTCGCTGGCGCCGCTGGCGCGCGAGGTGGTGGCCATCGAGGAGAACCCAGCGGCTTGCGCCACGGCGCAGGCCTTGCTCGCCGAGCGTGAGCCCAGGGATCCCAGCCGCCGCGTTCGCTTCTTGGCGGGCGACGTGGCGGATCATCTCGCGCGGGTGGGAACGGCTGATCTGGTGGTGCTCAATCCGCCGCGCAAGGGGTGTGCCCCGGCGGTGATCGAGGCGGTGGCGCAACTGCGTCCGCGCCTGGTTGCCTACCTGAGTTGCAACCCCGCTTCCTTGGCCAGAGATCTGGCGGCCCTCGCTCGCCTGGGCCTGGCCACCGTCAGCGTCACCCCGTACGACATGCTCCCCCACACCCCACATGTCGAGGCCCTGGCACTGCTGGTGAACGGGTAGAGCAGCGGCTTTGTGTCCTGCACCGTACACTGGTATCCTCAGTGGGGCCTACGCAGATGAACGCCACCGACCAGCTACAGACCGGCCAGATCTTTGCCCGTTACCAAATCGTTCGGATTATCGGCGAGGGCGGAATGGGAACCGTCTATGAGGCGTTCCATCCTGCCCTGAAGAAACGCTTCGCGATCAAGACGCTGCTCCCCTCCATCGCACAGACCTCTGAGTTTCGCGCGCGGTTTCTGCGCGAGGCGGAAGTGGCTGCGCGCATAAATCACCCCAATATCGTGCGCGTGTCGGATGTCGGCTGCGAGGGCGACATACCCTACATGGTGATGGAGTACCTGGAGGGGCAGACCCTCGGTCACCTTCTGGCGAGCCGCGGTCGCTTGGAGATCGTCGAGACCGCCGACCTCTTGCTGCCGGTTATCTCGGCCATCGCCACCGGTCACGCCGAAGGCGTTGTTCATCGCGATCTCAAGCCGGAAAACATCTTTCTCATGCAGGGACCGTGGGGCGACTTGGTTCCCAAGGTGCTCGACTTCGGCGTCTCGAAACTGATGACGGACGAGCCGACCGGGAAGCTGACTGGCACGCTGACGGTTCTGGGCACGGCCGCCTACATGTCCCCAGAGCAGGCACGCGGCTCGCACCAAGTGAACCACTTCAGCGATCAGTACGCCCTGGGCCTGATTCTCTACGAGATGCTGACAGGAGCACGGGGCCACCCAGGCGAGAATCCGTTCGAGATACTCTACAACATCGCCAATCTCCCCATCGTTCCGCCCAGCCAGATCAGGCCGGACTGTCCACCAGAGCTGGAACAGATCGTGATGCGGGCGGTGTCGCCTGAACCCGCGAACCGCTATTCTTCGCTACTTGAGCTTGGGGCTGCTCTTCTGCCCTTCGCCAGCGAACAGATCCGTCACGCCATGTCCGCTGCGTTTCGCCAGAACGCAGCGACGGCCGTGCTGCCCGCGAGCAATCCTCTTGATCCTCCTCGCAGTCCGACCCGCCCTCCCTCGGCGCGGTCGGGATTGCAGGCGCGCAGCGCGCCCGGATCGCAGCCGGGCAGCACCAAGATCTCCCCGACCGGAGAAGAGCCGCTCGGCAGCAAGAGCCGACAGCCGCGCAGCGGCCGCTCAGCGACGGATGTGGTGCCCCACCGCTTTGGCCGAGGTGGAGTGGTCGTCGTCGTGGCGGTTGCCGGTGCCGCGCTGTTGGGCGGCGTCTTCTGGGTCTTGCTCCGCCAGCCATCACCAGCGTCCCGTGTCTCGCGCCCAACCATCCCGCCGCCGGAGCCTGTGGCGGACGAGACGCCCAAACCTGTGCCTCCCTCGGTCAGACACATCGACGTCACCACCATTCCCGCCGAGGCAGGGATCGCTATCGACGATGGGTCGCCCTGGACCGGCCAGATACACACCACGATACCTGCCGACAGCGAAACTCACGTCTTGCGGATTTGGGCCCAGGGGTACCAGCCGAAGACCATTTCCTTCGGACCGAGCGACAGACCCCCAGCCCAGATCCGCCTCGACCCACTGCCGAACCCGACCGCGAGCGGAAAGCGACCTAGGCCCGGCATCGCGCACGGGTCCAGCAAGACCAGACCAGCCGTCGAATCACCCGCCGAGGAGCCAAGAGGTCCAAGGCGCGGCGTAAACGATGCCTTCATCATAGAATGAGCGCCTCATGAGAAAACCACCGACCATTCAGCTACTTCTTTCCGTCATCCTGCTCACCTGGAGCACCAACGCCGTCGCGGGCCGCAAGAACTCCGAGCCGAGCGATGCTGGGAGCGAAGCCGGCTTGATCCGAAAAGGTCTCGACCTGCGCCAGAAGGGTCAAGACGAGGCGGCGCTGCAGGAGTTCCGCCGCGCGTACGAACTTTCCAAGAGCGGTCGGGCCTTGGCCCAGATTGCGTTGGCCGAGCAGGCGCTCGGCCGCTGGCTGGAGGCTGAGAGCCATCTGACCGAGGCTCTCACGCGGACGGAGGAGAGCTGGATCGGCAAGAACAAGAAGCACCTCAGCCAGGCCTTGAACGACATCCAAGGGCACCTCGGATCGCTTGACCTGTCAGGAGAGGTCAAAGAAGGAACTGTGAAGATAGACGGCGTGCAGGCCGCTGTCCTGCCCCTGAACGCGCCCCTGCGCGTGTCCGCGGGCAGCGTTGCCCTGGAGGTGCAGGCGGTTGGCTACTTGCCCATCTTCCGCAACGTCGTTGTGCCTGCACGCGGATTGGCGCGAGAGCACCTGACTTTCGTCGCGGTTGCCGTGCCCAAGCCACTGCCACAGGTGCGGCAAGCCTCGGTGGCCGGTAGCGTGAGCAAAGAAGGGGAGAAGCCGCTGCAACCGCCCCCGACCTGGGGGCCAGGAAGAACGGCCGGCGTGATCGTAGGCGTGGCCGCGCTGGGCGCGCTGGGCGCCGGTGTTGCCTTCCACCTGATGCGCGAGAGCAAGGCCAAGTCGTACAAGCACGATTGCCAGGGGGTAGACCTGCCGCCCGCCAATTGCGACTCCCGCTACGACAGCGTCAATACCTACGGATACATCGCGATCGGCGGTTACGCTGGCGGCGCGGTTCTGGCCGGGCTGGCGACCTACCTGCTGGTGCGCAGCCCGAGCGCCCCGGCCGAGAAGCCCGAGCCCGTCGAGACGGCCTTCCGCCTCCAATGCGGCCCGACTGCCGGCCTGGGCGTGACCTGCGCCGGCAGGTTCTGAGGCACGGGAGCGCGGGCGGAAGGCACGGGAGACAGGTAGCAGGCGGGACAGCCCCGCCCTCCCAATCCCGCGATAGCCGCAGAATGTCGTGGTCGTAGACGTGGCCGCGACGGGCGCGGGCGAAGCCCGTGGGGGCAGGGCGGGAAGCCCACCGGAGGGGGTGGCCGTGGCCGGAGCAATCACTGGCGGCCGCGCGCAGTTTCGAGGTCGCGGCCGCGCTCGGGGGTATTCTGCCCCTCTCACGCGGCCGGAATGAAAGTGATCAACTCGCGGCGAGTAGCACGTTCCGGTCGGAGAAGTGCCCCACCTAGTGGCAGCAACTGTGCGGGTTCACATTGACCTCTGAGCCATAGACGGTGGAGCAGGCAACGTCGCACTGCGTGTAAGCGTTGCACCCGGTGCTAGAGCCTCCACGTGAAGCCATGTAGCACCGGTTCCCTTCTGGCCCTGACGCTGGATCGCCGATACCATCTAGCGGACACGTACCGTTGCTTTGACAGTTTCCACCAGTGCAGTTGTTCTGCACGCAGGGTTGGCCGCCGTGATTCCGGCAGGTCGAGTTCAAACAAACCTGGCCGGACGGGCAATCAGTGCCCGAACCGCACCCGGTGCACTCGTCCGTGCCTGACAACTGGATGGGATAAGTCCGCGCTCCACACCAAGATAGGGGATCCATGGAGCCGCTCGGATTGGTTGGATCGAACAGTGACCTGACGCAAAAATCCCCCTCGAAGAGGTCAGGGTCGTCATAGCAGGGGTGGCAGACATGGCTAATGCACGCTGGTTTGTTGTGTGGGCAATCGTCAAAGCTGTCACACTCGACGCACACGCCACCAACGCACACGCGCGATTGGCACTCAAGATCCCGGCTGCAACCGTTCCCGGGGGTCTTGCGATATACACAGGATCCTCCACCGGAGCAGTAGTAGCCATCGATGCAGTCTGCGTCTTTCGTGCAGCTCGTCCGGCAAGCGGTGCCGCTTGCCGCGCAAACCAGGCTTAGAGGGCAAGTCGTGTGCGGTTCACAGGCAGCGGTGCCGGTTGAGCCGTTGCAGGTGTGGTAACTGGCGCTTGGTGCTCGCCACTGGCCGACGCCTTCCCCTCCAGCTGTGTTGTCGCACGTCGCTTCCGAAACCCGACAGGCTATCCCTGCCCCGACGGCTGTGCAGCCCCCAATGCCGTTGCAGCCGCCAGCGATGCAGGTGTTGGCGTTCGCAGTGCACGCCGGATCGGTGGAGCCCTGGGCTGTGGCCTTGCACGTTCCCGAGTTGTCAATGTTGCACGCTTGGCAGTACGGACACGACGGAGTACTGCAGCACTTTTGGTTGACGCAGTTGTTGCTGACGCATTCTGTGCCCGACGAGCAGCCCAGGCCAGGGCCCTTCTTGTCAGCACACGTAGTTGTGTTGAGGCAAGCGCCCGACGCACAGGTGGATGCCACACCACCGGCGCATACGCCGGTTTCATTGCACAGATAGGCAGAGGTCAAGGAACCAGCCCCGGAACATTTTTGACCGTCACCGCAAGAAGCGTTGACTGAAATCGCGCAACCGCCGGCATTGTTGCAGGTCCCGTTCTGGCAAGTGGCGCTACAGGCAGGATCGGTTGCCCCGGTGTTCTTCTTCGTGCATCCGGTCCCACTGGCATTGCAGCCCTGACAGGTGGAACAGTCGGCTGAACAACAGAGTTTCGCCGTTCCAGCCAGGTTGTCTTTGCAGAATCCGCTGTCGCAGTCGGAGGCGACACTGCAGGCAACGCCGGGCACCTTCTTCGTGCCACAAATGTCACCCGCGCAGGCGACGGAGTTATCGCAGGTCTTGGGGGTCCCCGCAGCGCAGAGGCCCGTGCCGTCGCAGGCCTTGGGGGTGAAGGTCGCCCCCGTGCATGTGGACCCGCAGCCAGTCCCCTTGGCGCCGTACTGGCACTTGCCGCTACCGTCGCACATGCCAGTCGTGCCACAAGGCGCGGTCGCGGCTGTGCAGTTTCCGTGGCCCGCAGTGTCTGGCAGAACGTTGAGACACTGTCCGTCAGTTTGCCCGTTCAGGGCCTTCGTACATGCCATGCACCCGCTACACGGCGACTTGTCGCAGCAGACGCCATCGGCAATCGCCCCGGATGTGCACTGGAAGGTCGAGGTAGCAGCCGTTCCATTCGGCAGCTTCGACGCACAGGTATTCTTCGTGGTGTCGCAGTAGCTAGTGTTCGTGTCGCAATCCGACTGGAGGCTGCAGGTCGTTGAACACCCGGTCGTTGCACATAGGGAAGGTGCGCATTCCCGTGGTACGGCAACCGGGCAGTTCCCTTTGCCGTCGCAGGTCGCGGCTGGGGTGAACACGGTTCCCTTGCAAGAGGGCTGTGTACAGACGACGCTGCTGCTTGCCTTGCGGCATGCCCCGGCACCGTCGCAGAACCCGTCGTTTCCGCACTTCTTGCTGTCGGTCTCGTCCTGGCAAAAGAGGTGCGGATCCTGACCGCCGGTGATCGGCGCGCAGACGCCATTGTCCTTGCCGGTAAATGTCTGCTTGCAGGCCTTGCATTCTCCACAGGGGCCGTCGCAGCAGATGCCGTCAACGCAGTTGCCGGCAGCACAGTCGCCACTGACCGAGCACGTTGCGCCGACGCCACCGAGTGAGGGCGCATCAATGGGCGGCGCCGGGACATCGATGGCGGCATCGGGCACGCTGACGGCACCGCCGGTCCCACCGCCGGCGCCACCGGTCCCACCGCCGCCGCTTGCGTCGATGCCGCCGTTCCCGCCGTTCCCGCCGCTCCCGCCGCTCCCGCCGCTCCCGCCACCCGAGGACGGGCCGTCCGCGACACTGGCTTCTCCCCTTGCGCCGTCCGTGCTGATCTTGCTGTCGCCGCCCGGACCTGCCGCGTCGCCTCTCGCCTCTCCTCCACCAGACTCACGGCTGGAGTCCAGGCCGACCAACCCGCCCACGCTGTCCGGAGCGCCAGAGCCGGCATCGTCGCGAACGATCTTTATCGGACGCGAGATGCCCGTGCAGCCGAAGATGCCCGAGATGAGGATTCCGCCGACCAGGCAGAGTTTTTGGGTGTGTGTGAAATGTCGCCGACCAAGTGCTGGGTACATAGGTATGAAATCCTACCACATCCAGCCGTGGGCGAGTACCGCCTCATACCTGCAGGCAGGGACGGGGAAACCTGACGCGGCTAGGAGCCAGCAAGCGGCTGCGTCGCCACGCGAGTGGGCACGCGCCACAGGATCCACACGCCCACCACCAGAAGAGCGACGGCACCGTACTGGCCAGGCGTGAAGTGGAAGTAGCGGACGTCCACGAAGCGTAGGAAGTCGAGCAAGCAGCGCGCCGGCGCGTAGAGCACGGCCAGCAGGCCCACGAAGAAGCCCGGTGCGCGGGCGCGACCACGGCCGAGCCAGAGAAGGAGCAGCGCAACCGGCAGGGTGTAGAGCGCCTCGTCCAGCCCCAAGTTGTGGCGGACAATGCCGTCGGTGTAGCGCTCGGCGAGGACAAAGCCAGTAGCCGAGCCGGGATGGTCAAAGGCGAGGAAGCAACCCATGCGACCAAAGAACCATGAGGTGGGAAATGCGTAGGCGACCAGATCCAGGTACGGCCACTTCTGCGTCCCCAGGCGTTCATGGCGCACGAAAAGAGCTGCGCCCACGACCGCGCCCAGAAACCCGCCGAAGGAACTCAAGCCTTCCCAGAAACGCAGCAGGCTCCACGGATTCGCCAGGGTATCAGCGGGGAAGTAGACCAGCCGATCGATAAGGTGCGCGCTGGCGAAGCCGCCCAGCAGGATCCAAATGGTCAGCCGTTCAGCCGTGGACGGGTCCATGCCCAAGGCCATGGCTCGGCGCCGAATGAGGCGCATCCCGACCAGGATGCCCACCGCCACCAACACGCCAAAGGCGTGAATGGTGATGGGCCCAACCGAAAGTCTGGGCTGCTCAAAATAGGGGATCATGGCTTCCCCATCTCAACGTAATACCTCCGCGTCCATTCCGCCATGGCGATGCCGGCAGCCACGGTGACCGGGAACGAGTGGTTGATGCCATACATGGGAATGGCGACGATGTCATCGACCTCGGCCAGCAGTTCCTCGGACACGCCGCTGGTTTCGCTGCCAAACACCATCACGCACTCCTCGGGCAGATCGGCCCGCCACAGGTCCACCCGGGCGTGCTCGCGCTCGAATGCGATGAGCGGCAGCTTGCGCTCGCGCGCCCAGGCCACCAGCGCCTGCTCGTCGTGAAGCTTGACCAGGTTCTCATAGCGCTGCATGCCCATGGCCGCGCGCTCGTAGTACGGCTCGTCTCCCACCAGAAGGATTTCCTTGACCAGAAACGAGTGGGCCACCCGGATGATGGCTCCGACGTTGAAGGGATTGCGAAAGCGCAGAATCGCGATGCGCAGGGGACGGCGCAGGGTCTGGAGGCTGGCCCTGACCTCGTCAAGCGGGAGTTCGAATCCAGGGACTTTGGCCACGGTGGCGCAAGCGTAGCACCCCCGCATCCGACTCGGGCCGGAGATGGCCAGCTTTTTCACTACGGAATCGGCACGTTGATCGTCGGGTCAGCTCTGCGTGCGCGCATTCTCCCGGGACCCCAGATGAACGCGGCCGCGATGGCCAGGGCCATCGCAGCCAGGATGATGACCCAGAACCACTTTGATCGCGTGACCGGCTCGGCCGCATGCCGCTTCTGCACCATCAGGCCCAGCGTTGCTTTGGCCAGAACCTCGGCCTGCATCTTGGTGGCGATGGCATCGCCCGGAAAGCGGTCCAGGCGATCGCGGTAGCAACGCCCAGCCGCGGGCAGCAAGTTCGACTGTAGACAGTGCTTTGCGAACTGCTCGTGGCGGTTCGTGTCCTGCCAGTTGGCCTCCACCTGCTGCCACAGTTCCTGGCCGGCAGGGGTCAGTTGGGTGCGCGGGTCAGCCATGCTGGGCTGCCACAGCGCAAACCGCAGACCGCAACGCGGGCAGGCCGGGGCGCCCTTGTCGCGCTTGCGCCCGCACTTGGGACAGATTGCCCTGTCGCTGCTGCGGCTGGTTTCGCTCTCGCTCATGGTTCGCTTTGCTGGATCTCCCGGCTCGGCCCGTCACCCGCGGCGCCCAAACTGGCGCGCAGCGGGACAGGCATGAATATTATGGCGAAGGTCACGAAGACCAGCCAGAAAAGACCCACGCGGCTCAACGGCAGGGGTCGATCGTCGACTGGCGGATGGTCGATGCCGCCCGACAGCCGCCGCAACAGCGCGAGCAGGACGAACCACATGAGCCAGGGCATCCCGGCCGCAGTCGCGATGTTGACGGCGGAAACCGGCAGTCCCCCGCCCAGCCGCGCCAACTCGGCCGCAACATCGGCATAGACCGCGACACCGACCCCGAGCGCGAAGAGTGGCAACAGGTTCTGCAGGATGCGCGAAGCCCGGCCGTAACGATTGCCGAAGTAGGCGATGGCGACATGGCCACCATCAAGCTGGCCCACGGGCAGAAGGTTGAGCATGGTGACTAGCAGCCCGGCCCACCCGGCCATGGCCGTCGGGTGCAACATCACGTCGCGTCCCCCGCCGGGCAGCCACGCGCCATGCAGGACGCGCTTGAGAACCGCATACAAGATGGAGTTGCCCTCCTGAACCCCGATCCCCACCAAGGGTTGCACGGGCGAGAGGGAAAGGCCGTAGATGAGAACCGGGATGGCCACCGCTAGCCCGGCCAGCGGCCCGGCCGCACCAATGTCGATGAGCTTGCGCCGGTCGGAAGTCCTCGACTGCAAGATCACGGCGCCCATTGTCCCGAACAGCCCGATGCCCGGCGGCAGCGGCACGAAGTAGGGCAACGAAGCCGGCACGTGATGCCGCCGAGCCGCCAGGTAGTGACCCATTTCGTGACAAAGCAGGATCGCCATCAGCGGCAGCGAGAACGAAAGCCCGTCCTGCAGCGGGAACATGCTGGAAAAGCCGTGACGTTCCAGCGCACCCTGCATGGTGGTGGTCAGCAGGGTCAGCAAGAAGAGCGCGAGGTTCAGAAGTGGCATCGGGTCAGTCCTCCCGCCGGCGCGATGCCGCCATCGTTTCCCTGAAGGCGCGCTGGCGTGGATAGGCATCGTCGCCGAGCATCTCCCCCAGCTTGCGCAGCGCCGCGCGCGCCTCGTCGCTGCACGCGCTGGGCACTTCGACCTGCACGCGCACATGGGCATCGCCGCGGCTGCCGCCGGGGGCGGGCAGCCCCTTGCCGCGTACGCGAAAGACGCTGCCCGGCTGCGTGCCGGCCGGGATCTTCATGCGCACGCGCGTGTCCAGAAGCGACACCTCGATCTCGGTACCCAAGGCCGCCTCGTCCATGCGTACTGGCACCTCGACCTCCAGATGATCGCCTTCCTGGCGATAGAAGGGATGCGGCCGCGGCCTGACGATCACGTGCAGATCGCCGGCCGGTCCGCCGCGCCGGCCGGGCGAGCCTTCGCCCGCGACCCGCTGGCTGCCGCCCGCCTGGGAGCCGGGTGGCACACGCACCACGCATTCGCGCTCGCCCTCACATAGGCCGGTGCCCGAGCAGGCCTTGCAGCGCACGCGCGGGATCTGCCCCGAGCCGCCGCAGGCCAGGCACTCACGCCGGGTCGAAAAGAAGCCCGCTTTGTGCCGTGCCCAACCCTGGCCCGCGCAACGCGCGCAGGGCTGCAAGCCCGCGGCCCCTCCTTGCGCGCCAGTGCCGCCGCAGGTCCGGCAGTCCTCGCTGCGCAGAAAGCGAATCGTCTTTTGGCACCCGAGCGCCGCCTCGTCGAAATCCAACTCCAAGGTGTAGCGCAGGTCCTGCCCGGTGGCCCGCTTGCGCCCCAGCCCGAACAGGTCGCCGAAGATGGCGTCGAAGAATTCAGTGACCTTGGCCAGATCAGCGCCGTCCCCAAACGGCAGGTCGCCGGGGATGGCGCCCAGGCGATCGTAGCGCGCCCGCTTCTCCTCGTCGCCCAACACCGCGTAGGCCTGCGAGACTTCCTTGAACCGCTCCTCGGCCGCAGGGTCGCCGGGGTTGCGGTCGGGATGAAACTGCAAGGCCAGCTTGCGGTAGGCGGCCTTGATCTCCGCCGTGGGCGCATCGCGCGCCAGCCCAAGCATTTTGTAGTAGTCGTGCGCCACGGTGGGCTACGAATCGTCGGGCGAGGGCTCCGACTCGGACATGCTTCCGCCCTGCAGCGCCATGAACAACATGTGGGCCTCGGTTTCCAGCTTGGAGATGGCGTCACGCCCGCGGACTACGTCACCCGTGAACATCTCAAGTGTGCGCTTGCACTCGTCGAGAGCCATCTGCAGCCGCGCCTTGGCGTCCATGTCCAGCTTGTCGCCAAATTCCTGCAAGGTGCGCTCGGTGCCGTAGATGAGCGTGTCGGCGCCGTTGCGCAGATCGGCCCACTCCTTCTTCGACAGGTCCACCTGGCGACTCGACTCAGACTCGGCAATGAAGCCGCCAATCTCGGACTCGGAAAGACCTGACGTGGGCTGCACCACGACGGTTTGGGTCTTGCCCGTGCCCAGATCCTTGGCCGCCACGCTCACCATGCCGTTGGAATCGATGTCGAACGACACCTCGATCTGTGGTGCGCCCCGTGGCGCCGGCGGGATGCCGGTCAGTTGAAAATGCGCCAAGCTCTTGTTGTCCTCGGCCATTTCCCGCTCGCCCTGCAAGATGTGCACGTTGACGTAAGGCTGGTTGTCCACCGCCGTGGAGAANNAGCACCGCACCCTGCAGGGCCGCGCCCACCGCCACCGCCTCGTCGGGGTTCACCGCGCGTGACGGCTTCTTGCCGAAGAAATTCGACACCAGCTCCTGCACGCGCGGCATGCGCGTCTGACCACCCACCAGGATCACCTCGTCGATGTCCTTGACCGTCCAGCCAGCGTCCTTCAGCACCTGCTCGATGGGGGGTATGGTCCGGCCGAGCAGATCCTCACACAGCGTCTCCAACTTGCCGCGGGTGAGCGACTTGATGAGATGCTTGGGCCCGTCGGCGCCCGCCGCGATGAAGGGCAGGTTCACCTCGGTCTCCAGGCTGGTGGACAGCTCGTGCTTGGCCCGTTCGGCCGCCTCACGCAAGCGTTGCAAGGCCATCCGCTCGCCACGCAAGTCAATGCCCGTCTCCGCCTGAAACGCGTCGGCCAGAAGCCCCACGATGCGCGCATCGATGTCTTCGCCGCCCAGGAAGCCATCGCCACTCGACGCCTTGACCTGGTACACGCCGTGGTGCAGATGCAGAAGCGAGATATCGAACGTGCCGCCGCCCAGATCGTAGACCGCAATCTTGGCGTCAGATACCACGCTCAGGCGACCGAAGGCCAACGCCGCGGCGGTGGGCTCNNTCGTTGATGATGCGCTTGACGTTCAGCCCGGCGATGCGCCCCGCGTCCTTGGTGGCCTGGCGCTGGCTGTCACCGAAGTAGGCGGGCACTGTGATGACCGCGTCCGTGACCGACTCGCCCAGGTACTCCTCGGCGGTCTTCCTCATCTTGTCGAGAACGAAGGCCGAGAGCTGCGCTGGCGGATAGTCCTTGCCTTTGACCCGCACCCACGCGTCGCCGTTGGCCGCGGCCACCACCTCATAGGTCGAGGTCTTGGAATGACGCTCGACCTCCGCATCGGCGCGTTTGCGCCCCATCAGGCGTTTGACCGCCGACACCGTGCACTCGGCGTTGGTGACCGCCTGCCGTTTCGCGATCTGGCCGACCAGAGGCTCGCCCTCGCCCGACAGGGCGATCACCGAGGGCGTGGTGCGCGAACCCTCGCTGTTGGGGATGACCAGGGGCTCCAGCCCCTCCAGCACGGCCACACACGAGTTGGTTGTCCCGAGATCAATTCCGATGATGTGGCTCACGAGTGCTTGCCTCCCGTCCCAGGCGCACCCGACGGCGCGGGTTGCTCGTCTTCGCCGGTCAGGTCGATGTCGACCCCGTCCGCCGGCGGCGCGGCCGCCCCGCCGCCATCCGACCGACTGGTGTCGGCCGGCGGCGCGGGTGGCGCAATTGCGACCACCACAATAGCTGGACGAAGCAGTCGCTCGCCCACTCGATAGCCCTTCTGCAGTTCGTGTAGCACCGTGCCGGGTGTCGCCTCGGTGCTGGGTGCCTGCGAGATTGCGTCGTGCACGCGCGGGTCGAAGGGCTGACCCTTCGCCTCAATGGCGGTCACCGAATAGCGTTCAAGCTTCGACTTGAAAAGGCGCAGGACCAACTCGACGCCATCTTGGACCGACTTGACATCCTCTTTGCCGCCTTCCGTCCACGAAGCAACCGCACGCTGCAAGTTGTCCGCGATCTCCAAGAAATCGCGCAGGACCGCCTCCCGCGCCTTGGCCTCGTGCTCGCTCAGCTCCTTGCGCGTGCGCTTCTTGTAGTTGTCGAACTCGGCCGCGATGCGCAGCATGCGGTCCTTGCACTCGGCCTTTTCGACTTCCAGCGCGGCTAGCCTTTCTACCGGGCTCGGGGTCGTGGGTGCTGGCTCTGCGGCGGACGCCGGGCTGTCGGCCGCAGGTGATGCGGCGTCGAAACCGGGCTTGTCTTCAGACTCGTGGTTCTCAGTCATGAAAAGCAGATTCGCCCGCGGCATGCTGCCGCAGGCTCCTTTCAGGGTCTAGGAAGGACTTCGGTAATCACGTCGGCTGTGAAGTCTACCAGAGGGATGACCTTGGAATAGCTCATTCGCGACGGGCCGATCACCCCAATGGTTCCGAGCGGGCGGTCCTCGCCGCCATAGTGCGCGGCTACCACCGAAATCTCGGTCAAGTCCGCCAGGTTGGCCTCTGCGCCGATGAACACGCAGATGCCGGGTGCGTTCAGCGTGCGCTCCAGCAGCCTGACAATCTGGTCCTTCTCTTCCAGCGTGCGCAAGACGCGACGAGCCCGATGAAGGTCAGCCGCCGCGGCCAGCAGATTGGACTGCCCATCAAGGAAAATGTCACCGCCCGGCTCAGCCGCGGGAGTCGCGGCCATGGCAAGCTTGAGCGCCTGCGCCAGCACGGGATCGCCGGCCGAGCGCTCGCGTTCCGTCTGAATCTCGCGTACCAGCCGCGCGCGCATCTGGTCCAGGGTCAAGCCCGCCACCAAGCCGTTGAGGTAGTTGTTCACGCGGTCGAGATCGCTGGGAGAGAGAGCGACATCGATGGGGATGAGCTTGTTCTGGATCTGGCCGCTCTGCGAGGCGATGACCGCCAGCAGTTGGTCGCCGCGCAGGCGCACGAACTCGATGTGCGACACCGCGTCCGACTCAGGGCGCGGTGCCTGCACCACCACGGCCAGATGGGAGAGATCGCGTAGCACACGCGCCACCCTTTGCATGATGTCCTGCGGATCCGCGACCGGCCCCAGCCGCTCGCGGATTTCGTCCTGCTCAGGCGCGGACAGACTGCGCACGCGCAGAAGCGCGTCTACGTAGTAGCGCAGGCCGCGATCTGTGGGGATTCGGCCCGCCGAGGTGTGCAGGTGGTGCAGCATGCCCAAGTCTTCCAGTTCGCCCATCACCGTGCGCACCGTGGCGGGGGAAACCGCCAGCCGATAGCGGTGCGCGACCGTTTCGGACCCGACTGCCTCGCCGGTGGCGAGGTACTCGGACACCACGGCGTGCAGAACCTTCTTCGCACGTGCGCCAATGTCGCTCACCACTACTATCTAGCTCGAAATGGGAGCCGCGGCCAAGCGCGCGTACCGCCCTCGATGTGGCCGCCCAAGAAGGCCGGCCGGCGGATCGCGGCCCGCGCGATCGGGATGCCGACGGTAGGCGTTGGTGGGTGAGATCTAGTAGAACGTAATTGCCATCGCGGCGATCTTGGGCGACGCTAAGACGCAGTCCGGCGACTGTTCTTGGAGAAGATGGGCCGCCAAGGTTTTCACTGCTCGAGGTGCCTACCCAGGACGATCTGACGGTCGAGGATGCGTGGCTCCACTACATTCAACGAACGATCAACTTCTTCTATCGGTGTGCGGCGGTCGAAAGCATCGACTTTGAAAGTGCATCGCTCGGGGTCGGGATTCGACTTCGTCTGGGAATAGACGCGACCTGGATCGAGCCGCATCTGGAAGACCTCAGCGCGCACATCACGGAAGCACGAGCAGCGGTGGGGCTATCGGCTCTCGGCCGGCTGCGGGTGACAGCCATGAAGTAGGGCCAAGAACCAGAACGCACCGCACCTCGGCCAATTGTCAATCCGATTGACAATTGGCCGGAGCGCTCAGAAGAAGCGAGCCGCGGCGCCTACTTCCCGAGCCAAAGGCGGCTTGCGACCTCATCGGCGAACTGGAAGCCGGTGACGGTCAGGCGCAGCTGCTCGGGCGCGACCGACAACCAGCCCGCCTCCACGCACTTGCCGGCTTCGCTGGCGCGTTCGGGAAACGCCAGCGGGTCGCGGCCGTAGCGGCGCGAGTGGGCCGCGCGATCCACCCCGTCGCAGGTTCGCAGGCTGAGCCACAGACCTTCGTTTTCCAGATCCTGGGCGGTGCGATGCTCGACCTTGGCCGGCAGCGGGTTCCCATTCCCGGCGGCTGCCCGGCGTAGATACGTTGCGACGGCGCGCGGGTTAGAGAAGCGCCAGCCGGTTCCGTCGGAAAGCGGCCGGAACGACGAGGCGGATGCGCCTACACCTAGGTAGGCGCATCCGGTCCAGTAAAGGGTGTTGTGAACCGCGCGCCGGCCTGGCCGCGCATAGGACGAAATCTCGTAGTGCTCAAAGTCCGCGGCCTGCAACACATCGTGCGCCATCGCGTACATCGCGGCCACGACTTCGTCTTCGGGCCGCACCAGCTTGCTCGCGCGTTCAAGCGCGCCAAACGGCGTGCCGCGCTCGATGGTCAGGGCGTAGGCCGTGATGTGCTCCAGGCCAAGTGCAACCAGCAAATCGAGCGAGTGGCGCCAGTCATCCATGCTTTGCCCGGGAAGCCCAAACATCAAGTCAGCGCACAAGTTGTCGATGCCCGCCGCGCGCACCGCCGTGACCGCCGCCGCAATTGCAGCCACACTGTGCTGGCGGCCGATCCCGCGCAGTAGATGATCCTGAAACGCCTGCATGCCCAGTGACACCCGGTTCACCCCAGCCGCGCGCAGGCCCGCCGCAGACTCCGCCGTCACCTCGCCGGGGTTGGTTTCCACGGTGACTTCCAGGGGCCCGGTCGCATCGAAGAGCTGTCGCGTGGCCTCAATCACACGCCCGATCGCCTGGGGCCGCCACAGGCCGGGCGTCCCGCCACCAAAGTAGATCGATTTCAAATCCGGCGGCTTCGTGTTGCGGAACCAACCCGCGCGCGCCGAAAGCTCGGCGATGACGGCGTCCGCGTACTGGTCATGCGGGATCGGCTCGCTCACCGCCGTGGCGAAATCACAATAGGGACAGCGCGCCCGGCAGAAAGGAAAGTGGACATACACACCGAGCGGCCGGGTGGCGTCGAGAATGCCGGTGGCTGGATCAGGGGAGGTCATGGGGAACGGGAGTGGTCAGCGTCGAAAAAAAGGTTCAATATCTTGCAGCTAGCTGCGCATGGCTCCCATTTTCGCTACAGTATGACCTTGATAGCCACCCTTGGGGACCCCAGACCAGCCGAGGCTGGCGACCCATCCTTATACGCGCGAGATTGACAATGTCGAATAACAGCCATGGCCTCCGCGTGGGGTTCGGGATCCCTCTGATTCTCACTTTGAATGCCTGTTCCGGCGGTGATTCTCAGGGCATCGGGCCAGAAGCGGGCACCAGCACGGCAGGAACGGGAGGCGCCGTCGCCAGCAGCGCAGGGGCGGGCGGCAGCGGGGGAAGTTCTGGCAGGGGCGGGGCATCAACTGCCGATGGCACTGCGGGGGCGGGCGGAACTGCCGCCACGGGCGGACTCGTCAGTGCAGGGAGCACAGGAGGCTTTCTGTCCACGGGCGGCGTGGCCAGCAGCGCCCGAACGACTTCCACTGGGGAAAGCTCTGCTGCTGGCGATACAACGAACTCGGGCGGTACCCCAGGCGGTTCGAGCAGTGCTTCCACCGTGGGCGGCACAACGATCGCAGGGGGCTCCCAAGCCACCGGAGGGACCCAAGCCACAGGCGGTACTACCAGCGCGGGCGGGGCCATCGGCGGTTCGACCGGCACGAATTCGGCCTGCCCGGGGGCCGATGCCACCGAATCCGCTTTGATACAGGCCTGGCTGCACAACACCGCTGCAGTGGGCGCCTTGCCCAACTACGCGTACAACAACATCAAGACGAATTTCCCCGCTGGCGCAGCATTTGACAAGCTCGCCTGTTCCATTGCCATGAGCTGTGTGGAATTCGCACCAATGGAAGCCGACTGGCTACGCAAATGCGAGGCGGTGATTGCGTCGGCAATTGTTGCCGAGAGTTCGTACAATCCCAATTCGGTTGTCACTGACGCCTACGCCACTCGTGCCGTCAGTGGCACCACCGCCAATGATCCCACTGTGGGTCTACTGCAAGTGCGCTTCAGCTCCACTATGCACGACTACAATTACCATGGACCCATGGTCAAGATGGCGGCGATTGGCTGCGCCTGGCCTCCGGAGCTGCAGACCCAGGCGGACGCCGCCACATTCTGGGCCGCGACTGGTGGCACCACGTATCTCACCTTCATGCAGGACGTCGCGTGTAACATTGGGTCTGCCGCTTGGTACTACTTCTACAACGCCACAGGCAACGGCGGTGGCAGCGCAGTATGGATCTCGGACTACTGTGGGGGGAAGGGGATCGCCGGGAATATGGTCGTGGGGTTGCTGTCACACTTGCAGGGAGGCAGCTACGCGCGGCCCGCTGACGCGAACAACCCGTACCCCTGGGGCATCGAATGCTGCTCATGCGGCAATCCGTCGGGCTGCGCTTGTACGGGATGCACCGGCCGCTTCGCCGCTTTCATGGGAATCAGCACCGCCAGCTCGCGCCCCAGCCCGGATCCGTTTCTGGAGACGCTGGCCCCGGAGCCCACCAAGTACTGCCGGTGAATTCGGCGCAGCAATCGCGCTCTCCCCTTCTCGCGTCTGCCGATCCATGCTTCTCTGCTTCCGATGATCGTCTATCTCGACAACGCCGCCTCCGCCCCTCCGCTGCCCGAGGTGTTGGCGGCGGTGACGCACGCGATGACGGATCTCTACGCCAATCCGTCATCTGCGCACGGGCTGGGTGCGGCCGCGGCGCGCGCGCTGGAACAGGCGCGCGGCGAGGTGGCGGCGCTGCTACGGGCACAGCCGTCGGAGATCGTGTTCACCTGCGGCGGAACCGAGGCCAATGCCCTGGGTCTGCTGGGCGCGGCCGCCCTGGCGCGGGGCCGCCACGTGGTGGTAAGCGCCATCGAGCACCCGGCTGTCCTGCGTTCCGCTGAAAGCCTGGTCAGCAGGGGCTGGCAGCTTGGCAAGGTCATGCCGGCGCCCGATGGCCGGGTGAGCGCAGAAGCGGTGCTGGCCAGTCTGCACCCCGACACCGCGGTGCTGGCCGTGATGCTGGCCAACAACGAGATCGGCACGCTACAGCCGGTGGCCGAAATCGGCCGCGCCCTACGCGCCGCCGGCCGCAAGCTGCACTTTCACGTCGACGCTGTGCAGTTCGCGGGCCTCATTCCCCTCGACGTCGAGACCCTGGGCGCGGATTCACTCGCCCTCTCGGGGCACAAGCTGCACGGCCCCAAGGGCACAGGGGCTCTCTGGTTGCGCAAGGGCGCGCGCGTGGCGCCGCTGTGGGATGGCGGCCGGCAGGAGGGTGGCCTGCGCTCGGGAACCGAGAACCTGCCGGGGTGGGTCGGCCTGGGCCGCGCGGCGGTGCTTTGCCGAGAGAACTTGCGGGCGGGCCAACAGGTGGCCGCCCTGCGCGACCGCCTGGAGTCGCTGGTCATGGAGGCGATCCCGCGGGCCACGACCACGGTGCCCGCGGCCACGCCACGCGCGCCTCATATTGCCAGCCTCCGACTAGCGGGCTTGCCAGCCGAGCCCCTGCTGCACGCCCTGGAAGCACGGGGCGTCTTCGCATCGGCCGGGGCGGCCTGTTCCACCCGCGCGCACGAACCCAGCCACGTGCTTGCGGCCATCGGCGTCGGCGTCGAGGACGCGGTGCTGCGCTTCTCGCTGTCGCGCCTGACCACGGAGTCCGACATCAAAGTCGCGGCAGGTGCGCTGCGCGAGGCGGTGGACGAGATCGCATCCGTGGTAGAGGTTCGCCCGCGAGGCACGCGACCATGACCACGATTCTCTGCCGCTACGGCGAGCTGTTTCTCAAGGGCGGCAACCGCCACATTTTTCTCCAGGCGCTGATCAACAACGTGCGGGCCGCCGTACGCGGGTTGCCTGAGGCAAAGGTTTCCTCGCCCCATGGCCGCGTGGTCGTGAGCGTGGCCGACCAGGCACGGGGCGAGGCCTGCACCCGTCTGGAGCGTGTGTTCGGTCTGGTGTCGATTTCGCCGGCTGCCAGCCTAGCGCCTGACATCGACGCGATCTGTGCCGCCGCCGTGGCCGAGGCGCAAGCCGCGGTCGAGCGCAACCCTGAGCTGCGCCGCAGTTTCAAGATCGAGCCGCATCGATCCAACAAGCACTTCCCCTTGCAGTCGCACGAGATCGCCTGCCGCGCGGGCGACGCCGTGTCCGCGGCTACGGGAATTCCAGTCGATGTGCACCAACCCGCCCTGCGCGTGGGCATCGAAGTGGCGACCCAGGCGGCGCATGTTTTTGCCGAACGCCGGCCGGCGCCCGGCGGCCTGCCTGCGGGCGTTTCGGGACGTGCGGTGCTCCTGCTCTCGGGCGGCATCGATTCGCCGGTGGCCGGATGGCTGGCGGCCAAGCGCGGCCTGGCTCAGGAGGCGCTCACCTTCCACTCTCCCCCATTTACCGGCGAGAAGGCGAAAGACAAGGTCATCGCGTTGGCCCGCCAGCTAGCCAGATGGCAAGCGGTGTCGACCCTGTGGATCGCGGGGTTCACCGATACGCAGAAGCGCCTGCGCGGCGCCGGCCGGCCCGAACTGGCGGTGGTGCTTTACCGTCGCATGATGGTCCGGGTGGCGGATCTCCTGTGCGAGCGCGAGGGCTGTGGCGCCATCGTCACCGGCGAGAACCTGGGACAGGTCGCCAGTCAAACTCTTACCAACATGCGCAACATTGAGATCGTGGCCCGGCACCTAATCCTGCGGCCGCTGGTCACCTACGACAAGGTGGAGACCACCGCGCTGGCGCGGCGGATCGGAACCTACGACATCTCGGCCCTGCCCTTTGAAGACTGCTGTTCACTCTTCGTGCCCGCCCACCCGGCGACTGCGGCCAGGCTTTCTGACGTCGAACGCGCAGAGGCGACGCTGGACGTTGCCAAGGAAGCAGCCGACATCGCAGAGCAGGCGGAGCGGATCGTCTTATAGATGGCCCCCGGCGCACAATGCTTCCAGCGGGGCGGTGTGGCGGGCGAGGTCAGGCGCGGCCTGCGCCCGAAGACGAACCGGGAGGTAGTGGGCACAGGCTCGATCGCGCATGGCCAACTCGCGATACAAGTCGGCAAGCCCGACCTGTATCGACGGTTCGTCGGCCAGCGCCCGGACGTCCAGGGCGGCGGTCAGCTGGCGGGCCTCCGCGTCTTCACCGGTCGCGCGCAGGGCGCGAGCTAGGTAGATGATGACCTCTGGATCCGAAACCGACACGGCGAGCACGCGGCGGTAGTAGGCAATCGCGGCTCGGTTGTTCCCGGCCGACCAGGCGAGATGGCCGGCCAGCCGCAGGAAACCGAGATTCTCCGGATGGCGCCAGAGACCCTCGCGCAGCGCCTGCTCGGCTTCTTCGGCACGACCGAGCGCGACCAGCACCTTCACCAGCGAGGCCCGGGCTTCGACGCCGTCGGGGAAACGTTCCACAGCCTTGGCGCAAACCGCGGCTGCCAGGGGAAGCCGGCGCGACTCGTCGGTCAGGGCCGCACACAGGTTGGTGTTGGCGGTGCGGGAAGCCGGGTGTTTCTCGTAGGCGTCCAGCCAGAGGCTTACCGGGTCACTCCAAACCGTCGCACGATAGGTGGAACACATGCCGAGCGCCGTCACGGCCAGACTGGCCAAGAGCAGGGCCGGCCGACGCATTCTGCCGCCCGCCCAGGCCGCCAGTAGCTCCACGCCTATGCCAGCGGCCATCCAAATCGGCAGGAAAGCCAGGTAGACGCGGTCCTCGTCGACGAGTAGTTGCAGCACCGCCAGCACCGACGTCGGGGCAAGTGCCACAAGAATCCATGGAACGAGCAGGGCAGGCAAGGGCTCCCGGCGTGCACGCCACAAGCTGCATGCCAACAGCAAACCGAGCACGAGCGCAGACAACAAGGCGGGTGACAAGACGCGGGTGACAGGCTGGACGTCATAGGCGGCCGCAAGCAGGTTGGGGGCAAGGACCATTGCGACGTAGAGCCAAATCACCTTGAGCTGGGTTCCTAGGTAGGCGAGTCGGCCCCATGACGGGCTCGCGCTTCCTTTCGTCGCCTGCCCAAAGAGCATCCAAGCTGCGACTACGGTAAGAAGCAGCAACGACGCGTGAAAGATCACCGTCCCGCTGCGCGGACGACGGGTAGCAGCCACAGGGCCGGTGCGCGGCCACAGATCGATCAGGACCAGAAGCACGGGGAAGACCAGGGCAATCTCCTTGGTGGCGAGGGCCAGCGCCTGGGCCACGAACAGCCCAGCCACCAGAAGGCCCTTCCTGGTAGGCGGCCGCTCGGCGGGAAAGCCGATGCTCCGCAGACGCAGAAAGCACAGCAACTCGACCAGGAAGAAAAGAGTCGCCAGCGCCGTCGCCCGTTTCCACACAAGCAGCACGATCATCGAATTGATTGGGTGGACCGCGAACAGGGCCGCCCCGAGCAGCGCCGCCCGACTGGCGCGTCGATCGTCGAAGGTCAGGCCACGCACGATGGGAATCGCCAGCAAGATTCTCCGGAACGCAACCGCCACGAGGACCGAATTGGCCATGTGGAGAACCAGATTGACAAGTCGGTAGCCGAACGGCGTGACCTGTCCCCAGGCGTAGTTGAGGGCAAACGAGGTCAGAACCAACGGGCGGAACTGGTAGCTGGCAAAACCCGCGCTGGTCGGGTGGCCCGCGAAAAAGACCCAGGCGAAGTGCAAACGCCGAATGAACTCGTTGTTGACGATTGCCGGAAAGTCATCGTAGGTGAAGGGATTGTCGAGCGCCGTGGCGTATGCGGCCAGGGCCAACAAAGGCGGGATCAGCAAGAGGGGGCGACCGACTTTCATGTTTCGACCTCGCCCCTTCGCTTCAGGGAGACGCGTGGCGATTGACGGATCCTGCCACGGGGAGTTTCGGCCTGCTGCTGGTCAGAATGCGGCCCCAAGGTGCGGAAATCGGAAGTCTGGACATGGAGGCTATTGGCGGCAGTCTACGACTGTTGAAACCCGGCGGCCAAGGGACTGATCGCGCGCTATAGTTGGTTTCGATGACGCTGTCACAGAAATACCAGACGCTGCGCGATCTTATCGCCGCCCATGAATCGGCGCTGGTCTGCTTTTCGGGCGGCGTGGATTCGACCCTGCTTCTGCGCGTGGCCCATGACGTGCTCGGGGACCGCTGCACGGCGCTCATCGCGCTTTCGCCCACCATGGCGCAAAGTGAGCAGCGGGCCGCGCTGGACCTGGCGGCTGGCGTGGGCGTGCGCTGCGAGATCGTCGACTCGCACGAGCTTTCGCGTCCCGAGTTCCAGTCCAACCCCAAGGATCGCTGCTACTACTGCAAGTCCGAATTGCTCACCATCGCGGCCCCGGTGGCCCAGCGCCTGGGTTGCAAGGCCATCCTGCTCGGCACCAACGTAGACGACCTGGGCGACTACCGGCCGGGGCTGCAGGCCGCCAAGGATCATGGTGCCGCCCATCCGTTGCTCGACGCCGGGCTCAACAAGCAGGAGATTCGCGAGCTATCAAAGGAGCTGGGCCTTTCCACCTGGGACAAACCGCAGCTCGCCTGCCTGTCGTCGCGCTTCCCCTACGGCACCGCGATTACCACCGAGCGCCTGCATCAGGTGGACGCCTTTGAAGAGGGTCTGCACGCGTTGGGTTTCCGACAACTGCGCGTGCGCTTTCACAACGAAGTCGCGCGGGTTGAAGTCGAGCCCGACGCCATGCCGCGCGCCCTGGAGTTGCGCGAGACCATCGTGAGGTTGGGCCGCAAGCTCGGATTCACCTTCGTGTCCCTGGACCTGGCCGGGTTCGCTTCCGGATCGCTCAATCAGCTCATCGGCATCCGCCCGCGCGCCAGCGCCAACAAATAGGCTGGGAACCCTCGAAGGGTTCGCTCCGCCCTTCGGCCCCCCACTCGCCACCTCCTCCCCGCTCGCTTCGCTCGGCCTCGCCAAACCCTGGCATCTTACGGGGGCTTGGTTCGCTCTCGCTCACAAGCCCCCGGTCCCCCNNGGGACGGTGGAGCGAAAAATGTACGCCGCGGCAGACCATCCAACCCGCGCTCTGGCTCCGGTGGGCGACGAGGGCGCGCGAAGCGCGGGGCGGGCGGGGTGGGTTGTCCGTCCCGAAGCCCCCGAAGGGGGAGCCCGCCTTCGCCTATGCGATCATGGAATCTACTTCGCGATCAGCCGCGCCGTGATCACGCCCTCGATCTTACGTAACTTTTCCACCTGCGGCTCGGCCACGACACCGTCGATGTCAATGATGTTGTAGGCCAGATCGCCCGCGCTCTTGTTCATCATGTCGGCGATGTTGATCTTGTCGGCGGCCAGCACCGTCGTGATCTGGCCCACCATGTTGGGCACGTTCGCGTTGGCCACCACGATCCGATTGCGGCCCCTGACCGGCAGGGCGCACGTCGGGAAATTGACCGAGTTCTTGAGGTTGCCGCTTTCCAGGAAATCGCGCACCTGCTCGACCGCCATGACGGCGCAGTTGTCCTCGGCCTCGGGCGTGGATGCACCCAGGTGGGGAATGGGGATCACGTTGGGCAAGTCCAGCAGGTCATCATCGGGGAAGTCGGTCACATAGCAGGTCACCGTCCCGGCTTTCATGGCCTCGATGAGGTCCGCATTCTTGACCAATCCGCCGCGCGCCAGGTTGACGATGCGCACGCCCTTCTTCATCAAGGCGAACTTGTCGCGATTGAGCATGCCCTTGGTCTGGTCCGCAAGCGGGACGTGCAGCGTGATGTAGTCCGATTGGGCCAGCAACATGTCCAGGCTGGTGGCACGGCGAACCGTACGCGCCAGACCCCAGGCCGCCTCGACGGAGATGTACGGGTCGTAGCCTGCCACCTCCATGCCCAGCGCCAACGCGTCGTTGGCCACCATCACGCCGATGGCGCCCAGCCCGATGACCCCCAGTTTCTTGCCTTTGATCTCGGGCCCCACGAAGTCGTTCTTGCCCTTCTCCACCAACGCCCCCACCTCTTTGCCTTTGCCCTTGAGGGTCCTTACCCATTCGATGCCCGGCACGATCCGGCGCGAGGCGAGCAGCAGGCCGGCCAGAACCAGTTCCTTGACTCCATTGGCGTTGGCCCCCGGGGTGTTGAACACCACGATGCCGCGCTTGGAACATTGGTCGACGGGGATGTTGTTCACGCCGGCACCGGCGCGACCGATGGCCTTCACCGAGGCGGGCAACTGCATGCTGTGCATGTCTGCGCTCCGCACCAGGATGGCGTCAGGATTCAGGATCTCCGAAGCGATCTCATACTGCTCGCGCGGGAATCCCTCTAGGCCGATCATGGCAATCTTGTTCAGGGTCTGGATCTTGAACATGGTCATGCTCCCTCTGTGACTGGCGGTTCACCCGCCGTGGCGGACGTATCCTCTCCGATAAGCACCAGTGCGTCCAGCCCCCAAGAGGTACGCCGATGCAATTGGCGCAAGTGGTCATTCGCGCGCTCTCATTCCTGTCATTCCTGGCGCCGCAGGGCCGCGCCCGCTACCATGTTCATCTATGGTTCCTTGGGTGGGGCTCCTTCTCGGCACGCTGCTCCCCGCGGCGCCAGCGGCGGATCCCGCGGGACCTGCAGATCATGTGCTCGAAGCGCTGGTCGCCGAGACACTGGTCCCGGTCACCGATGAGAGGGCCTTGCACCTAGTGCCGCCCTTGCGCGAACGGGGCAAGAAGGAGCTTTGGCTGGCTGAGAAGGCCCATCGTCCCGACGTCCACGTCACCGAGGAGCAACTGCGCCCGCCGCACACCTGTCGCGCCGGCAAGAAGCCACCGCTGCGCCAACCGTGCGCGCAGGCGGCCGAGAAGCTGGCGGGCCCCCAGCCGCCGGTGGGCACTCGTGTGCAGCCGCTGACCACGCTGCACAACCAATGGACGCGCGAATTGATGACCTTCATTCCCGGCCAGCCCTACCTGGGTCGATTCCGAACGTTTCTGCGTGACCACTTCACCAACCAGGCGACCAACGTGGACCCGGAGCTTGCCGATGTGCTGGTCTCGGCAGCGCTGCACTTCCGCGCCCCGCGGGTCGACGTCGTGTCGGGCTACCGTTCGCCCAAGTACAACCTGATCTTGCGCAAGAAAGGTCACCAGGTGGCGCGTGAGAGCCAGCACACCCAAGGCAACGCCGTCGATTTCCGCATCCGCGGGGTGCCCACCGAGAAGCTCCTCGGTTTCGTGCGCTCGCTGCGCCTGGGCGGGGTCGGCTTCTACCCCCACGCGCACTTCGTCCACAGCGATACCGGGCCGATCCGGTACTGGCACGGATCGTAGAACGCGGCGACCGGCCGCTGCCTCATCCCGGGATCAGGCCCTTGCTGCGGGTACTTGGATCTCCCGGGGTAAACGGGTCCGGCCTGGGGGTTGGTGCAGCAGCTTGTGCAATGTCGTCACCTGTCCTATCTCGACATTCCCGAGCGCAACTGGGCGGCGCGCTCGATGGCCGGTTTCCAGCCGGGGGATCGCTTTTCGGCATCGGCCAGCGCCTGGAGAGCCTTGGCCGTGTTCCCCTCCACTTTCTGATAGTACGCCGCGAGGTTAAGAAGCGGCGTGGGCGTTTCGGGGAAAGCCTGGGCGGTGGCCCGGTTCACGGTTTCGTCATTGCGCCAGTCGGGCACGCGCGCCAGGGTCCGGGTTGCGCACCCAAGCAGCACCACCGCGACTGCGACCGCCGCCAGCCTGGCCTGGCCGGCCGCACGCGCATGCGCAAGACCAAGCTGCAGGAGCAGGCCCGCGATCAGAGCCACGCCCAGCATCGGGATGTAGAGGAAACGTTCGGCAGCGACCACGATGATGGGAATGACCTGACTGACCGGGGCCAGAGCCAGCAGCACCCAGAGAATGCCGAGCGCCACCACGGGGAAGCGCTTGACCCCGACTACCACGAGCGCCAGGCAAAGCCCGAGAATCGTGGCGCCGACCGCGACATCCCACGATGGACCGGTCTCGTAGCCGATGATGAACCAGTCGTAGAACGGACACAGGCGCAGTGGCATCAGCAGGAGTTCAAGGTAGAGCGCCGCAATCCGCACCATGGTCAGCACGACCCAGACAGGTCTGTCAGGGGGAAAGTAGACCAGCTTGGAGGGCGTGAGGAAGGCGCTGCGCAGGGCCAGCACAACCGCGCAGGAGATCCCCATGGCAAGGATGGAAAACAACAGGGCGCGACGCCACCCGGCCGGGCGCAGAATCAGGGCCCACGCCAGGGCCAGCAGCGGGACCACGAAGGAGTCCTCCTTGGACATCAGCCCGAACAACAGCGATACCCCGATGACCACCAGCGGCCCGATCCGTGGCCCCCGCTGCAGCACGCGGCCGAACCAGACCAGGGCCAGGGTGCTGAAGAGGCCGGCCAGAAGCGTGGTCTGGTAGCAGGCGGCGCAGAAGGCCTCGCTCTGCACCGGATGGATTGCGAACAGCAGCCCTCCCAGCAAGCTGGCCAGCGCGTTTCCCGCGGTCACTTGCCACAGCAGCAGGCACGCGAGCGCCGCGGTGGTGGCGTGCAGGAGCGCGCTGGTGAGATGGAATCCGGCGGGGCGCAGCCCGAAGACGGCATACTCCAGCGCGCCCAGCGTGGTGGGGAGCGGCCGGTAGTAGCGCGTATTCATGGCCAGGCTCTGCTGGTTCGTGGTTCCCATGCCCCAGCCGCGGCCGAAGAACTGCGGAATGTTGCGCAGGCTGTGCGTGGATGGCTGCTCGACGAACACGGCGATGTCGTCGATGGCGAAACCGTTGCGCATCGTGGGCAGGCTGACCGCCAGGGCGGCGACCGCACACAGCAGCGCGATGCGCGCTGGGGAGAGCCTTGCGGCGAATCCGGTCGCGGCGATTGGGCCGGTGCCGTTCATCCGGGCGAGACGCTCTGCTCGCGCAGTCGCGCCATCATGGGCGCCTTGCGCGCCAGCGCGTAGGGGCCCAGGAACAAGGCGTCCATGTCCGTGGTGAAGAAGCACTTCAGCGCATCTGCCACGGTGTTGACGATGGGCTCACCACGGATGTTGAACGAGGTGTTGAGCACGCACGGCACGCCGGTGATCTTGCCGAACTCTTCGATCAGCCGGTGATAGAGCGGGTTCGAGGTGCGGGTGACGGTCTGCACGCGGGCGGTGCCGTCCTCGTGGGTGATGGCGGGCACCACGTCGCGCTTGTCGTCGCGCGTGCGGTACGCGCGCAGCATGAACGGCGATTCCTTGCCCGGAGTGAACAGCTCGCCGGTGCGCTCGGCCAGCACGCTGGGCGCGAAGGGCCGGAAGGGCTCGCGAAACTTCACCCGCTTGTTGAGGATGTCCTTCATCTCGGCCTTGCGCGGATCGGCCACGATGCTGCGATTGCCGAGCGCGCGCGGTCCGAACTCGGCGCGGCCCTGGAACCAGCCGATGATGTGGCCCTCGGACACCAGCCGTGCAGCGACCGCAGGCGCGTCCTTGAGTTCGACATAGTCGAGCGCGGCCTTGTCCAGTTCGCGCTTGATCTCGGCGGCCGAGAACTCGACGCCCAGGGTGTCCACCGCCTCGACCATCTTGCGCGGCAACCGGTGGATGCCGTGGGTTACCCACAGCGCGGCGCCGAGAGATGTGCCGGCATCGCTGGCCGCGGGCTGGAAGAAGTAGCGTTCGAAACCCGACTCGTTGACCATGCGGCCGTTGGCCACGCAGTTGAGCGCCACCCCGCCCGCCATGGCCAGGTTGCGCATGCCGGTCATCTTCTTGGTCAGCGCCACCAGGTGCAGCAGGATCTCCTCGGTCACCAGTTGCAGGCTGGCGGCCAGGTCGTAGTGGCGCTGGTTGAGCGCCGACTCGGGCACCCGCGGCGGTCCCAGGCGCGCGATCAGCCGATCGCTCACCCGGCGCGGCGACTCGTGGAAGTACGCGAAGTAGCTTAGATCCATCCGGTAGCCGTCGTCGGTGGGCCAGATCATCTCGCGCACGGCGTTCGCGTAGCTGGGTTGGCCGTAGGCCCCCAGGCCCATCACCTTGCCCTCGTCGGAGTTGGCCTTGAAGCCCAGGTATTCGGTGAACGCGGCGTAGAGCGAGCCAACCGAGTGCGGGAACTCAATGGTGTGCAGGGTTTCGATATCCAGGCCGCGCCCCACTGCGATGTGGGTCGAGGCGCGCTCGCCGTAGCCGTCGACGGTGAGCAGGGCGGCCTCTTCGAAAGGCGAGCCGAAGAGCGCGGACGCGGCGTGCGTCAGGTGGTGGGTAATGTAGTGGATGGTCAGCTTGCGCCCGCTCTGCATGCGGATGCTCTGTTCCAGCCCGAGCACGCGATCGTCGGGCCACGCCCGCAGAAGGTGGTTGGGGACGTTGTACAGGTACTCGAGGTGGTTCCGGAACTGGCCGCTCATGCGCCGGTTGAAGGTTTGCGCGTGGATGCCGGGGTTCCAGAAGAAACCCACCGCGTCCACGTCTTCCAGCTTGGCCCCCGCGCGCTTGAGGCAGAAATCCACCGCGCGGGTGGGGAAGCTCGCATCGTGCTTGATGCGCGAGAAGCGTTCCTCCTGTGCCCCGCCCAGGATCTCGCCGTCGCGGACAATGCAAGCAGCGGCGTCATTCGAGTGGTTGATGCCCAGCACCAGCATCCCGTCACGATAACATGAGGGTGAGGAGGCCGATATGGTGCTGGAATTGCCGGCGATTCAAGATCCCACGGATGGAACTCCGGTGTGGCGCCCGCCTTTCTGACGGGAGTAGAATCCTCTCCGTGTCGCCATACTGGGACGACGACGTCTCCCTGGACGAGCCCGGATAATGACCGGGCCGGCTGTCGTCGCGATTTTGGACCTGGACGGCGTCCTTGTGGACCTTCACTTGGACAACGCGCGCGTGCGCCGCGAGGTCGACGCAATCTTGGTCCCCGCGGGTTTGGGCATGGTTGGCGATGACCTGATCGCCGGCATTGAATCGGCCTGCGTGAAATTTGGCGCGCGCGATGCCGAGGCAGGTGCCCGCCTCGCGGCTCGCTTGTGGGCGGTCATTGACCAAGAGGAGGCCCGCTGTGCCCCGGCCTGCTCGATCCATCCCGGGGCACGCGGTCTGCTGGAGCGTCTGTCCGGCGTGCCAGTCGCCCTTTGCACCAAGCACGGTCACACCTGCACCCTGGCCGCGCTGCACGCTGTCGGAATCGATTCGGCGCGCTTCTATTCCATCCAAGCACGCACAGGCGCGACCTCAATCACGCCGGCCGCGACGCCCGTGCAGAACATTCTCGCAGCGCCCGAGGCAGCCGGCGCCGAGCGCATGTTTCTGGTCGGCCATCACGCCGCCGACATGGGCGCGACCCTGGCCGCCGGTCAGGCCGCACCCGCTCCCCTGGTCGTTGCCATCGGCTACGCGCATTCCATGGCCGAGGTGCCGCGCCTGGAAGCGGCTGGGGCGGATTTCGTGGTCACCGAGGTGAGCGAGGCCGCGGAGCTGATTTCTGCCCCGCAAAGTCCACACACCCTGTCCATGGTGCTGCTGGCCTGGAATGAGGAGGCATCCATCGCAGCCGCTGTGCGCGACTGCCGGCGCGTCGGCCGCCTGTGGCTCTCCGGCTACGAGATCATCGTGGTGGACGACGGCTCCGGCGATGCCACCGCGGCCCGGGCCGAGGCGGCCAGCGAGGGCGACGTGCGGGTCGTGCGCCACGCCCGCAACCTGGGCATGGGCGCGGCCCTGCGTAGCGGATACGGCGCGGCCCGTTGCGAATACATCGCGTTTCTCCCGGCCGATCGCCAGGTCCGGCCGCAGTCGCTGCTGGCTTTCCTGCCCTGGGCCACGCCCGAGACCACCGCAATCAGCACCTACGTCACTCCGCCCTCGGGCGAATCGCGTCGTCTGATGTCGCTCGTCTTCAGTTTCTTGGTGCGGGGACTGGGAGGAATGCGCGTGCACTATGCCGGCTCATACATGTTTCACCGGCGCTGGCTCGAAACCATCGACCTTCGCACCGTGCGCAGCGAGACCTTCGTGTTCAGTTTCGAGTTGCTGGAGCGAATGCGCCAGGCGGGCAGTCGTTTTGCCGCGGTCACCATCCGCCCATTCGTGCGCGAGGTGGGACAGAGTCGCGAAGTGGCCCTGCGACGGATCGTGCGCGTGTTCGGCGAGATTGCCCGCTACCGGGTTCGCTCCCTCACTCCCCCGGAGCCCAAAAACCGACGGTGAGCGTGGCGGCGACGCCTTGGTGATCAGAGGGCAGCAGGCCGCTGGCCGTGCGCAGGGCGGAATCAGTCCCGGTGCGCTCGGCCGCCTGCGGGTGAACATAGCCGCGATAGAAAACCAGATCGATGCGCTCGTCGGGCGCGGGAGCCGGGCTGGCGAGGTCGGTACAGCAGGTCGGCCCCTTGTCCGCGGGATTCACCTGTGACCAGGCGTCGGTGAAGGATTTGGCCACGATGGAGTAGCTCTGCGTGGTGGTTGCGTTGGCGTCGCTGTTGAAGTCGCCCACCAACACCAGCGGGCCGGTCACCGGTTCAAGCGCAGTCACCAGGTCCCGGGCTTCGCCCTCCTGATAGGCGCTGGCCTGGCCACCCACTTCCAGGTGCGTGGCCGCGAAGGTGAAGGGCACATCGCCGGCCCGTACGTCCATTGCCAGGTAGCCGCGCTTGAGCTTGACCACGATCGCGTTGGTCAGGCTGCCGAGCGGGACGGGCAGCGAGATGAAGGTGGGGAAATCGGCCGTGCGCACATTGTTGACCGTGAGCCCCGGTCGTGCGAACACCGCGTCTCGGTCGGTCAGGCGTAGGTCGTAGGTCGCCCCGCTGCTGGCATCGGTGCCTGGCATCTCTGTGTCGGTGTGCGCGGCCACCGCCACTGGCTCGCCGTAGTCGAGCCCGTGGGCGGCTAGCGCGGCCGTAAGGATGGCCAGCATATCGCCGTTGGGCGCGGTGTCGGCGGCATTGGGCGCCGCCTTGGGGTCGAAATCGTTGGGCACCTGCATGCGAAACAGTTCCAACTCCTGAAAGGCCACGATGTCGGGCATCTCGGCCGCCACCTCGTCCGCGATCAGGGCCGCGCGGGCAGGAAAATCATTCGACTGGACGTTCTTCCAGAAGGTGTCCACCCGGGCGGGGATCTGGTCCACGGTCTGCGCCCCGAGGAGAACGTCGAACTCTCCGCCCAGGTAGACGTTGCGGGTCATCACCTTGACGGACGGGCCGGTTCCGTCCCACGCAGCTTCGCCGCCGTTGCTGCAGCCGAACTGCAGGGTGACCAGGACCAGAGCACCGGGCAACCAGGGAGACAGAATTCTGCACATGGCTTCCAAGCATGACCAATCCGGCGACCGCGCGCTACTGGCTGCGCACTGATACGGTCAGGGCAAGCTGGTGGGCGGACGAGCGGTACACGCCGGCCGGGCTCTGCGCGGGGTCGTAGCCGTCGGCACGTACCGGAGGGGGCGCGGCGGTGGAGTCGAGAAAGTGCGCGAACATGTAACCCAGGTCCAGGTTCACGCGTCCCAGGCGATAGCCCGCGCCCAGGCAGAAACCCAGCCGCTCCGAATCAGGCCCCGACGGAGCCAGGCTGGCCGGCGCGGCGCTCGACTGGTCGAAGGTCAACCCCGCGCGCAGGGCCAGGGTCTGTCGCAGCGTCCACCACTGCCCGCCCAGGCGGGCGCTCCACGGGTTGCGCCGGCCGCGCTCGATGGGCGCCACACGCATGCTGGGCTGCTCGAAGTCGATGGCCAGCCGATCGAAAGTGCTCCACAGGGTCGGACCGGCCTCGGCGCCAAGCTCCAGCGCCGGCAGCGGCCGCAGCATCACACCGACGACGATGATGTCGGGCCAGGTGACGGTCGAGCGCGCGCCCTGATTGATCGCCCCGGTGGAGGGGTTCTCGGGCGAGAACTGCGCGCGCCCGGACAGAGCCAGGCGCACCCGGCTGCGGTAGGTGGCGCTGACGTGCAATCGATCGGGAAGCAGGCGCAGGAGCAGGGCGAGGTTCGCGCCCACCCCCCAGGCGCTGCCCTGCAGATCGACGATGCCGGTTCCCACCGCCGCCGGCAGGCCGGTGGTGAGCGCCACCGACCCGCGCACGGCGCTGAGCCCGGCGGCAACCGACAGCCGATCGGTCAGGCGATACGCCAGGCTGGGATTGAAGGAGAGCGCCCACAGCTTGCACGCGGTGGCGAAGCGCGCGCCGGCCCAGTCAGCCGGCCAGGCTACCGCCAGGGCGAAGGGAACGTTCATTGCCAGGGCCAGACGCACACGTTCGGCCACCGCCACGTGGGCGTACAGCGCCGGCACCAGATACGACCGGCCCAGGCTGTCGGTGTCGGCACCGCCCGGCGACGGAGAGAAGCGGCTACCGAAGCGAACCAGCATGCCAGAGGCCGACACACGCCAACCGGCGACAAAAACCAGCGCGGCCGGATTGTAGAAAGCGGCGGCCGGCTCATCGGTGCTGGCCGATACTGCCGCACCCCGCCCGAGAGCCGAGGCGGATTGTTCATAGAGGACGAAACCCGATGCCTGCGCGGACGCTGGTGCAGCGACAAGCAGGAAGAGCGCGAGAACACGTTGAGCCACGACTAGCGGCGACTCTACTACGTAATACTGCGGTCAGTGATCGGGTGGCTTGCCTTGTGGACCCGGGCGTGCCAGACAGATGAAAGCAAAGGAAGCATTGTGAAAGCCAACTCTGTCATGCCGGTCGCAGATGGAAGTGTCTTCTCCTTCCATTTCGGCGACACGAAGTTCGCGGTGGACGCCAAGCAGGGCGGCCGTGTCGTCACGTTCGCCCTTGCGGGTCGCAACATCCTGACTGGCCCGGCGGTGGACCCGGCCAACTTCGGGTCGACCTTCTGGTCCAGCCCGCAGAGCGACTGGAACTGGCCACCTCCGCCTGAAATCGATTCATCGCCCTATGCGGCCAGCCTCGCCGGGGCCGTGCTCTCCCTGTCGGGCGCCAGCGCAGCCGGCCTGGGTCTTGCGGTGGAGAAGAAGTTCTCCGCTGACGGCCAGGCGGGCGTGGTGACTGTCGTGTACAGCATTGCCAATCGCGGCAGCAAGCCACGCCAGGTGGCGCCCTGGGAGATCACGCGCGTGGCGACTGGCGGACTGACCTTTTTCCCCATGGGCGAGGGTGGGCCGCGAAAAGGGCCGCAGGACCTGCTGAACCCAACCATGGTGAAGGGCGTGGCCTGGTTCCCCTATGACGCCGCCGCCATCACCGCGGATCAGAAACTCTTCGCTGATGGCGGCGAAGGCTGGATCGCGCATGTGGATGGCGATCTCTTGCTAGTGAAATCCTTTGTCAACACCCTGCCTGTGCAAGCCGCTCCGGGCGAGGCTGAGATAGAAATCTATGCCAATGGCAGCCACACCTACGTCGAGGTCGAGAACCAGGGCGCCTTTGTCAATCTGGCGCCCGGGGCTGCGACCGCTTGGACCGTGCGCTGGATGCTGCGCAAGCTCGACCTTGCCTCCACACCCGCGCGTCCCGGCAGCGCGCCGTTGCTGGACTTGGTGCGCAGCCTGGTGAAGTAGGCTACGCGGCCCAGAGCTCGACTTCGAAATCTGCGGCTGCTCGCAAGTCCTCGGCAACCCGCTGCCGGGCGTGATGCAGGCGTGACATGACGGTGCCGATGGGACAAGCCGCGACTTCGGCGATTTCGTCGTAGGCGCAGTCCTCAAATTCGCGCAGGGTGATGGCCTGCCGGTGCACTGGCGCCAACCGGGCCACCGCAGCCCGCACCAGAAGCTGCATCTGGGCGATCCCCAGTTCGCGCTCGGGAGTCTGGTCGTGGGCCGGCTCAAGCTTTGGTTGGCAATCGTCACCACGCTCGTCAGCCGCCATGCCCTCGGCCCGGCCAGAGCGCTTGCGAAGAAGATCGAGGCTTGCGTTCATCACGATGCGATGGATCCAGGTGGTGAAGGACGCGCGGCCTTCGAAGCGGTGCAGGTTGCGCCACACCTTCAACATCGCGTCTTGCACGGCATCCTCGGCGTCGTCGCGGTTGCGCAACACCTTCATCGCAATGGCCAGGGCTCGCGGCCGGATCTGTTCGAGGAGCGGCCGCAGCGCCTGGGCATCGCCAGCCTGTGCCTGCTCTGCCAGAACAGATGCGTCATCGCGTGGTGTTTCGTCCACCACCGCAAGCATCTTCCGACGCGCCAAACCGCCCACCGAAGACCGAGCCGCCACGCTCGACTGTGGCGGTCTTGCTGCCAGGTCCGCTAACTTGGCGAAATCCGTGGTTGGTTGCATGGCAGTCCCTTGCGTGTGCAAAGCCGGGACCGACGCGTTGCGCTGCATCCAGGCTAGGCCCAATCCATTGGCCTGCCGACCCGAGCCGGCGGTAGCGCGCTGTGGCCTATCGCGCTGAACTATCTACGGTTGCCCTGCGACTTTGAGCATCCTCACGTGATGGGTGCACCGGCTCAGCCTACTCCGGACACAAGGCCGATGGCTCGACGGTGGTCGAGCCTGCCGTCCATGGCGTGACGCCGGATTCAAAGGCGCCGACGTCGGGCGCGGTGCCGGTGAATCCGTCGGTGTAGGGCGAGAAGAGTCCACCTTGATCGACGGGGCAGCTACTGGTGGGCAGGCCATTGGCGTCGACTGGGCATTCGAGGTTGTGCGCCTGCGCGGGCGTCGTGGTCGCAGTTCCATTCGACAATGTGAGAGTGGCCGTGCCCCGGATGCGGAAGGAGATTCCGCTGTAGGCGGAGAGATCGGCGACGTTCCCGCTGGTCGCGGACAAAAAGGTAGCGATGCCCGCGAACCCTTCCTTGACGGCAGTACCGGTCAAGCCAAAGGCGTTGCCCGCGTATCCGGAGGTCAAGCTTCTGGCGCAGGTCGAGCCGTTGCCACAGTTCGGGAACCACGAACCGCCAAGTTGGTTGGTTGCCGTTCCGTCGAAGTCGTCGAGCAACCTGGGTGTGATCCCCTCCAGCCAAACATCGTCGAGGTCGATTTGATAGGCGCCCAGAGTGCCGACGGTCCAGGCGAGGCTGGTTGGGTTCGTGAGGTCCAAGGTTGTACGGAGTCCGTAGTTGGGTTGGCGCAGCGACGCAAAGGGAAGCACTACCTTCTGCCACTCGGACGTCACGGGAACGATGATCTGGTAGTCGGCGTAGTCGGTGGTTTGCTTCTGCAGCAGGCTGAACGTGACACCGGGGCGCTGCTCGATGAGGTTGTTCGAGAACACCGCGCTCGACAGATCGACCCACGTCGTGTTGCCCTCCTTGTAGATCGAACCCGCGCCGAGCGCGGTGCGCAGGATGGTGTTGTTGAAGAAGCGGTTCGGATTCTTGAGCGACACTCCCCACCACGAGACGTCGTGGATGAAGTTGTGGTGGACGGTGTAGCCGCTTGCGCCGTCGTCGAGGTAGATACCGGTGCCGTAGATGCACGGGATGTCCGAGAGATGGTTGTAGGCGATCTCGGCGCTGGTGGCGTTGGTGTAGGGTGAGTAGATGAGCCCGCCGTCATCGATGATCTGCATCGCCTGGCTCACCCGGTTGCGGAGGATGCGGGCGGCGACGTCCCCGTAGTTGGCGATCCCCATGCGGCCGGTGCGGCTGACCGTGTTGTCGCTGATTTCGTTGCGCGCGGGGGGAAGGAACCAGTTTTCCATCGAGATGCCGCCGTTGCCTGCGGCCATGTAGCCCGTGTCGTGCACGACGATGTTGCTGATCTTGGCGTCGTTGCCAGCGGCGACGATGGCCTCCGTGGCGGCGAAGGCGATGCTGCCATTCTTCCACTCGTCGAAGTCGCCGTCGGGAGCGGGCGCCGTGCTGGACTGGTTGCGCTCGGCCAGGTTGAAGCCGAAGCCGGCGTAGCCACTGTAGTCCGCGGTCCCCTTGATCGTGCCCGAGGCGCAAGCCGTATTGCTCGTGCCGACGGTGGAGAGCGCCGAGAGCGTCAACGTCGAGCCGGGACTGGCCCCCGACGAGAAGTAGCCCTCCCAGGTCGCGGTGGCCGCGTGCTTTCCACCGCGAACCGCCCAGAGCGGGCTTTCCACCGAGGCGTCGCCGGTATCGAGCTTGGTTGCGATGCCGAGGAGGCAGAAGTCGAAGGGGACGTCGCCCAGACCGCCGGGTACGCTCACCCAGATGGCGTGGAGCGGTTCTCGCGCGTAGAAAGCCCCCGAGTTGTCCCGGCACTTGCTGTTGAACTTCTCCCAAGGAATGAACATCGGAGAGCCGAACGACGTCGGCTGGAAACACCAGAAAGGCGACGTTCCGCCATCGCTGGCCTTGGCCTGAAGGTTCACCATCAGCTTCGAGCCGCCAGGATTGCTCAGGTTGACGACCAGCCCGGCCTCGGTCGGCGTCCAGGTCGACGCCCCGTCGGTTCGACCGGTGACGTAGCCGTTGGTCTCGCGCAGGTGGCTGATGTACCGGGCATGGACCCCGTCGACCACGCAATGGGAAGCCCCGAGCATGCGGATCGAGGTTGCGAAGAGCCGCACGCCCGTGATGTCGATGTACGAACGCGCCCCGAGGTTGAAGCCATAGTCGCGCTGCTTGACCTCGATTTTGAGCGTGCTGGGGTCCACTGAGCCTGGCGCCCACAGGTACACCTTGCCAGTCGTCGGATCCTGGAACCACTCGCCCGCCGAGTCGAGCGCCAGGAGCGATCCAAAGACGTAGTAGGTATCCCGCGCGCGGGGCGCGAGTTCTGGAATCGCCGGCGACTCGCGCATGGGAAGGCTCCAAGTCGCCAGCTTCTTGACTTGATCGTAGCTCTCAATCTTGCGCGTGTAGCTCACCCAGCGCTGGCCAGGAATGCTGAATACATAGGCGCCGGTCCAGTCGCCAGCAGGCAGGGTCGGGCCTTCCAGGCTTGTTTCTGTAGTGGCTTGGCCGGCCTGGGCCAGCGGCATGTGGACCAGATCGGCCGGATCGGCGTTCGGCCAGCGCGCCTCGTTCAGCATCTTGCCGCCCGCGAAAAGCTGGATGAAGCGCAACGAGGTGTCAGCAACGTAGATCGATCCCTGGTATGGCTTCCAGGTCGCAGTCAAAACGTCGGCGCCGTTCACGGTCACGCACTCGCCCTGATACGCCTCGAAGCTGATGTGCGCGGCGCTGGTTCCCGAGCGCGCGGGCGTCACGGTTTCGCGGTATGTGCCGGCGCGAATCATGCAGCTATCCCCTGGCTGGGCCCAAGCCGCGCAGCGCTGGATCGTACGGAAGGGCGCGCCCAGCGTCCCTTCCGCCTGGTCCGAGCCGGTGGTCGCGATGTAGAAGGTCGCCGGCCCCATGTACGGACGCGCCTCGGAACCTGCGTCGGCAATTCCCGCAGCCTGGGCATCCAGACCACTGACTGCTTGATCGACCGAGGCATCCAGGGGAGCAGGCGAGTCTGCCGTCACGTCGGGATGATCGATTCGAATTGCGAAATCCGAAGGGACCGGCAGATCCGGCAAAGAATCGCCAGTGTTTGAAGACGCCACATCTCTCGCACCAAGCGCGACGTCAGATGCCACGCCGGCCTCAATCGGCAAAGCGGCATCCACGGTCGTGGCACCTCCCGTCCCATGGCTCCCGCCAGCGCCGCCTGTGCCAGGCCCAGCGCCGCCGGTGCCAGCGGCATCTGAAGGTGGTTTCACTGGCGACGAAGAGCACGAGGCAAGCGCCAGTGCTGCCAGAAGTCCGACGAACCACACATCACACCAGCCCCGCAAGCTCCTGCAAATCATGTACGAAGTCTTCATCGAGTCCTCCAATCTTGGGCCATTGGTGGCCTACTCCGGACACAAGGCCGATGGTTCGACGGTGGTGGAGCCTGCCGTCCATGGCGCGACGCCGGACTCGAAGGCGCCGACGTCGGGCGCGGTGCCGGCGAATCCGTCGGTGTAGGGCGAAAAGAGGCCACCCTGATCGACGGGGCAGCTACTGGTGGGCACGCCGTTGGCATCGACTGGGCATTCGAGGTTGTGCGCCTGCGCGGGCGTCGTGGTCGCAGTTCCATTCGACAATGTGAGAGTGGCCGTGCCGCGGATGCGGAAGGAGATGCCGGTGTAGGCGGAGACATCGGTCGGTCCCGCGCCTGACGACAGGAAAGTGCCCAGTCCGGCAACTCCCTCTCTGATGTTGGTTCCCGTCAGGGCCACGGCGTTCCCGGTGTAGCCAGCAACAGTGCTCTCGGCGGCCGTCGAGCCGCTGCCGCCGTTGCCCGACCACGCGCCACCGAGGCGATTGGTCGAGCCAGCGTCGAAATCGTCGACCAGTTTCGGCGTCGTTCCCTCCAGCCAGACGTCGTCGATGTCGATCTCGTAGGCGCCCAGGGTTCCCACGGTCCAGCCGAGTCCGGTGACGTTGGTCAGGTCGAGGCTTTCGCGCAGGCCCCAATTGGGCTGGGTGAGGGACGAGAAAGCTACGCTGACTTTCTGCCAGTCCTTGGTCACTGGAATGATCGTCTGGTAGTCGGCAAAATCGGTGGTCTGCTTCTGAACGACCGTGAGAAACAGGCCTGGCCGCTGCTCGATGAGGTTGTTCGAGAAGACCGCCGTGCTTAGATCCTCCCAGACGTCTGCATGCTGGTTCTTGTATTCCGAGGCTGCCCCCATGGGCGTTCCCAAAATGGTGTTGTTGAAGAACTGGTTCACATCCTTGAAGCTGACGCCGCACCATGAGGTGTTTCGCACCAGATTGTGGTGGACGATGAAGCCGCTCGTGCCCTCGTCGAGGTAGATTCCGGTCCCGTAGATGGCCTGGTTGTCGAACACATCGTTGTACGCTACCTCGGAGCCTCCTGCCGTCGTTCCCCACGAATAAATGAGTCCGCCGTCGTCGAGAATCTGCATCGCCTGCGACACGCGGTTATGCAACACACGTGCGGCCGTAGTGCCGCTGAGACTGATGCCCATGCACCCGGTGCGATTGAGCGTGTTGCCACTAATCTCATTCCGAGCGGGCAGGAAAGTGTAGCCTTGGGTCGCGATTCCGCCGCCTCCTACCGCCATGTAGTTCGTGTCGTGGACAACATTGTTGGTGATCTTGTTGTCGTTGCCCGCGGCGACAATCCCCTCGGCAGCGGCGAATACGATGCTGCCGTTCTTCCATTCGTTGAAGTCGCCGCCGAGATCAGGGGCCGCGCTGGCGTGCCTGGTGTCGTCTAGCATGATACCGACCATGGCATATCCACTGTAGTCCGAGGTTGCGGCCACCGAACCCGATGCGCAGAGTGAGCCACCCTCGGCAAGTGTCGTGAAATCCGCGGGAGTCATGGTTGTCCCGGTTCCTCCTGATAAAGTCCAAGCAACCCCTTGCCAGTCGGAGGTGGCCACGTATCCCCCGGCCATGATAGCCCAAGCAGGGCTCTCGATGGCGGAATCACCGGTGCCATCCAGTTTTGTGGCCATGCCCCTGATGCAGAAGTTGAAGGGCGTTGCTAGCGTGTTGCTACCGGGTACAGACACCGCAACATTCACTAGTGGCTGCCTATCATAGTACGTGCCGGAATTGTTGGAGCAGGCGGTGTTGAATCTCTCCCAGGGGATGAAGACAGGTTTGTCGAACGTCGTGAGAGGCACGCACCATCGCTGGCTGGCGTCGGTACCACCGTTCGGTCCCCCAATGTTGACGTACAGCGGGGAACTGCCGCTATTGCTGATCTTGACAACGATCCCGGTACTGGTCGGTGTCCACGTCCCACCGGCCCAGCCGGTCGCGTAGCCGTTGGTCTCGCGCAGGTGGCTCACGTAACGGGCGTGGACCCCGTCGACCACGCAATGGGAAGCCCCGAGCATCCGGATAGACGTTGCGAAGAGCCGCACGCCCGTGATGTCGATGTACGAGCGCGCCCCGAGGTTGAAACCATAGTCGCGTTGCTTGACCTCGATCTTGAGCGTGCCGGGATCCACGGAGCCGGGAGCCCACAGGTACACCTTGCCAGTCGCTGGATCCTGGAACCACTCGCCGGCCGAGTCGAGCGCCAGCAGCGATCCGAATACGTAGTAGGTGTCGCGGGCGCGGGGCGCGAGGGCCGGCTCCGCCGGCGTCTCGCGCATGGGAAGGCTCCACGACGCCACCTTCTTGACTTGATCGTAGCCTTCGATCTTGCGCGTGTAACTCTTCCAGCGCTGGCCCGGAATGCTGAATACATAGGCGCCGGTCCAATCGCCAGCAGGCAGGGTCGGTCCTTCCAAGGTTGTCTCTGTCGTGTTCGGGCCAGCCTTGGCGAGAGACATGTGGACCAGGTCATCTGGATCCGCATTCGGCCAGCGCGCTTCGTTCAGCATCTGGCCATTGGCAAAAAGCTGAATGAAGCGCAGCGAGGTGTCCGCGGCGTAGAT
>PMCR01000089.1 GCA_003155465.1 Myxococcales bacterium | reverse complement strand
TCAATCGGCAGCTCTTTCTGGCCGAGCAAGGCTACCACTACAGCATCGAAGACTGGGAACCGACAGCCGGTTGCGAATCGGAGACGTTGGCTCTTCCTGCGGGGGATGCGCTTTCCGAAGCTGACGAGCCCGACGAACTGCCAGCGCTGCCCGAGCCGGGGTTGCCCAATTGAGAGGACGGGTCGACACCGTCGACGAGCTTTGCGGCATCGTCAGGAAATGGGGCGCTCATCCCAACGCCTGGGCAGAGGCCTTGATTGGCCAGCGCGTGCAGGGCGATCTGAAGGGGAACCTTGCGGAAATCCTGGCCTCCCCGTCCAGCGCTGCGCAAGTCATCGATAGCCTGTCTCCCCAGGCCACCGTCGCGCTGGCTCTCCTCGCAGAGAACGATGATTCGTGGGTTGAAACGATCTTTATCCTGACCCTCGGCCGCACCATCGGCCCCCGGTGCGTTCCGGCAGCCGTGCAAGAGCTGGCATCGCGGGGGCTGTGGTTCACCAGCAAGTCATCCGACCCTTGGAGGAAGGACACCTTTCTGACTCTTCCCGAGGTGTTGAAGATCTGGTTGCGTCCCGAGCTGGAAGGTCTGCTGCGTGCCACGGACAAGGTCGTGGAAATTTCCGAAGGGGAGCCGGCCTCCGGCCAGAGCCCGTTCGATCCAAGCTTGGATCTTATGTACTTGCTGGCCGGGGTGGCGACCTACAGGCCAAGGATCACGGTCGGCGAAAGGCGCCTGTTTGCCCGCGAGAGGACCAGGCTTGCGGTTTTGCTGAGGCAACCTGATTCTGGTGAGCTGGATGGCCTTGTCAGCCAGCTCGACCAACTTGGGTTGCTACAGATCAAGGACCCTGGCGACCAACCACGGCTTGAACCGAACTGGCAGACGATAGACCAATGGGCTGCCTTGCCCGCACCGAATCGCATTCGCATGCAACTGGCGCAGGTACGGGAAAGCAGCCTCGGCAAAGCGATCCTCGCGGCTGGGGGAGCGTGGATTACGGAGAGTTCCTTGCGTCGCCAGCATGCGATGCATCGAAACGGCTATCTCCCTGACCAGCTGGACAGGGTAAGCAGGGCCTTGGACGACGAGTGGGCTGCGGTCAAGGCCAGAATCGCAGGCTGGCCCGAGTTCGAGGTACTCTCACGCGGCGATGTGTGGGCGGTGCGTCTGCGCCCGCACTTGGCGGCGGCTTTGAACGGCCGGACTTGCGCGCCGGCCAAACTACATGTGCAGGCCAGCTTCGACGTGCTTGTGCCGCGCGAAACCGAGCTGAAAGACGCGGCTTTCATCTCTCGCATTGCCGATCTGGTGCAGGTCGACACCGTCGCTACGTTTCGCATCACCCGCGAGTCCGCGCGGCGGGCCGTCATAAGTGGCCTAGCGCTAGACAACATCTGCTCCGAGTTGAAGCGCCTGTCAGCCTTTGGTGTGCCGGAATCGGTCGAGCGCTCTCTGCACGATTTCGTGGGACACATGGGCCGCTGCACCCTGCGTCCGGCGTTCTTGCTGGAATTCGACGAAGCCACCCTGGCGCAGAAAGCAGCGGGCATCCTTGGCGCCGATGCGCAACCTCTTGCCTCGACCGTCTTTGAAGTTGCGCCGTCGGCGCAAGCGAGGGTCCTGCAGAAGCTGGACCGTGCTGGCATGCTGCCGCGAAGTGCTCCCGCGCAGAAGCCGTCAGCAGGCTCGAGCGCGGGGGATGAGGACGAGGCTTGGCCAGCCGATCTGGATGACCCGGACGACTGGGATGAAGACCCCTTTGTCGCGTCCCCCACGACCCCCACCTCCCGATTTGCTGCCGCCCGATCCGCCGGCCAACAACCGTGGCCAACCCTGGCCCTCGGGCTTCACCTGCCCCCCGGTCGGGTGGCGGCTGTGAGCGCTGCCCGCGAGTTGGGTGAGAGCGCCTTGGCACGACCGTCGCCAGCGAGGGAAAGCAACGAAGTCGTGGTGGTACCGAGGACGCAAGGCGGGCTTCTTTCCAGGCTCACATCCCGTCCCACGGCCGTCCCGCCCGCGCCAGCTTCTGTTGTTGAAAAACTCGGGCCGCTGCAGGTCACCCCGGAACGGATCCGGGGCGCTTTGCTCAGAGCCTGCGCAATCGATGCCGAGGTGGCGGTGTCAGTCAAGACCGGCCAGTCGATGCGCTTCCGCCCTATCGGGATCGACGACTCGGCCGAACCATCGGTCAGGGCGAAACAGGGCGAAACCATAGGCACATGGCCCCTGGCCGAGTTGAAGCAAGTGGCCATCGTCCCTGCCACCGCCCGCCGTCTGGGCCGCAATGAACCCTGTCCATGCCAGAGCGGCCGCAAGTTCAAGCGCTGCTGCGGTCCACGCGCGACAGCGGCTTGAACCATGCCGGATTCTGTTCCGTTGCTGTTCTTGGCAGCGTGGCTTGCTGTTTGGCTTGGCCTGCGCGCCGGAGGAATTCCGTACAGGCCACGAAGTGCCTGGGGTGCCCCACGGGCTCCGTCCAGAAGTTGCTCGTTCCCCTGCCATCCCCGGTGCATAATTCGCCCGCAGTGAACCTCTTTCTACCG
>PMCR01000083.1:1046-3069 GCA_003155465.1 Myxococcales bacterium | reverse complement strand
GCGGCCTTTGACCGTCGACCCGTCGCCGTGGCCGACATCGTCAGCGAGGCGCTGGTCGCGTTCGAGGCCATCCGCTTCGGAACCGAAGTCGATCTGAGAGTGTGCCTGGAGCCAGGGTTGGTGGTGAACGGGGACCAGTCCGCGCTGGCCCAGGCCCTGGCGAACCTGCTGGGCAACGCCTGGAAATACACACCACCGCAAGGCAGGCGCATCGAGCTTTCCGCCACCGGCGACGCGACCCATGTGACCATCGTGGTCGCTGACAACGGGGTGGGCATCCCGGGCTCCGAGCAGAAGGCCATCTTCGACAAGTTCCGGCGTGGGTCAGCCGCGATCAACAGCAACAGCACAGGCACCGGGCTAGGGCTGGCAGTGGTGCGGGCCATCGTGACCGCCCATCGAGGCAAGATCGACGTTCGCTCGGAGGAGCATCGCGGGTCGCGGTTTCGCATCTTGTTGCCACGGCAGCCGGCAGAGGCAGCATGAGCGGCGCCAGTGACGAACCGCAGGGTCAACTGGTCACCATCGTCGAGGACGATGCCGCCATCGCCGAGGGTCTGGCGCTTAACCTGCGCTTGCAAGGCTACCGCACGGAAGAGGTCGGCGATGGCGAGACGGCTCGCACGCGCATCGAGGAGGGCCGGCCGGATCTGGTTCTGCTCGACATCTCGCTGCCCAAACAGAGTGGCATCTGGGTTCTTGAGCATTTGCGCGAAGCCGGCAACCACGTGCCGGTGATCGTGCTGTCCGCGCGCCAAGACGAATTCGACAAGGTGGCCGCCCTGCGCCTGGGTGCGGACGACTACGTGACCAAGCCTTTTGCGCTGGCCGAGCTACTGGCTCGGGTCGCGGCCTTGCTCCGGCGGGCGGGCCTGCACCTGGCTCGGCAAAGTGCACCTGCCGACTTGCCCGCTAGCGAGGCCAAGAAGTCCGACATCCAATTTGGCGATGTGGAGATCAATCTCAATACACGCACAGTGGTCCGTGCGGGCCAGCCGGTCAAGCTCACCCACCGCGAGTTTGAATTGCTGGTCTTTCTTGGGCGAAGCGGCGGCCGGGTCTACTCCCGCGAGGAACTGGTGCGCCACGTCTGGGGACTGGAGCATCCTGGGCAGGCACGTACAGTGGACAACTTCATCGCCCAGTTGCGGGCGAAGTTGGAGCAGGATCCCGAACGGCCAAGACACCTGCTGACCATTCGAGGCAGCGGCTATCGTTTTGTCGCGGAGTGAACCCGCGCCTGCCGACCTACATTTGGCACCAGCGCAACGGAGGGCATACCAGGACGTGGGCGATCTGTCACTCTCGCCCGATCCTCGGTCTGGCACAGAGTGGTACTCTCTTGGTCTCTTGCTGCCTATCATTCGCCAAGACGTTCCCCTGGCTCCGTTGACCACCTTCGAGTTGGGTGGGCCCGCTCGCTTCTTCTCCCAGGTGGCGACGAGCAAGGACGCGGTCTGGGCGCTGCGCTGGGCAAGGGATCAGAACCTGCCGGTGTTCGTGCTGGGCGGCGGATCGAATGTGGTGGTGGGCGACGGGGGCTTTGCTGGCCTGGTCCTGCAACTGGTGGCGCGGGGAACAGGCTTTCGCCGCCAGGGCGACCATGTTCTGCTGGAAGCGCAGGCTGGTGAGCCCTGGGATGACGTGGTGGCCGCTGCGGTGGCGCGCGATCTGGCGGGCCTCGAGTGTCTGTCGGGCATCCCTGGCACGGCAGGCGCGACGCCGATCCAGAACGTCGGTGCGTACGGTCAGGAGGTGGCGGACACCATCTCCTCGCTTCGCGTGCTTGACCGACGCACCCTTGAGGTGGGTGAGCTGTCGGCTGCCGAGTGCGGCTTCGCGTATCGCGACAGCATTTTTCGGCGCAATCCGGGGCAGGCCATCGTGCTCTCGGCCAGCTTTGCCCTTTGGCCCGGCGCACCGCCTGTGCTTGCCTACCGAGAACTGGCGACCGCACTGGCGGGTCGGGCGCGACCGTCGCTGGCCGAGGTGCGCGCAGCGGTGCTCGATCTGCGGCGCAAGA
>PMCR01000083.1:0-1030 GCA_003155465.1 Myxococcales bacterium | reverse complement strand
CTGGCCGCGGGCTGGCTGGTGGAACGTGCGGGCGTGAAGCGCGGCCTGCGTATGGGCCCGGTCGGCGTTTCCAGCCAGCACGCCCTGGCCTTGGTCCATCACGGCGGCGGCTGCACCGCGGATCTCATCCGCCTGGCGGTTCACGTGCGCGACACCGTGGCCCTGCGTTTCGGAATCGCGCTTGCGCCAGAGCCGGTGTTTCTGGGCGTCAACTGGCCGGCTCTGCAAGAGAGCCATTGACCGAGACATCAAACTGCAACCTTGGCTGCGCGGACAGTGATAGGATTCGTCGCCATGAAGCTCACACGCTCCTTGGTCATTCGTTGGGCCGCGGCGCTCGCGGTCTTGATGCTGGCAAATCCGTCGCGGCCCCAGGCGGCCCCGACCGCGCCCCTCGCGGCGCCTCCGGCTGCGCCTGCGGGAAATTGCAAGGCGTACGGTAGCGGCAAGTGCTGCAGCCCGGATGTCACGCTCCACCTGAGCAAAGACGCCGTGTTCGCCGCCTGCGGCCAGTCGGATGCCACATTCCTCGGCGAAGTCGCCTCGAAGGATACCTGCAAGTACGTCTTCAAGGTCGCCGGGGAAAGCGAAGACACGACCTTCGTGCAGGTCTATTCGCCGATGGCCAGAGAAGTGTTGGAAAAGCCCACGGATCCCTTCATGAGCTTCAAGAAGGTGGGCAAGGTCTGGGTCACTGACAAGGCAAAGTCGCCCAAGGCCCAAACCCAGGTCGCGGGCAGCACAGGCCTGTACATGGCGGGGCGCGGATACTTCGTCAGCGTGGCGGCCTCTACCAAGGTCTGCACCAAGAACCAAGCCATCGAACTCTCCAAGTCCGTGAAGTAGCCTCGCGCAGAGCCGTGGTCGTAGCCGTGGTCGTAGCCGTGGTCGTAGCCGTGATCGCGCCCGCGACCGCGCCCGTAGCCGCGCCCGGCTCCCCGTCGCCGCGCCCGCCTCCCCATGGCCGTTGCTCGACGTGATCGTGAGCGACGGGGGGCGAGGCTACGCGGGTCCTGCCGCTGCGCGGGTC
>PMCR01000502.1 GCA_003155465.1 Myxococcales bacterium | reverse complement strand
GCTTCCTCCTGCTCGCGCGAAAGTGATGCCGGCACCACGAGTCTGAGATGCACGATCAGGTCGCCGCGGCCACGTTCCTGCAAACGGGGCAGGCCCTGCCCCCGCAGAACCACCGTCGCGCCCGGTTGCGTCCCCGGCGCCAGCGCGACATCAACCTCGCCCTCCAGGGACTGCGACTTCACCGTGGTCCCCAGCGCTGCCTGAGGAAACGAGATGGCGACCTCGGTGTGCAGATCCGCGCCGTCGCGCTCAAAGCGCGAATCCTCCGCGACGCGAAGGTGGACGTACAAGTTTCCCGCGCGCCCACCCCCCAGCGCTCCCTCGCCTCGCCCGGCCAATCGCAATGTCGATCCGTCTTCCACGCCCTGGGGCACGCTGATTTGCAGACTCTCCTCCACCGCCCGCAGGCCACTGCCGCTGCACGAAGGGCAAGGCTTACGCACGACCGAGCCCTCGCCGCGACACATGGGACAGGTGGTGGAGATTCTCAGGAAGCCTTGCGCATGCACGACCTGGCCGCGTCCCCGGCACTGCGGGCAGGCCTCTCGCAAGGTGCCCGGAGCGGCGCCCGATCCGCCGCACTCCTGACAGACGGCGCGCCGTTGCACCTTGACTTCCTTGGTCGCGCCGGTTGCCACCTCGGCCAACGTCAATTGAACCTGCGTCTCAATGTCGGCCCCACGCCCGCCGCCTTGACCCGCGCCACCGCCAAATCCGCCGCCAAACATGTCGCCAAAGATGTCCGAGAACGCGGAGAAGATGTCGCTCACGTTGCCAAAGCCACCGCCGAACCCACCCCCGCGCGGTCCCTCGTGGCCGTAGCGATCGTACAAGCCGCGCTTGTCAGGTTCAGACAGCACCTGNNGACGCATCAGCCTGGCGGGATACGCCCAGCACTTCGTAGTAGTCAGTTCTTTCACTCACGGCGACGATTCGCTAGCGTACCCGAAAACCGTCCCGCCGCCACAGGCCGCATGCCCTTCGTCCAGCCGGTCGTGTTGGCGACTGCCTTCGCCAGATTGACGGCGTCGCTGGTCCTTCGCGTCTTGTCGGCGGCCCCATGATGCTGAATACTTGCTCTCGTGTTGCACCAGCGTGTCGTCGACTCGTCTACCCAGAATCGCCATCGGCGAGCGGGCCAGGAGTAGTCGCNNCCCTTGCCCCGTCGATTTCCAGACGACCCCGCGGCCTGGCAAGCGCTCGACACCACCTATCTCTTCCGCAAGCCGCCCTGGCTGGTGCTCCGCCACCAGCATTTCCGCCTGCCCAGCGGCCGCCAGATTGCCGACTACTGGATCTCGGAATACCCGCCCTGGGTCAACGTCGTCGCGGTGACGGCGGCTGACGAGCTAGTCTTGATCCGGCAGTACCGCCCCGGCCTGGGCGACGTGCACTACGAGATCCCGGCCGGCATCGTCGACGAAGGCGAGGACATCGAGGTGGCGGCGCGGCGCGAACTGGCCGAGGAAACCGGGTACGGGGGCGGTCGGTGGTCGCTGCTCACCCGCCTCTCGGCCAACCCCGCCCTGCAGAACAACATCACCACGTCCTATCTTGCCGAAGGCGTGGTCCCGCTCGGCCAAGCCCAGCCCGAGGTGACCGAGGATCTGCGCGTTCACCTGGTGCCGCTGGCCGAAATCCTGGCTCTCATTGACAACGGCGACATGATCCAAGCCTTGCACGCCGCGCCCCTGCTGCGCTACCTGCTGCGCCGGCGCGCATGACCGTGCGATTCTCGAAAGTTCGTGCCTGGTTCAGACCGCCGGTGCCGGATCCGGTGGCCGGTGGCCGAATCCGGAACCGAATCCGGGGACCGGCCGGCGGATCCGGTTGCGGCAACCGGTTCCGGCAACCGGCTCCGCCGCCGTCAACCCGGCCGCTCAACCAGCTACGAATTTACGAGAGGCGGTACTAGGGCAAACAATCCAGCACGATGGGAATGTTGTCGCGCTCGGCGGTTGTCACCTGTTCGCAATACGACCCGAAGAGGACGATCTCGCCGAAGGTGGCGTCGGTGAAGCTCCACCCCCGATCGCGCGGCACGGGCTCGTGGTTGATCTGGACCACTATCCGATCAGGGTTGCTGGGCACAGGCTCCAATGAGAACCGACACAGGTTCGCCTCCACCGTAGTCATGATGCTTTCGAGTTGATCGCGTAGCTCCTGTTGGCCCGTCGGCGCCCAGAACTGCGGTGTGCCGTCGACGAAATACTCGGCGTTGCTGGTCGCCATCTCTGCAAGGCAGCCGGTGGCGGACGCATCGCCGTTGAGTGAGACCACGAAGGTCTGCACCAGGTTGGCACCCAACTTCGAAGCCTCATCGACCGCCAGACTGCAGACATCAGGATCGGCGGACGACTGGTCCCCGCAGGTTGGATCTCGATCGGTTGCCAGCAGCACGAAGTAGGAGGTGTGTCCCTGCCGACCCTCCTTGGCGAAGTACTCCCTGCACCGACCCAAGGCCGAGTGAGAGGGCGAATCAGTCCCCGCAGTCTGGCAGTCCATTTCACCTGGTCCACAGCCCCACCCCATCTGATTCTGGATGTCGGTCGAGTGGTCGGGCGCTGGCGGCACGACAACCGGGCCCGCACAACAGATCGCCTGGCCGCAGTCTCGCCACGACGGAAACTGTTCAAGGCCATACTGAATCCTCGGATGAGAACGAATCGACGTGTTGACCGCCTGCTGAAACGCCTGAAACCTGGTGATCGAATCGAACCCATTTTTCTGCATCGAGGCGGAACGGTCGAGGGCGATGATCATCTCGACCTGGGGCTGAAGAACGTTAAGGTACTCACACTGATCCGACCCGCGTGACCGAGACCTGTCACTCGGACTGGACTGGTCGGAGGCGGCGTCCGGGCCTCGAACCTGATCCGGTCCGTCAGGATTCTCCCCTGCATCCTCCACCGCACTTGGCAACCCGACGGGAATGGTGCAGGACAGCCCGGCGAGGACGAACAGCCACGAGGCACTCGGCAGGCTTCTACGCTTCGGCTGGCCTGCTCGCGTTGCCCCAGTCGCTCTCACGGCCCGATTGCTCCGCGCAGCCTCTCAGCCAGCCTCGCCACCTCGTCGCGACGCTCGCTATTGGTATAGTGCCGAAGGAAAGCCTCGGCCTCGGAAAGCGCTGCGGCCTTGTCGCCAAGCTTGGCCAAGGTCTCCACGATCGACAGGTCAGCCTCTGCTCGCAGCAACCCGTTGGGGAAGCGGGTCCGGTAGCTGACCCACGCGGTGACCCCCGCCCGAGGTCGGCGCAGGCCATCACGCAAGACGCGGCCCATCTCGTAAGCCGCATTCTCCGCGGCTGGCCCCACGCCCTTCGCAGACTGAGTCAGCATCCTCAGTGCGTCTTCCGGCCGGCCTTCGCGCATCGCCGTCCGAGCCTCCGCTAGTTCCACGCTTGCCGGGCCGTTTTCGACCGGCGTCGGACTCGACCCAGCAGATGCGCGCCGCAAGGACGCGCCCGCCAGAGACACTCGGCGCTCAATTCCCGGAGAAGCGAGCCCGCGAATCGGTCCCGCCCACGAATCCCCCTCTGCGAGCCGAACCGACCGAGCGCCACGCCACACTTCGACGACACCCTGCTCGACCTCGACAGAAACCCTATCGTCGTCTACGCCCACGTGGAACTTGGTCCCCACCACGGTGATCACATACGGCCCGGCGGAAACCGCGAATCTGGCTCCCGGCGCCTGATGGGGAACCTCGAACCTGGCCTGGCCGCGCTCGACAGAAGGCCGACGTTCCGCGTCCCAGGCCAGCACAGAATTGGCATCAAGTTCGACCCCGGCCCCACCCAGCAAGGCCACTCGGGCTTTTTCGCCTCGACCAGTTCGCACCGGCGCGGCGGATGAAACTTGAGCGGCAACCTGGGGAGCCACCGGGCCAGGTTGAGGTGCCGACGCGACCGGCGGAACGACCCGCTTGGCCACAACGGGCACGTGGCTGGGATGGGTGGCTGGGACCATCCACAGCACGGCCACCACTCCGACAGCGACCAACGCCCCGGCCAAGGCGGGAAGCGCCAACCACCTTGCCCGCCGCCCGGGCAGGTTCTTGCCCGACACCAGGCCTTCAATCCGAGCCCAGACCCGACGCCGCGCCACCTCGTCCCCGGTGCGCTCCCGCGCGGTCTCCAGGGCCTCACCAAGCCATCTCTCCGTGCTGTCTGCCTTGTTCTCCAGCCACTTCATGTCGCTATCCTCCGCGCCGCCTTGACCAGTTCCGCCCGGGCGTGGCGCAACCGGGACCAGACCGTGTTGGCAGGACATTCCATCACGTCGGCGATCTCATTCACGCCCAGTCCCTCGATCTCGAAGAGAACGAGGACCATCCGCTTCTTGGGAGACAACTTGTCCAGGAGCCGATCGAGCAGCCGCAACTCGGATGCCTTTTCGGCAGGGTCGGGCTGGGGCTCGGGCTCGGGCTCATGCCAGGGTAGAATTGACAGGAAAGAACGCACGCGTCGCCGCCGGCCCAAGTGGGAGGCGTGACGCGCAGCGATGCGATAGATCCAGGTCGACAGCTGGGCCTCCCCACGAAACTTCCCGAGCCCGCGGTAGACCGCGACGAACACGTCCTGGGCAGCATCCTCGCGTTCCTCGGCCGGTACGCCAAGCGCACTGACGAAACGAAACACCGGCTGCGAGTAGCGCTCATAGAGGGTTCGCCACGCAAGGGTGTCCCCGCTGCGACAACGTTCAACCAGCGTCCGGTCTTCTGCGACCGGCTCCGCTTGATGGCTTCCCACGGAATTTTGCTGGTTCATGTTCACCGGAGACGCAAAGAACTTCTAATAGGTTACCCCGTCTGTCCGTTAGTGCCGCTGGTCCGCCTGCTTCGTCACCGAAGCGACATGCCTAGAGCAAGCCCTGCGTCGCCAAAGACGCGAGGCGTCGAAAATGCAGCCACATTGGAACGACCTGGGTCCTCGTACTCGTAGCGCACAAATGCAACCGCGAAGTCGAGAAACACGCGGGCAAAAAGGCGTTTCCCCAAAGGTACTTGCATGCCTCCGGCGAGCGCACCCGCGAACGCAAAGCGGTAATCCCACTGCGCATTCGTCTGGTACCTCGCTCCGAGAATCCAACAATCGAGCAGTCCGGCCAAGCCTAGCTGCAATTCCACGGTAGATACCGCACGCCTCCACATGAGTTCCACGCCTGATGGAACACGAATCACCTCGCCACGGCCGCCATCCCACTTGCGTGCGGTCCAGCCAGAAATGCCACCCCACAGGCGGACCAGGAGGCCGGTATCCATGCGCGCGCCCAACGTGCGGGCGATGGAGAGTCGCAGGTCATAGGCCTGCAGACCGGCCATCGGGTTGGCAAATCTTTGGGAGATGCCGAGGGAAACATCCCACCTGGCCCGCGCGAGGAGTCGGAGGTCGGCAACGACCGGCGGAGGCGACTGGGCAGGCGCTGGCGGGGCCACGCGGATGGGCGGACTCTTGCGGGCGGGTTCCACCTCCGGCAGCTCGACCTCTTCGAGATAGCGCTGGACGATAATGGCCACGGTGTCGGCAAGCGCGGCGCAGTCGCGCGCACTTGCGCTGCCAGGTCTGGCCAATGTCCGGTACAGCCGCAATCTCCCCTGTTGGTCAATCAGGGAAACACTCGGCTCTTGGGGTGTTCCGGGCGCCGGCAATACCAAGGTCAGAGCAGACTCTGAATCAGGTCCGAGCGTGGTCAGCGCGGCTGGCGCACGTTGCGAAAGAGCAGCCGACACCTGGCGCGCGGACGGGCAGCCCTCCTCCGGCCCCGGCGCGACCAGCACCGCTACGGCGCGCAAAGTCAGAAGGGCGAACAGCGGCTGCACGTATTGACCATTCTACTATCGAAGCGATCCGAACGAGTCACCTGCCTTCCGGCAGCGTGAAGAAGCGAAAGCCTACTCCGGCCGTGCGATCTCTTCGACGAAATAGGCGTTGCGGTGGCGCGCGTTGGGAAGGTGTGAGTCCCAGCAACCCGGCGAGCAGAACACCAGTTTGATCTTGCCCGAGTTGCATGTGGAGACAGAACAGCGAATCACTCTCGCGCCTGTGGCGATGGGCTTGCGGCACATGGAGCAGACAAAAGCCGGCGTAGTGGTCATCAACCGAATCCTTTACCACGAGATCACGACAAAGGGGTCGACCTTGGCGAGGCCTGATGCTCGCGTTCCTGTAGAATCGATCTCATCTTGGCAGCGTCGATGTCATCGCACCGCACCGTCATCAGGGGAAACAGGCCAATAGCGCCCGGACGCCGACGGGCCGTCCGAGCGTGCACGTGCCGGCGCATGGCGGCTCGGTTTCTTCGACTGGAATTGCCTCCATCGATTGGGCTATGCACGCGCATCTCAGCTTGGTTCGCCTTCGCGGTCGTGCTGGCCACGACTCACGTTGCGTTCGCCGACCAGAATGCGGCCCCGGTGTCGCATGCGCCGTCGGAGGATGCGCGCGCGAAGTGTGTTCACCCGGGCTCCTGCCCAGGGCACGGGCCCCTATCCTCCTTGGCCAGTCCCATCGAATCCGAGGAAGATCGCGCCTTCGCCCGCCGGTTGGAGCGGCGGATGGCCGGAAGGTTTAGTCTTGATCTCAACCTGGGAATCGCCGCTTTCAAAAACCAACCGGAGGCCGGAGTTCCCTTCCCCGCGACGCGGATCCTGCTCGGCTACCGCAAGAACAGCACGCCTGAATTTGGATTTCACCTGCGTGGCGGGGTCTTGGTCGGGATTCCCATGCTGTGGAATCCGAGCGAAAGAAACCCTGCCGACAAGGCTCCGGACATCGTGACCACCTGGATGATGGGTGCGTCGGCGGAGGGCTTGCTCATCTTCGGCCCCTTTGGACGCTTCTACCTGGGTCCGGCCCTTTCCTTTGACTACCTGAGATTTCACGAGACGACCCTGCGCAAGGTCGATGCGACCGTTCACTTGAGCAATGGTCTGTCCGCTGGCCTGGGCTTCGACGTTGGGTTCGCCCTCGGTGCACTGGAACAGATCAATCTCTACCAGTCCCTTCGCATGACCTTCGGCAATGCCGAGTCCACGATCTTTGTCCTGTTCGGTATCGGATTCCTGCTCTAGCCCTGCCACCCTCACCGCTACCCACCACCGCGCCCCGCGACTCCGAAGCCCAGCCTGCTCAGGACGCCTTGCCTTCCCCCGGCGATCCTGATGCTCGCCCGCTCGGGTGGACCAGGACGGGCAGGCGTCCGAAGCGCTGGCGCATGCGGTTGGCCGCGTGGAGCATGGGGTCAAAAAGAAGGCCCGGCTAGGGAGGGACAAGCTCCCCGAGCCGGGCCTTGAAGGGAACCGCGCGGGCTCCCTATTCTGCTGCTCTAATGCCTGTCTGTCATGACCTTCGCGTCGGCCCGAGCCTCGGCCTTGCTCTCAAGCGGGATGCGCATGCCGTAGAACGACCGACGCACGAAGTAGAAGGCGACAAGCAGGAATCCCACCGCAAGGGCGCCCCGCACGCCGTCGTCTAGCTTGACCGCCAGCTCGACCGCCAACAGGCCGAAGAGGGTGGTGAACTTNNCAGGCGCCGCCGGCGTTTGCCATGAAGATGGCTTGGTACAGGCCGAAAAGCGCGATGGAGATCAGGTAGCCGATGAAGAAGTACGGCTCCACGCAGGCAAAGGCGAGCGTGCTGAAGAACACGGTGAGGAANNATGTTCTTCTTGATGAATTCGACCGCGCGGTAGGCGCCGGTGGACACGGCCTGGATCGAGGCGCCGGTGAACCAGTAAATGACCGCGCCGCCGGTGACCAGGCCAAGCAGGAACGGCGCGTGCATGAGGGAGAGGTGGTCGATGTTGGTGGTCAACTTCTCGGTGAGCATCATGATGATGGAGAAGATCATGGTGGTGGCGCCCACCACCGCGGTTCCGATGAGCACAGGCTTGGCCGTGGCNNTTGAAGGTGTTGCCCGCGCCGTCATTCTCTTCGAGCAGCTTCTTGGCATTCTCGAAGTTGGCGTCGAAGCCGAAGTCCTTCTTGATCTCTTCCTTCACGTTGGGAATGGTCTCGATGAGCGACAGCTCGTACACCGACTGCGCGTTGTCAGTCACCGGACCGTAGGAGTCGACCGCGATGGTCACCGGACCCATACCCAGGAAGCCGAATGCCACCAAGCCGAAGGCGAAGATGGCCGGCCCCAGCATGAACGAATCCAGCCCCAGCGTGCTGACCGCATAGGCGATGGCCATCAGGCCCACGATCACGATGCCCATCCAGTAGGCGGAGAAGTTGCCCGCCACCAGGCCAGAGAGCACGTTCAGCGACGCGCCGCCCTCGCGCGAAGCGGTCACGACTTCTTTCACGTGACCGGACTTGGTCGAGGTGAAGATCTTGATCATCTCGGGGATGAGCGCGCCGGCCAGCGTGCCGCAAGTAATGATGGAGCTGAGCTTCCACCACAGCGTCTTGTCGTGGCCCAGATCGGGGATGAGGAGGTACGAGACCACATAGGTACAAACCATCGACACGATCGACGTCACCCATACGAGCTGAGTCAGGGGCTGTTCGAAGTTCATCGTCTTGGCGGTCCCGAAGCGAGCCTTCGTGATGGCCTCGTTGATGAAGTACGACACGGCGCTGGCGATCACCATCATGATGCGCAT
>PMCR01000062.1 GCA_003155465.1 Myxococcales bacterium | reverse complement strand
GCGTTCACGAAGGCGAACACCAACTGCAGTAGGTCCATGATGTTGTTGAAGTGCGCCGCCACGTAGGCCGCTGCCACGCTGACCAGGATGCCGAATACCGTGGCCATGCGGCCCATCCACAGNNGCCGTCACGTTGCCCGCCATGCCGCTCATGAAGCTGGCCATCAAGGCGGTGAGCCCCAGTCCCAGTATGCCCGTGGGGAAGTAGTGGGCCAGCATCATTGGGATGGTGGCGTCGTAGTCGTAGGTGCCGTCGGGGCGGATGGGCAACTGGAAGCCGCTCTGTCCCGCCTTGTGGGTGAGCGCGATGGCGATCATGCCGGGCAGGATCACCAGGAACGGAAAGAACATCTTGGGGATGGCGGCAATGAGGGGAACCCGGCGCGCTGCCGTCTGGTTCTCCGCCACCATCGCGCGTTGAACCACCAGGAAGTCCGTGCACCAGTATCCGAAGGCCAGCACGAAGCCCAGGCCCATTGCCATGCCGAACCACTCCACCCCCATGGGATTGTTTGCAGCGCTGCCCAGTCCCCGCCAAACGCTGACCCAGCTCTGGCCGCCGTGGGCGCTGGAAACCAGGCCCAGACGCTCGACCAGCCCGTTCCAGCCGCCGCAGTCCCGCAGCCCCACGTAGACCAAGGGCGCGAAACCCATGACGATGAGGAAGAACTGCATCACCTCGTTGTAGATGGCACTGGTGAGTCCGCCGAGGAAGACATAGGCGAGCACGATGGCGGCGCTGGCCCAAACACACAGATCGAAATTCCAGCCCAGCAGGGCGTGCATCAGTTTGCCCATGGCGTACATCGAGATGCCGCTGCTGAAGATGGTCATCACCGCGAAACTCATGGCGTTGAACGTGCGGGTCTTCTCATCGAAGCGCAGTTTCAGGTATTCGGGCACGCTGCGGGCGCGAGAGCCGTAGTAGAACGGCATCATGAACAGGCCCACGAAGATCATGGCGGGGATGGCGCCCGTCCAATAGAAGTGCGCCGTGATCATGCCGTACTTGGCGCCGCTGGCTGCCATGCCGATGACCTCCTGGGCACCGAGGTTGGCGCTCAAGAAAGCCAGGCCTGCGATCCATGAGGGAATGCGCCGGCCAGAAAGCAGGAAGTCCTCGCTGCGTTTCATGCTCCGCTTGAGCACCAGACCGATGCCCAGCACGAACACGAAATAGACAGCGATGATCAGCAGGTCAGTGGGGCCGAGGCCGAGATGTTGCATGGTCACCTCAGGGAAAGGAACTGAATAGCACAGGGCAGCGAGAGCGCCAAGCCGACCGCGAGCTCGGTACCGTGAAGTGGCCGCGCGGGCGCATGGTGCCTTTAGAGTTCTCCTGGAACGCCCCGCGAGTTGGGTGCCGAGTTGGGTGCCAGACGCTTCCCACGCATGCATTGCCAAAGGAGATGTCCTGGATTCTGACGGTTGGGAGAATTCCGCCGAGATAGCGCTCTGAATATTTCTCAGACACCGCACCAGCGCAGCACTCCTCCACTGGCGCTGCTGCCGCGATTGCCATGGACTTGTCCCAGGGAATGGGGGACCATCACTGTTTCCCAAACGACAGGGGTGATAACCATGGGCGACAAGTCACCGAAGGCGAAGGACAAGTCCAGGAAGCAGGATGCGGCGGACAAGAAACAGAAGGAGGTGGCTACCAAGGCGAGAGTGCCGCTGTCACCAGCGGGCTCTGGGAAGAAGTAGGAGCGGCGGGGCGGCGGACCGCCCTTCAAGCACGCGCCTACTCTTGGCCCCGCGGGATTGCGCGCTCCCGCCGTGCGCTGCCCCGGCATCTCGTCCGGCTCCCTGACCTCTGTACTGCGAACGTCGCGTTTTTTCGCAAGCCGCGAAGGTTCTTTCTCAACGCCGAGGTGCCGAGATCTGTCGCTCGGTGCCCTCCGTCCGCTCTGCGTTTTCGGCGGCGGGTGGCTGCCGAGGTGAATCACCTCGCCCGCTTGCGGCCCTGAGGCTTGTTCCTCGGTGGCGAGATCCCAAAACATGCGGAAATTCGCGTCTCTGATCAGCCCCTGGTACGATCCCGGACAGCGTTTCGGCTGAAAGCAGCCGCGCAGAAAGGGCGCCCTTGTCCGACCGTCACGACCCAATAACCGCTTTCCGGTGCGTTCCGCTTCTGCCCCTACGGGACACCGTGGTCTTCCCGCACATGGTGGTGCCGCTCTTCGTGGGGCGCGAGAAGTCGTTGGGCGCCCTTGGCGAGGTGGCTTCGCGCGGCGACAGCCAGGAGATTTTTCTTTCAGCGCAGCGCGTTCAAAGCGATGAGCCAACCCCTGAAGACATCTTCTCGGTGGGGACGCTGGCCAACGTAATCCAGGTTTTGCGCCTGCCCGACGGCACGGTGAAGGTGCTGGTGGAGGGCAAACGGCGCGCGGTGGTGCGTCGCTTCGTGGACGGCGAGCGCTTCCTGGCGGTTGAGGTCGACGCGATCCCTGAAGACACCGGCTGGTCGGCCGAGGCCGAGGCCGCCGCCCGAGAGGCGCACGCCGCCTTTGCCAGTTTCGTCAAGCTGGACAAGCGATTGGCGCCCGAGATCCTAGCTTCGGTACGCAGCATCGAAGATCCGGGCGACCTGGCAGATACCATCGCGGCACAGCTCCAGCTCAAGATGTCGGACAAGCAGGCCATCCTGGAAATGGTGCGGCCGACCGACCGCCTGTTGCGCCTGGCCGAGCTTCTGCGAGCCGAAATCGAGGTGTTGCAGAACGAGCGCAAGTTGCGCTCGCGGGTGCGGCGCAACGTGGAGAAGCGCCAGGAGGAGCAGATTCTCAGCGCTGAGCTCAGCGCTGCCGAGAAGGAGGCGGGCGAGCGGGACGAGTTCAAGAACGAGTTCGTCGAGTTGGAGGAGAAGGCCAGCCAGATCAAGCTGTCGAAGGAAGCGGCGGCCCGGATCAAGAAGGAGATGAAGAAACTGCGCCTGATGGCGCCCATGTCCGCCGAGGCGGCGGTGGTTCGCAACTACATCGACTGGGTGCTGGCCCTGCCCTGGGGTACGCGCACCGAAGACAAGCTGGACGTGGCCGAAGCCGAACGCATTCTCGACCAGGACCACTTCGGCCTGAAGAAGGTCAAGGAACGCATCCTCGAGTACCTGGCGGT
>PMCR01000422.1:7521-27333 GCA_003155465.1 Myxococcales bacterium | reverse complement strand
GACAAGGCGGGCGCCACAGAGATGGCCAAGCTTGCCGCGCAAGAACTGACGCGCATCGGCAGTCCACTTGGGGCCTACGTGAAATAGGCCTGACGGCCACAACCGAAGGGCGCGAGGTCATTCATCTCGCCAGCCACCAGTCGTCGAGAACGCAGGGGTGAAGGGGGAAGGCCGCAGAGTCGGAGAAAACCGAATGATGTTCGGGCGTTCCCAACCTCTTCTTCTCTGCTCGGGCTCAGTGTCCTCTGTGACCTTGGTGAAAAAGCCAACTACCTCCGGCGGCGGCGGTGAACGCGGCTGCGCGCACTTTGCCCGGACTTTTCTTGCGAATTCGCTTCCGCTTCCGGCCCGTCGGAGGCAAGAGCAACCGCGGGTGCGCCTTCCAGGGCCAGACGACGACGCCTGGCGAACTCCCAGGCGATCACGATGAACGCGACGATCGTGGCCACTGAAATCAGGGTGTACTGTTCATCGAGCCAGGTGGGCATGCCTTTGATCGGCGCCCACGCCACGAACTGGGTGAAGGCGGTGAGCAACAGCAGCCGCTGAGCAAGCCGTTCGCTCTTCACGCACAGCAATGCCACGACGATGACGAAGGAGTAGTAGTAGCACGTCAGTTCGACCCCGAATGGAATGAAGGTCGCCGACAACGCCAAGACGGCCCATGGTTCAGCCTGGCGCACGGCAAGACCCAGCAACACCAGGAAGGCGGCCACCACGATAAAATACACCGGCTTCGCCCGCCGGAAGCTGTCCAATCGCGCCTGCTTCCATTTCACCCACGGATCGGTCTGCCCCTCGCTGCGCATCATGCGGCCAGCCTCCGAGGGCCGGTAGGCCACCACCGTGCGCAATCCCATGTTGTTGGTCAATGCCGTGCCCGAGTGCTTCATCGTGTTGCGTACGAAGTCCTGGTAGGTGTCTGCGCGCCCGACCACCGCCATGCCTGCGGGGATCAGCAGGGCCGCGCCCAAAGCTGCGCCGACGAAGAACCGCATGTATGTCGGGGGTAGCTTGCGCTGACGGACAAGGTGATAGCCGGCAGCCAGTACGGGCGCGACGAACAGGAAGATGGGGAAGATGCGCAGCAGGGTCGAGTACGCCAGGGTCAGTCCCGCAGCCAACGGGTGCTGCTTCTTGAGCAGGCACACACTGGCGATCATCCAGAAGAGCCAGTCCCAGCGCAGAAACGCACCCCCGGTCCAATAGAATCGCGAGGGGAAGTTCGTGGCGAAAATCAAGAGCGCGACCGCCAGCACACGCCAGCCAAATGCCCACGCAATCATCAGACACCCGGCGGTCAGCAAGGCCGAATCCAGCGAATTCAGGACGCGGACTTGGGTCTTGCTGGCAGGCGCCAGGTTGGCGAGCAACGAACCAGCGATGTTCCACACCGGCGTGCCGTTGTAGCCATGGTCGGTCTGCGCGTCGTCCCAGCGACGCGCGGTCTCCAGTGTGCGAAAGTAGGCCAGGTCGTGGTGGAAGGACTGCCAGCGCTCGGGCGTGAAGTGTTGCTTGCAGCGTTCGGGATGCGCCAGAATGTCGGCGGTGGTCTCCAGGACATTGGTGCGCAGATTGGTGAGTTTGCGCAGCTCGACCCGGCGGCGCAGCGTCGGTAACTCGGAATCGGCCACCGCCACGCACTCGTACAGCCGATCGTAGCTCAGCTCGCGCGAGTACTTCGACCCGATGTAGTAGTGAAAGGTGTCCCAGCCGTGAATGAAATTGGGGAAGTGGAAGTAACCAAAGTTGAAGTAGGTCAGAAATGCGACCAGCCCCAGCACGGCCAAGATTGCACGGCGCACTTTCCCCCTCACCCGGCCAAGCCCAAGCGCAGTGGCCGCGATCCGCACGACACGGACCAGCGGGTCCGCGATGCCAGGGGCCTTCTCCTTGGACTCGATGGCTGCGCCTCTTGACACCCATTGGTCCCACCACAGAAAGAGCAACCCCAGCAGGGCGAGCACCAGCTCCCAGCGTGCACTGGCAATGTCATCCCAATAGACCTTGGCAACCACCGCGGGTGGCGCGTCCACCACCCGCATCTGGGCGGGGAACGGCGTGGGCTTCTGGCAGTAGGCAGCGACCTCGGACACCGAGTAGGAGTTGTCGCCCACGCCCTCGCCGATGCGCAGGTAGCGAAGCGCCACACCCCCGGTCTCGATGGTGCGCCTGCGCAGGCCGTGATTGGGCACCGGGTCGATGTGTCCCAGCACGCGGTAGTCACGGCCGTCGAGCGAGCCCCACGCTGTGTACGTGTCGTTGGCGTCAGCCTGGATGGCCAGCGCGTTGATGGTGGTGGCCGCGCCCAAGTCCCAAGTCACGGTCGACGCGCCGGTGTCGAACAGCACAGCCGGGGCGGCGTCCCACACCGCACCCTCTGGTGCCAGAGTCTCGTCGGTCAGAAGGGCCAAATCGCGGCGAGTGTCCTGCCAGCTTGTGGGTCGCCGTCCGGCTAGCAGATTGCCGGCCGGACAAGCCGCAAGCGGAGAGTAGTCTTCCGCGCGTGCCTCGGGCGCCGCAAGAACGCCGGCCAGAAGCGACAACAGGGCGCAAGAGACGCGCGACATGAAAGCCTCAGCCTAGCCTCTCCAGCCCTTGCGCATAACCCGCCGCGAACGCCCGCGTGTAGCCCCACCCACTCACGTAACTGGCCACCAGGCCCAGTCCCATCATGACATAGGCGACACGGGAGAGGTGCGGCTCCCAAGCGGGCAGCAAGCCCGCCATGGACACGTAGCTGGGCAAGAAGCTCCACATGATGAGGTTGGACTTGGCCTTGCCCGCCAGGCTGCTGGGGATGTTGAGCTGCGCCGCTGCCATGAACCGCCGCAAGGCAGTCACCCAGAACTCGCGCAAGAGATACGCACAGATGACCAGCGGGGGAAAAAAGCCGTGAACCGTGGCTATGACAATCAGGAATGATTCGTAACAAAGGTCACAGAATTGGTCGAGAATCTCGCCCAAGCGCGTGACCTGTCCAGTGCGGCGTGCGACGTAGCCATCGAGGTAGTCGGTGACGCCGGCCACGATCGACAGCACGATGCCCCAGCCGTGGGAAACGTAGAAGTAAACAGCAGTGCCCAGCAGGATGAGCAAGATACGCGAAAGCGTAATGATATTTGGCGCGGTGCGGAGGTCACGCCCGATGGTCGATCCCATGGCATTTGCATATCATAGATGACCGGCGACAGCGCAGCCCTGCGGCCGCTGTGAGCCGCAATAATTTCGTGCGGACTGTCCCGCCTGAGGGTTCCGATCACTCTTTCGCCACGATGGATGGACACATGTTGAGCGAGCGCCTCGCTAGTGCAGCCCGTACTTGACCATCTTCTCCCACANNTCCTTCTCGAACTGGGCCATCACGAAGGCGAGCGGTTCGACGCGGTCACCTGACACCGGACGCACACTGCCGTAGAACTCGGCCGGGAGATGGTGGACCTGGATCTCCTGGCCCCGCGCCAGGATGCTCGCGTGCTGGATCGCGTGTTTCAGCTCGCGCACGTTGCCCGGGTAGCCATAGCCTTGCAGCGCAGCCCAGGCCGCCGGCGCAATATTGGGCGGCGTCGCGCCTGGGGCGGTGAACTCGCGCAAGAACTGCTCGACCAGAATGGGCAAGTCGGTCAGCCGTTCGCGCAGCGGCGGCAAGCGCAGCTCGAAGACCTTGATCCGGTAGTAGAGATCCTGGCGAAAAGTGCCGTCCGTCGCATTGGTCTTGAGTTCGCGGTTGCTGGCCGAGACCAGGCGGACGTCGACCTTCACCGAGGTGTTGGTCCCGATGGGCTCGAACGAGCCCTCCTGCAGCACGCGCAGAAGCTTGGCCTGTACGTCGACCGGCATTTCGCCAATCTCGTCGAGGAACAGGGTGCCCCCGTCGGCCGCCTTGAAACGGCCGTCGCGACGCTTGACCGCGCCGGTAAAAGCCCCCCGTTCATGTCCGAATAGCTCGGCCTCGATGAGCGCGGCCGGCACGGCCGCACAATTGACCGCCACGAAGGGAGCATCATGTCGGTCGCTGGCCGCGTGGATCATGCGGGCCGCCAACTCCTTGCCGGTGCCGCTTTCTCCGGTCAGGAGCACGGCCGCCGAGCTGGCGGCGATGGCGTTGACCTGATTGCGCAGATGCACGATGGCCGCCGACCGACCTTCGATCATTTCGCCGACCTTGCGCGTGGCCAATTCAGCGCGCGCCGCGGCTAGATCGCGCAAGAGTGTCCAGCGCTCGTCGATGCGATGAACGATGCCCAGAACCTCGGGCAACTCGAACGGCTTGGTCACGTACTCGATCGCCGTTTCCTTGACCGCCAGGACGGCCTCCCGAATCGTGCCGAAGGCGGTCATCAGCACGACATGGGTGTCTGGCTGCTCGTCGCGCAGGCGGCGCAGGATGGTGAAACCGTCCACCTTGGGCAGGCGGATGTCGCTCAGTACCAGATTGAAGATCTGGCGATCCAGACACTGCATGGCCTCATCGCCGTCAGCGGCAAGCGATACACGATGGCCGAGCTCTCTCAGAGCCTCGCCAAGTGGCAACCGAATGTCTGCCTCGTCGTCCACCACGAGTATGTCGAGCATCTTCTAGGTCCCGGCTCAGTATGCCTTCGAGCAAACGGAAACGTATGGTCAATTCTCTTCAGGGCGGAAGCAAGGTGATTCGGACGCTTCAGGTTCCTAAATTGAGATGTCCAAACCACGTGACCGGTCGCAAAAAACGCGTCACGATGTTCCCATTCCGTGTCGCGCGACTGGGCAGAATTACGGATCCGTAACGCCGCCGCACTTCTGCTTGGCAAGTTTCGCGCGCTTCCGCTCCCTTCCGGTGGCACGGGGTTTGTATGGCCTGGAGAGGTCGTGGAGCGGAGAGGAGGCGCTCGGTACACAGGACGTGTGAAGGGCGTGGTGGTGGTCTGAGGTCAGGATGGGCGGCGTTGGTGGCGTAAGGGGGGAAAGGTGCCGAGGGGTGCTGAGGCGAAAGCCTCAGCTTGGTGGCGGAGTGGCTGCCTGGGCCGGTCTCGGGGGAAAACAGGATTGTGTACGGTTCGGCCGCAAGCAGCGCTCCGTCACCATGTCAGGGTAGTTCTTCTCGACCACCCTCAACACTGTGGGTCGAAAAGGAACGAGCAACATCAGACGCCACAACGGCAGGCCGATGGGCCTGTCGTGATGACTACTTCGGCGCAGAGAAGATCAGGACGCCTTCTGGTCCCGGTCAGTATTCCCTGTTTTCTCTCCTCTCCCCTCTGCGTTCTCAGCGGCGCGTGGGTGTGGGAATTATCCAGCTCACCCACGTTGCAGCCGCGACACTACCCTAGGCCGCCAGTCTTTCGCGCAGCTGAGCCCGCGCGCGACACATGCGGGTCCGCGCGGCCTGGCTAGTGATTCCCAGCGAGCGAGCCGCGTCGGGAATGGCCAGTTCCTCGAACACGCAAAGCTGGACCACGTCCCGATAGGGACGCGGCAGCTCGGCGACGGCTGCGTGCAAACGGTAGCGGTCTTCCCCGTCCTCCAAACGCGCTGCGGGCGTGGGACTTGAATCCGACAACAAGTTGACAACTTCCACCTGCCCGGATTGGTCGTTGGCTGCAACGCGCTCAGCCGCCCGTCGGCGTCGCCGTGCTCGCATGAGCGCCGCATTTACCACCACCCGGTGCAGCCACGTGCTCACCAGGGATTTTGCGCGAAACGATCCGGACCCGCGCAACGCCTGCTCGACCGCGTCGTGGGCGGCGTCCTCGGCCTCGGTACCGTCGCGCAAGACGGAAAGCGCCACATGTACCAGACGCTCGCGCGCCTGCGGGCTCGAAAGCTCGACTGACACTGGATTGCTGGTCTGAGTGGTGTGGGTGCTCGTGGCCATCTGCTTCCTCCGCGTTCGTAAGTGCCGTCCCCAACTCGGGTCCCGGTCATCTCGCCAAATCCGCTTATGCCATCGGCGTGCCAGTTGCCCAGGATCGCCGTCACCCCAGCGCATTTTTCGCGTGCCCACCCCGAATCAGCGCGTGTCCATAGCTGGTTCGCGGCTTGCGATGACGCAATACTGCGGCTACCCGGAAACTGCAGAAGAACCAGCAACCTCACATGCCTGGCCATCACGACCTGCAGGCAACCACCACGGTTCGATCTGATCGCCTGTCTTGCCTGCCATCAATCCCGCGAATCCCTTGCGCCCGCAGTGCAAGCCGTGGGAAAAAAGGAACGTCATGACCTCCCCGAGATTGCGCGCGCTATTTGTCTGCTCCTCGATCCTGCTGACCCTCGGATGCGACAGTTCCGCACAGAAGCCAACCATCCCGGCACGCTTCCAGGCACTGGCGCAGGCGGTTGAGCAGGAGAGAACCAGCCTTGGGGCTCCAGGGGTGGCGATTGCGATTGTTGAGAAGGGCGAAGTGACTTTCGCCCACGGCTTCGGTCTCAAGGACGCCAGCCGGCCCGACCCGGTCGAGCCGAGCACCCTGTTTCGCATCGGCTCGTGCACCAAGATGCTCACCGCAGTGGCCGTGCTACAAGCTGTACAGGACGGCCTGGTGAGCCTGGATGATCCAATCACGACGCCGGTGCCGGCATTCCATTTCACCAAGACGCCCGAGGCGGTCCCCAGGGTCAAAGTGCGCCACCTGCTGAGCCACTCGGGCGGCCTGTCGGACTATGGAGAGCTCAATGCCCCTGCCGACGAACAGACTGATGCGGCGCTGGAGCAGTTCCTGACCGGCCGGTTCGCCGATATCGGCTACATCGCTTCGCCGCCCGGAGCGGTTTGGGCGTACGCCAATCCTGACTTCATGCTGGCCGGGCTGATCGTGGAGAAAGTCCAGGCCACGCCCTACCGAACTCTTATGCACGACCGGGTGTTCGCTCCGCTGGGCATGAACCGGACCTTCTTTCTGGCGGAGGAGGTTCTGGCCGACGGGGACTATGCCGTCGGGGCGAATTGCACCACGTCCGGTGACCCGCGTTGCTTCTCCCCGGATGTCGGCCCGGTCGTACAGCCCAACACTTACGAAAATCCCTGGGCCCGGCCAGCCGGGTGGGCCTGGTCGTCCGTGCTGGACCTGGCGAAGATCGCCAGCTTCCTGGTTCACGGTCAGGAGGATGTGCTTCGCAGCGACCTGTGGACGGCCATGACCTCCGCGCAGATTTCGACGAAAGACGTTGGGGACATCGTCTCCTACGGGTTCGGCGTCTTCGTGGCGGATGGCATCGGGGGCGGTCTGACGTTTCCCTATCGTGCGCTCCGGACCGTCAGTCACGGGGGGGATATTGCGGGCTTCGCGGCTGACATCACCTGCGCGCCGGATGTGGATCTCTGCTTCATCGCCCTTGCCAACAGCAACGCCGCTCACTTCGTCAACAGCGAACTGGTCGCGCTGCAGACCCTGGCCACTCTCCCGGACCCCAGCCCGATGCCCGACGTCACGTCCAAGCCAGACCGCTATCCTCTCTATGCCGGGACGTATAGGGATCCGTTCACTGTGGGGCCGGTGAACATCACGACAGATGGCAGCAAGCTCTACATCCAGGTTCCCGTGCTGGACTCCTCCAGCGTTTCCTACACACCGGAGCTGACGCCCCGATATGTCGACGAGTTCCTCATGACGGTCGACGGAGAACAGCTTCCCCTGACATTCATCACAGACGCCACCGGCGTGTACACCTACATTCGCTCGCGCCCCTACCTGGCTGTGCGCACCAGCGCACCGTGAACGGCTGCCTCGCCGCCCGCCATTTGTGCTACGTTTTGGCGGCCCGCGCGGGCACTATCCATGCGCCAAGGAGAAGACCATGCCGGAAGCTGACGTCACGACCAAGATGGACAAGGAGTTCTACGTGGACGTCCCGCAGAAGAGCGAGAGCTTCTTTCTCAAAGGCTCGAACGCCCACGACTGGGGCATGAACAACCGTCTGGCCCGCATTTTCAACCCGCAGTCCGGCAAGACCGTGATGCTGGCCTTCGACCATGGCTACTTCCAGGGCCCCACTACGGGCCTCGAACGGGTCGACATCACCATCTTGCCGCTGGCGCCGTACGCCGACGCGTTGATGCTGACCCGGGGAATTCTGCGCAGTGTGATTCCACCTGCCATGACCAACGCCGTGGTCATGCGCGCCAGCGGCGGTCCCAGCATCCTCAAGGAACTGTCCAACGAGCAGATCGCGGTCAGCATGGAGGACGCGGTCCGCATGAACGTTTCCGCGGTCGCGGTCCAGGTCTTCATCGGCGGCGAGTTCGAGACCCAGTCGGTCGCCAACCTGACCCGCCTGGTAGACGAGGGAAATCGCTACGGCATCCCGGTGCTGGCGGTGACCGCCGTGGGCAAGGACATGGCACGCGACGCGAAGTACATGCGTCTGGCCAGCCGAATCTGCGCCGAGCTGGGCGCAGCGTTTGTCAAGACCTACTACGTGCCCGAGGACTTCGAGACCGTAACCGCGTCGTGCCCGGTGCCCATCGTGATTGCAGGCGGGAAAAAGCTCCCGGAACTGGAGGCGCTGCAAATGGCCCACAACGCTATCTCGCAGGGCGCGGCCGGCGTGGACATGGGACGCAACATCTTCCAGGCCGAGGCGCCGATCGCCATGATTCAAGCCGTGCGCAAGGTGGTCCACCAAGGCATGAACCCGGAGCACGCCCTCGACTTCTACAAGACCGCGAAGAACCAGAAGCGCTAGCAGGCGCACATGCAAAATCGTTGGTCCGAGTCGGATGCCGCAGCCGCCGCCCAAGGCGCGTCGTGCGGAAACAACCTTGCGCTTCTGACCTATGCCACGCGGCTGATTGGGTCGGAGCCTGACCTGGCGATGCATGGTGGCGGCAATACCTCGTGCAAGGGCACGCTGGCGAATGTGCTCGGGCAGGAACAGTTGGCGCTCTTCATCAAAGCGTCTGGGGTCAATCTCGCAACAGCCCGGTCTGACGATTTCGTGGCGCTGGATCTCGCGTACTTGACCCGGCTGCTCGACCTTCACACCCTGTCGGATGAGGCCATGGCCGGCGAATTTGCCTGCCACGGTCTGCGTGCATCTTCTCGCCGCGCCTCGGTGGAAACCCTGGTTCACGCCGTGCTTCCCCACGGCTTCGTGATGCACACCCATCCCAGCGCCATCCTCGCCCTCACCAATCGCAGCGGAGGACCCGAGGCGATCGCGGCCGCGCTCGGGCATGAGATCGCCGTGGTGGCCTATGCCAGGGCCGGGCTGGGGCTGGCGCATGCCGTGCGAGACACCATGGCCCGTCGTCCGCAAGCGCACGCGCTGGTGCTCATGCACCACGGGCTCGTGACTTGGGGTGCGACCGCCCGCGCCGCGTACGACGCGACCATCGAACTGGTCAGCCGCGCAGAAACCTACCTGGGAAAGCGTCCTGTCCGCAGCTCGGGGACGCCGCCGGCGCCCGCCGCAGATCGCGAACAGAAATATCTCGGGCTTGCTCCGGTCATCCGCGGGGCACTGGGCCCGAAGGCGCCGGACGATCTCGGCGACCGAGTCATCTTGCAGGCTTTGCTCGATCCCGAGGTTGTGCAGGTCCTCGACGCCCCGGAGGGCAAGAAACTGGCCCTTTCAGCGCCGCTTACGCCTGACTATCTGATCCGCACCCGCAGAGTGCCAATCTGGCTTGACCATCCGATGCTCGACGATGCGAAAGCCTTCAAGCAGCAACTCGCCCAGGCCGTCGCCGCCTTCGCGGCTGAGTATCAGGGGTACGTGCGAGGCCACGCGGGCGAGGGCAGTGCCGCGAGCACGCCGCGCGATTTCTCGCCTCGGGTGCTGATGATTCCGGGACTGGGCGCCGTATGCATCGGGAAGAACGCGGCGGACGCGGCCATGATTCGCGACATCACCCGGCAAGCGCTGGCGGTGAAGACGGCGATCTACCAGAGTGGCACCGACTATCTGCCGCTCGATGATGAACACCTGTTCGACATGGAATTCCGCGAGTACCAGCAAGCAAAGGTGAACAAGCGTCTTGACGGCGCTGCCCACCGCCTGCACGGCAGCGTGGCACTGGTGACCGGCGCCGCAGGGGCGATTGGCTCGGGTATCTGCGAGGCCCTCCTCGAACAGGGTTGCCATGTCGCCGCGACCGATCTTCCTGGCCCCGCCCTTGACGGGCTGGTCGAAGAACTCGGGCAGCGCTATCCCTCGCGGGTTGCGGCCGTGGTCATGGATGTGACCGACCCAGCCTCAGTCAATGCCGGCTTCGGCAAGATCATCCGCACGTGGGGTGGCCTGGATTGCGTGATCATCAACGCCGGGCTCGCCCACGTGGCTCCCCTGACCGAGCTCGGCCTCGATGCCTTTCGCAAGCTCGAAAGCGTCAATGTGGAGGGCACCCTGCTGGTGCTGGCCGAAGCGGGCCGCCACTTCGCGCTGCAAGGCACGGGCGGCGACGTGGTGCTGATTTCGACCAAGAATGTATTCGCCCCTGGTGCGGGCTTCGGCGCCTACAGCGCCACCAAGGCCGCCGCCCATCAACTGGCGCGCATCGCCAGCCTCGAACTGGCCCCGCTGGGCGTTCGGGTCAACATGGTCGCCCCGGATGCCGTCTTCTCCCACGGACTGAAACGCTCTGGTCTGTGGGCAGCCGTGGGGCCCAACCGCATGAAGGCGCGCGGGCTGGACGAGCGCGGGCTGGAAGAATACTACCGCTCGCGCAACCTGCTCAAAGCCCCTGTCACCGCCGAACACGTGGCGCGCGCGGTGCTGTTCTTCATCACGCACCAGACCCCCACTACCGGCGCGACCATTCCCGTCGACGGCGGTCTGCCCGACGCAACCCCGCGCTGACATGGGTTCGTCGGGAAGGCCATAGCCGCGAAAAATCTCCGCCACTTCCTCGCGCTCCTCGGCTGGTTTCGTCTCGGTCTCCTCGAACTCGCGCGCGCGTTCGGTCTGGCAGTGCTCGCGGTCGGCGCGCGCGGCGAGATACCCGCCCAACCCCATGGCAATGGACCCCGCCGCCAGCTCGGCCAACCCTGCCGTGATCACGATGCGGTTGGCAGCGGCCGCGCCCGACAGCCGGCGGCCAGGGCAAAGGGCGCGGTCAGCCTGTCGGACATGCCGATGACTACGTCGCGTACCGCCTCGCTGGCGGTGAAGTGCTTCTCCATGTGGGGCGTGCTGGGCATGAATGCGGATCTACGTGCGCACGCCTGCGGCGGCGCGCAGGGCCTTGATTTCGCCCTTGCTGAGGTCGCGCGAGCCGCCCATTTTCAGACCCTCGAACGACATCTCGCCCAGGCGCACTCGCGAGATTTTCAACAACTGGTGCCGGATGGCCTCGCCCGCGGCCTTGAGCGCGCGCGGCCGGCTCTCGGGCACCACAACCTCGACCCACATGTTCTTGCCCGTGGTGGCCAGGGCCTCGACTTTGATGGGGCACACCGGACGGCCATTGAAGCGCCAGCCACGTTGCAGACGCTCCAGCTCGGATTCGCCCATCACGCCCTGAAACTTCAGGTGGTAGGTCATGGGCACGTGCCCCCCACCGCGCGACATGCGTTCGGCCAGCGCGCCGTCGGTGGTCAGCAAAATCACCCCCTCGGCCAGAAAGTCGAGCGGCGCCACCACATGCCAGCCCAACTCGCGGTCGGGCACATAGCGGGCCAGCGTGGGACGCGCAACGTTCTCGCGTGGGGCAGACTTGTCTGGATTGGCCCTGGTCAGGGTCCCCAGACAACCGCGTGGCTTGAGCAGAAGTCGATACTGCGGATCCTCGACGTGGACGTGCCGGCCACTCACTTCGACCCGGTCATGGCGCTCGTGCACCTGTACACCCAGGGTGGTGACGAGTTTTCCGTTCACCGTGACGGCGCCCGCGGCAATCAGCTCCTCGGCGCGACGACGGGACGCCACCCCGGCGGCAGCCAGAAGTTTCTGCAGTCTCACGATGGCACCCCTTCTCCCTGCGCTCAGTTCGCGCTGGAATCTTATTTCTTCACCTACGAATCGCCGGTCGGCTCTCCCGGCGGCGTGGCCGGCGCAGACTCCGGCTCGGACGCCGCTTCGGCCTCCGGCTCGCTCGATGCACCCAGGATCTTGGATGCGACCTTGGTGGCGCTCTCCAACTCGTCGAGCAACGGGTCATTCTCCTCGGGCTCGTCAGGAAGCTGCGAGCGCGGCACGAAGTTCAGGTTGTACGCCGACGTCGTCGACCCCGCCGCTGCGCCTGCACCGGCTTCGCCCCCGGCAGTCTGCGATGCAGCGGCCCCGGACGCCTCTGCCCCGGGCGCCGCGCCGTGCTCGGCGTCCACGCGCGCCTGTTGCTCGGATGACAGCTCGGCGTATTCGCGCAGGGTGGGCAGCTCACTCAGTTCGCCCAGACTGAACACACGCAAAAACTCTGCCGTGGTGCCGTAGAGCAGCGGCCTCCCGACTTCTTCTTTCTTGCCGATGATGCGAATCAGACCGCGGTCAAGCAAAGTCTTCAGCACCGGCCCGCAGTCCACGCCGCGGATCTCGTCGACCTCGGGTCGGGTCACTGGCTGGCGGTAGGCCACGATGGCCAGGGTCTCCATCATGGCGCGCGACAGGCGCATGGGTCGGCCGGCCAGGAGCTTAGACACCCAGCGCGCGTACTCCGGATTGGTGCGCAGGTGCCAGCCGTTTGCCGCGCGGATCACTTCAATGCCCGAACCCTTGCGCCGTTCCAGCAGTGCCTCGACCGCAGCCGTGACCTTCTTGCCGTCGCGCTCACCCAGCAGGCGCTTGAGATCCGTGAGGCCCAGCACCTTGTCGGACGCAAAGAGCAGGCTCTCGACTATCGATTCCATCTGCGAGGCATCGAGCACCACCGGCACGTCTTCGGCCGCTTCGTCGCCCGGCGGGGCAACCTCGCCGTCGGGTGTTTCCCCGCCCGTGCGTGCTTCCCCGCTATCGGGTGTTTCCCCGTCCGCGCGTGCTTCCCCGCCCTCGGTCGGCTCGACCCACACCGCCCCATCCGTGGCACTTTCTTCCCCCTGCGGACTTTCCGCTTCGACCTTGCCGACGCGATCCTCGGCCCACACATCGGCCTCGGCGCTTCCTGCGGGCTCGCTTGCCGCGGCCACGTCACCGGCAACTTCCGCGGCTGCGGCGGCGGGTTCGATCGGTGCTTGCGCCTCCTCGTTCTTGACACGCGTGGGTTGCTTAGGTTTGGCCATCGGGCTTTCCACCACTATCTGCAGGCGCGCTCTCTACCACGGAAGTCGGCTGCATGACCCGGGCCTGCTCCAAAGCAGCGCCCTCGACCCGGGTGATCAGGAACGCGCCGCTGGCCGGATCTTGCAGCACGCGGATCACCTTGAGACGCGCCAGCTCGAGGATCGCCAGCAGGGAGACCACCACATTGTGGCGAAACTGAGCCTCGGGCAGGTCGTGCCCGACCACATCATCGAAACGGACGGTGCCCTCTCCGGCTTCTAGCGTGTCGATCACCTGGTTGATGCGGTCGGTGATTGAGATGCGATCGATCACCACGTCGTGGGTATGATTGGGCGCTGCCTTGGACAGAATCTCCGCCCACTGCTCGATGAGCTTCCATACCGAGTGCTCAGCGTAGCCGGCCTCGCCGCCGCCCTCCAGCGGGACACCACGCGCAAAGACCGTGCGGCCCTCGATGGGTCGATTGCCCAGCCTCGCGGCCGCGTCCTTGTACTTCTGGTATTCGAGCAAGCGCCGGATCAACTCCTCGCGCGGGTCGAGCGCCTCTTCCTCCTCGTCGGCCGCCTCCAGGGGCTCGGGCGACGGCACCAGCTCGCGCGACTTGAGATAGACCAAGTGCGCGGCCATGACCAGATATTCAGCCGCCACCTCTACCGCCATGCCCTCCATCATGTCGAGGTATTCGCAGTACTTCTCCGCGACGAAGGCGATGGGGATGTTGAGGATGTCCAGCTCGTGCGTCTGGCAGAGGTGCAGAAGCAGATCAAGCGGCCCTTCGAACTCGGGCAGGGTCAGGCGATAGGCCGAGCTGGGCGGAATCTCGGCACCCCGTCTCTCAGGAAACGGTGCCCGACCGGCCATCGGATGCTCGTCGGTCATAGGTTGATCGCCCATCCAAGTCCGCTGTGCCACAGACCGATCACGATGGCCATGGGGTACATCACGATGCCCAGAAGGGGCAACCCCAGCATGGGACTCAGCACCAGGAGCAGCAGGATGAAGGCACCGTAGCGCTGCAGGAAATCGATGGCCCCCTGCCAGGAGCGTGGCAGCACCCAAGCCAGCACCGCGCCCCCGTCGAGTGGCGGAATAGGCAGCAAGTTGAAGCACATCAGAACCAAGTTCAGCTGCACCAGGTAGTTGAAGATCGCAGCCTGGAAGCGCACCGACATTCCCGTGTGAGCAGCGATCACGATGATCAGCGAGGCGAGCAGCGCCATGAGCAGGTTCATGGTCGGACCGGCGATCGACACCAGCATGCGGCCGGTATTCACCTTCAGACGACGCGTGTAGGCGAGCGGATTGGTCTGCACCGGACGGCCCCAGGCCATGAGAGGCAAAGCCGCCGGAGTGACGGCCGAGATGAAGGGAATCAATATGGTGCCCACGAGATCGATGTGGTGCAAGGGCGAAAGGGTCAGCCGGCCCTGCATGCGCGGGGTCGGGTCTCCCAGACGGTTGGCCAGCCAGGCATGGCCGAACTCATGCACCGACACACAGAGAATGAACGCGATCAAGTAGAGAATCGCCTGCTGAACCTGATCCATGCCGATGTTCAACTGAAATCCTTGGGCAAGAGGCTTCCCCGGGATATAGCCGACGCACTCCTGCGTGGTCAACGATTGAGATGGGAAGGACTACGCCCGCGGGTGGAAGCGGTCGTACACGGTGCGCAGGTGGGCGCGTGAAAGATGCGTGTAGATCTCGGTGGTTCCGATGTCGGCGTGGCCGAGCATGGCCTGCACGGCGCGCAAGTCAGCCCCCCGCTCCACCATGTGGGTGGCGAAGGAATGGCGAAGCTTGTGCGGGGAGATCTCCTTGCGGATCCCGGCGGAACGCGCGTACGCGCCCAGAATCTTCCAGAAGGCTTGTCGAGTCATTCGACGGCCCAGCCGGGTAAGGAACACCGCATCCGTACCCGCGCCACGCCCGGGGCGCAGAAAGTGCGGCCGCTCGCCTTCCACGAATGAGCGCAGCGCCACTACAGCGACCTCGCCCAACGGAACCAGGCGCTGTTTGCCGCCCTTGCCCACAGTGGTCAGGTACCCGGCCTCGAAGTTGATGTCAAGGAGGCGCAGCCTGACCAGTTCGGACACGCGCAGCCCGGTTGCGTACAGAGTCTCCAGCATGGCGCCGTCGCGCGCGCCCCGGTCGGTGCGGCGGTCGGGCGCGGCCAGCAGCAGGTCCACCTCAGCGACGGTCAGGAAGGTGGGCAGCGGCCGGCCGAAACGCGGCAGGTCCACATCCTCGGTGGGGTTTGCCTCGCACAGCCGTTCCATCTTGAGAAACCTGAAGAATTGGCGCAGGGCCACCAGCGCCCGGGCCTGCGAACGGGCGGACAGGGCGTCGGCGGTCAACGCGGAAAGGTATTCGAGGATGTGAATGGCGCGCACCGCAGGCAAGTCCGAGATCTCTCGGGCCGCGGCGAAACGCGAAAACGCGGCCAGGTCGTGGCCGTAGGCCGCCAGCGTGGCCACGCTCAGCTCGCGCTCGACCCGCAGGTGGTCGAGAAACTGCTGGATGGCGGCGTCGAGGGTGAGCACCACGGGGAGGATCATCGAACGGCAAAGACAGAACCGCAATTTTGCGAAGTATTCCTGCTAGGCTTGCAGCCATGAAGGTAACCATCGGGACGAGGCAACTGGCCTACGAGTCGATGGGCAGCGGACCCGTCCTGGTGCTGGTGCACGCGTTTCCTTTTGACAGCCGTATGTGGCACAGGACCGCGGCGGCGCTGGCCGGCCAGCGCCAGGTCATCACCCCAGATCTGCGCGGTTTCGGGCTTTCCGATCTCGGCTCGGGCGATTTCTCCATCGCCGACTTGGCCGATGACTTGGCTGGCTTGCTCGACGCGTTCCATCTGCGCACGGCCACGGTCGGCGGCATGTCCATGGGGGGCTACGTGGCTTTGGCCTTTGCCCGTCGACACCGCGACCGACTGACGTCGCTCATCCTGGCCGACACCAAGGCTGCGGCGGACACGCCCGAGGCTCGCCAGGGTCGGGAGGCCGCCCTGACGCTGGTGGAAACGCAAGGCGTGGCTGCCCTGCTCGAAAAACAGATTCCGCGTCTCTTGTCGGCCTCAGCCAGCCAAGGGCTGCGCGCCGAGGTACGCGCGCTGGGAGCCCAGCCGCGAAAGACCGTTCTGGCCGCGATCCGCGCCCTGCGCGACCGGCCTGACCGCACAGCCGAGCTGCCGGAGATCGCCGTGCCCACTCTGGTCGTGGTTGGTACCCATGATGCGCTGTCCTCGCCCGGGGAAACCCGGACCATGGCCGCTGCCATACCCAACGCGCGCGTGGCGGAGATCCCTGGCGCCGGTCACTTGTCGAACCTTGAGAACCCCGACGCCTTCGCCGCCGCACTGGCGGGATTCCCCTAGCAAATCGACGCTGCGGGAGCGGAAAACCATGCGGAATTCGGGCTTCTCTTCGTCATCCCGCGCCACCCTGGCAAAGTTGCGTGCGTCAGGGGAAGAATCCTTGCGTCAGAATTTTCTACCATGGACGTGTCGGTATTCTAGGTCACACTTATCCGAGATGTTGTTCCCGCCGTTCGGCTGGAGCCAGTTACTCACGGCTCCACTGAGTTCTGGGTCGCGCGTTGGTCGCATAAGGGTGAGGCGCTTTGCCGGGCCGGCCGCCTATGCCGGGGCCATGGAACCGATCCGCATTGCGCACCTGACGGACCAGCATGTCGGCCGGGTTACCCCGCTCGCGATTCAGCGCGAAGCGGTTGCCATGACCAACGCCGAGCGCCCGGACTTGGTTGTGATCACTGGGGATTTCGTCTGCCACAGCCAGCTCTATCTCGACCAGCTCATCGAGTTGGTGCAGGAATTCCGCGCGCCCGTGATCGGCGTGCTGGGCAACCATGACCACTGGGCGGGCGCAGACGAGGTGGCGGCAGCGCTAGAGCGCGGTGGAGTGGAGGTGCTGCGCAATGACAGCACCATCATCACCATCCGCCGGCAGCGCCTGCAAATCGTGGGCCTCGACGACGCGTACACCGGCCACGCACGGATCGAAAAGGCCGTGGCAGGCCTGCGCCGGGATCTTCCTACGCTTGCGCTATCCCACATCGCCGAGGAGGCCGACCATCTCTGGAAGTACGGTATCCCGCTGGTGCTGGCCGGGCACACCCATGGCGGCCAGATAACCGTGGCGCGCCTGCACGAGATTGCGTTGGGCAGGATCGGCGGCCACAAATACGTGCACGGCCTGTATGGCACCCGACAGCCGCACCGGGGCGCGGTGGTCACCGGTGCCGTGTACGTGGGGGCTGGCATTGGCGCGTCGGTCATGCCGATTCGTATCGGCGAGCGGGGCAAGCGCGAGATCACGGTCTTCGAGTTTGGTCGCCGGCCCGGTGAATTTGAGGAACCGGATCGCGAACAGGCGCCCTTGACCGGACGCGCACCGTCGCCCAGAAAGATGCGCCGCCGGGCCGAGAAGGTCGTGCGCAGACGCGTTCGTCGCTCGCTGCGCCGAACCGTCGAGATGGACAGCCTGTAGCGTCGGGCTAGCAGCTTCAGCCGTGCAGAATCGCAACCAGTTCAGCTGCGATCTGGCGTGCCTTTTCGACCTCGCCCTTGGGCAACGATATGGCGCCCACGGCAGGGTGACCGCCGCCGCCGTAGCGCTCGCACAGCTTGGCGATGTCATGGGTGCGCGGCATGGGCGGCCAGGGATTGGAGCCAACCGAGACCTTCATGCGCTTGCCCGGCGACAGGACCGTGACTGCATAGCGCGCTTCGGGATGAAGGTAGTAGACGATGAACTTGTTCACCGAACTGATCGGCTCGGCTGAGAGATCGGTGAACACCACTCCCTGTTCAAGATGGGCGAGTCGGCGAACCGACTCCACATTCTTCTTGTGTCGTTCGAGCAGTCCAACCAGCGGCTCGGCCACATATGGGCTGGCGGCAATTTGGTCGAGCGGCTTGGAGATCACATCGGCAATGAACCGCTCGGAAAGCGCGCGGTCGCGGTTGGCTTCGACCCACGTCATCAGGCGCAAGGCCGGCTCGCGCAACTCGACGGCCTGAGCCGCGGATTCGAAAAGCGCGCCGTCGATGATCTCGGCCCAGTGCAGGAGTTCCTGCAAGGACGAGATGTCGAAGCCGAATTTCTCGGCCACGGTGCGGGCCAGGAAGCGCGTGCAGCTCTTGGCGGCTGGATCGTAGAATTTCTGGCCGCTCTGGTCAGCGCGAAAATGGGTTTCGTCCGCCGCACTCTGGAATGTCGAGATGTGATGGTCGAACCACCAGTGCAGCCGCGCGTCCGAGGTGTAGCGGAAGTCCACGCAAGCGTTCACCTCACCGTCGAGCGCATCCGGCGGAATGGCAGGCCCTGCCTCCTTGTGATCCATGGGCGAAAAGCCCACGTCGACAGGTTCCTTGGCCACGCACTCGCGAAAGAAACGGGCGAAGATACCGGCTGAGGCTGCGCCGTCGAAACAACTGCCGTGGTGAAGAATGCGCAGACGCATGCTTAGAACTTAGGGTGCGCCCTGCCGCAGGGCAAGCTGCATTGCCGCGGATTCGCTTCCTCCTCGACGTCGGGGCGACTCTCCAGTAAAAATCACGCTATGCCTGAATTTCTCAAAGACATAAAGCGCACCCATGACTGTGGCGGCCTGCGCGCCAGCGACGTGGGTGGCAGGGCTGTTCTCTTCGGCTGGGTTGCCTCGCGGCGCGACCACGGTGGCTGCGTGTTCATCGACCTGCGTGACCGCGGCGGCATCACCCAGGTGATGTTCGAGCCCGGGGTCAGCGCGGACGCCCATACCCTGGCCGGTGAACTGCGTTCCGANNGACGTGGAGCTGCACTGCGATCAGCTCACCATTTTCTCGCGCTCTGACACTCCCCCCTTCGAGATTGTCGACGACAGCACGGCCAACGAGATGGTGCGCCTCAAGTACCGCGCGCTGGACCTGCGCCGTCCTTCCTTGCAGCGCAACTTCCTGCTGCGCTCGCAGATCTACCAGACCGCGCGTCGGGTACTGGCCGGCCATCGGTTTCTGGAAATCGAAACGCCCTTCCTGGTCAAGTACACGCCGGGCGGCGCGCGCAACTTCCTCGTGCCCTCGCGCCTGACGCCCGGGACTTTCTACGCTCTGGCCGAGTCGCCGCAGCTCTTCAAACAGCTCTTCATGGTGGCGGGGTTCGATCGCTACTTCCAGATCGTCCGCTGCTTCCGCGACGAGGATCTGCGCCAGGACCGGCAACCCGAGTTCACCCAGATCGATCTTGAGATGAGCTTCGTGGTCGAGGAAGACGTGCAGGCCGTGGTGGAAAGCCTGATGGCCGCACTGTGGAAGGACGTGCTGGGCTTGGATATCGTCACCCCCTTCCCGCGCCTGTCCTTTGCCGAAGCCACGGCTCTCTACGGCTCGGACAAGCCCGACCTGCGCTTTGGCCTACCCCTGTGCGACGTCACCGACGTGGTCCGCAAGCACAACGGCGGCAACGTGGACATGCTGCAGAAGGCGGTCGCGGCCACCGGTCCTGAGCCCGGGGTGGTCAAGGCCTGGCGTCTGCCTGCGGCCGAGGCGTCTAAGATGTCGAACGCTGAAGTCGACAAGCTGGAAGAGTTCGTCAAGGGCCTAGGCGCCCGAGGTCTGGCCCGCGCGCGCATCGGCGCGGCAGGGGCCTGGACCCGCTCGCCCATGAA
>PMCR01000422.1:0-7488 GCA_003155465.1 Myxococcales bacterium | reverse complement strand
AAGAACCAGTGGAAGTTCGCCTGGGTCACCGAGTTCCCGCTGCTCGAGCGCGCCGACGACGGCAAGCTGGTGGCGTCCCACCACCCGTTCACTTCGCCCATGGCCGAGGATCTCGACAAGCTGGAGAGCGCGCCGGCGGAAGTGCGCGCGCGAGCCTACGATCTCGTGCTCAACGGCAATGAGATCGCCGGCGGCAGCATCCGGATCCACCGTGGCGACATTCAGTCTCGCGTGTTCAAGGCCATCGGTCTCAGCGAGGAAGACGCCCGCGCCAAGTTCGGCTTCTTGCTGGACGCCTTCCGCCACGGGCCCCCGCCCCACGGTGGAATCGCGGCCGGGCTAGACCGGCTGGCCATGCTCCTCTGCGGTGCGGATTCACTACGCGATGTGATCGCGTTCCCCAAGACGCAGAAGGGGACCGACCTTTGCACCGAGGCGCCGGCGCCGGTATCCGGCAAGCAACTGGAAGAGCTGCACATCGCACTCACCCACGTCGAGTCGTAGGCACCAGTCCCTACACGCAAAACGCCAGGGTGTACTGTTTAGCAGCCGGACCCTACTCCACAGAGACGTCGGTGAGACAGTAGGCGAATGGTCGGTCCAGGTACGCGTCGCTCCCGACCAAGGCAGCGACTCGTCGGACCAGCATGCCTGACGTGGCGTAGGTGCCGGTGTTGTCCCAGCATTTCGTGTTGCACTAGGTAGTGGGCATGGGTGTCCAGCTTGTCGACCAGCGAGCGCAGACAAGCCACGCCCGAATTGCGTGATGGCAAGAGACCGGTTCGCGGTTCGAGTGAGGCCTGTCAGAGCGGTACAGCGCCTACATTACACTACAGCGTCGCACCACGATCCTAGCATCGCACGTGACAGACAGCGTCCAGTAGCTGCGAATAGACGTGCGCACCTAGCAATGCGCCTACACGGACATCTGCGTCTTGCCATCGCACTTGGTGCGAAAGCAACTACGCGCTGGGAAGCGATACCGCGACAAGACAATAACAGAATCAACATGTTGGCGTGTCATACCTCGTGGCACGGCCCGTGCTTGGAGTGGCGGCAACCTTCTTGGGAGGAGGGTCCATGTCACAAGCTCTGGCAACCGTGAACACCGCAGCGCCAGTTATTAGCAGAGAACGTGCCTTGAAGATCCTGTCCAAGTCCCTGTACCGGGACTTGCGCCAGAATGGCTACGAGCCAAAGCAGATCGTTGCTGTGGCCTCTGAGCTGATCAGCCTGGTCACGTCCGACATCAAGGAGGACGCGCAGCTCATCTAGCGCGCACCTCGTTTCACATACTTTCGTAGTTAGGGGGCCCAAGGGCCCCCTTTTCTTTTGCCCAACCTCATGGTCGCGTGGGGAGCCCGCCGGCCTTCGGGACGGACAGCCCACCGTGCCCGCCCCGCGCGAGGCCGAGCGAAGCGAGCGAGGAGGAGGTGGCGGGTGGGGGGGCCGAAGGACATGGGAACCCTTTCAGGGTTCCCACGAGAGTTGTCTAATGGCCTGGAAACCAGAGCCCGTTCCGTGTAAAAGCGGTCCCTCCCATGGCGGCCAAGACCATCGCCGATCTGGACATTCAAGGCCGGCGGGTGTTCATCCGCGTGGACTTCGATGTTCCGCTGACCCCAGCCGGCGGCGTGTCCGATGCGACGCGCATTCGCGAAAGCCTACCCACCATCCAGCACGCCATCGACCGCGGTGGACGGGTGGTCCTGGCCTCGCATCTCGGGCGACCCAAGGGGAAACCGAACCCGGCGTTCTCCCTGATGCCAGTGGCGGCCTGCCTGGTCGAGCTTCTCGACCGCGACGTGGTCCTGGCCGACGAGCCGGTGGGCGACGGCGCAAAGAAGGTCGTGGCCGACCTGCGCGACGGCGGCGTGGCCATGCTTGAGAACCTTCGCTTCGCGTCGGGCGAAGAGGCCAACGACGAGACCTTCGCCCGAGCCCTCGCCGGCTACGCAGACGTCTACATCAACGATGCCTTCGCAACCGCGCACCTGGCGCACGCCTCAACCGCTGGGATGGCCAGGTTCGTTTCGGCCAAGGGCATGGGGCTGAACATGGAGCGCGAGGTGAGGTTCCTGGGACAGCTTGCGGGCGAAATCCAACGCCCGTTCGTCGCCATCCTGGGGGGTACCAACCTGTCCGACAAGACGGGCCTGCTGGAAAGCCTGCTTGGCCGTGCCGACGTGATCCTCCTCGGTGGCGCGCTGGCCAACACCTTCCTCAAGGCTCGCGGCGGCAGCCTGGGCACCTCCCGCGTGGAAGGTGAAAAGTCGGCGTGGGCGCGCGCCTTCCTGGCCAAGGCCGAGGATGCCGGGATCGAGGTTCTTCTGCCGCGCGACCTGGTGGCGGCATCCGGTTCGGATGCGCCCTCGGGCGAGGTGTTTCCCGCGATGAAGGTGCCCGACGACTTGGCGGCGCTTGACATCGGACCCGCGACCGCTGGCCAGTTCGCGGAGAAACTGGCCAGTGCCCGCACAGTGTTCTGGAATGGTCCCATGGGCGTGTTCGATTCGACGCCCTTTGCCACGGGCACCATCTCCGTGGCCAGGGCCGTGGCCGCTGTGAAATTCGGCCTGACCGTGGTAGGCGGACACGACTCGGTGGCCGCGCTTGGCCGCGCAGGCGTGTCCGAGCGCGTTACACACATTTCGACGGGCGGCTGCGCAACTCTCGAATTCATCGAGGGCAAGAAGCTTCCCGGACTTGCCGCAATTGAGTCCTAGGGTAGAAAGGAGCCTCTCATGTCTCAACCTCGTGTTCCCCGACCGCTCTTTTGCGGAAATTGGAAGCTGTGGGGCAGTCTGTCCGAGTCAGTCACTCTGGCCACGGGCGTGCGCGACACCACCGCCGGCCTCACCACAGTTGACGTGGCCGTGGGCCCCGGTTTCGTGGCCCTGGCCACGGTAGCCGAAAAGCTCAAGTCCAGCGCGCTCGGCGTGGCGGCCCAGGACGGCTACTGGGAAGTCAAGGGTGCCTTCACCGGCGAGGTGGCCATGGCACAGATCGCAAACGCGGGCGCGCGTTACGTGATCATCGGCCACTCGGAGCGGCGTCAGTTCTTTGCCGAGACCGACGCGAGCGTGGCCCGCAAAGCCAAGGCCGCCCTCGGCGTGGGACTGATCCCCATCATTTGCATCGGCGAAACCCTGGCCGAGCGCGACGCGGGCCAGGCGCTGGCGCGCGTGGCGAGCCAACTTGACGGCGCCACCCGCGAGCTTTCTGACGCCGAGTTGGTCAAGGTCGTGATTGCGTACGAGCCTGTGTGGGCCATCGGCACGGGCCGCAACGCCACGCCCGATCAGGCGCAAGAAGTGCATGCGGCCATCCGCGCGCAGCTGACTTCGCGCCTGCGGGCAAAGGCGCAAGAGATCCGGATTATCTACGGTGGCAGCGTCAAGCCGGACAATGTGGCCAACCTGATGGGCCAGAAAGACATCGACGGCGCACTGGTTGGCGGCGCGTCGCTGACTGTGGAATCATTCGCCAAGCTCGTAAAGGAAGGGACTTCCGCGTGTATAACTTCTTGACTGGTCTGCACGTCGTCGTTTGCATCTTCTTGATGCTGGTGGTTCTCCTCCAAGCCGGACGCGGCGGAGGCATGGGCATAGCCTTTGGCGGCAGTGGCGGCAGCCAGTCCGTGTTTGGCTCGTCCGGAGGCGCGAACTTCTTGACCAAGATGACTGCGGTCTGCGCCTTCATCTTCTTCGCCAATTCGTTGACCCTGGCCTACATGTCGAGCCAATCCGATTCGCGGCGCTTGCAGAAGATCGCCGAGAAGAAGTCGGCCGACAAGAAGACCGAGGATGCGAACAAGGCCAAGTTGTCGAGCGCGTTGGACAAGGCGCGCGAAGAGGCCGAGAAGTCCAAGTCGGTCATGCCCGATGCCGCACCGGGTGGCGCGCCTGCCACCGCGACCGAGACGGAGATCAAGGTGACCGACGAGAAGCCGGTCGTGCCCGCTGCGGTCGAGAAGCCGACGACGGTGAAGATTGTGACCCGGGCCAAAGTGCCGGCCAGCGAGAAGGTCGCGCCCGCCGACAAACCAGCCCCGGTCAGAAAGGCTGCCCCAGCCCCGAAGCCAGCCCCGACCGAGGAGGCTGCCCCAGCCCCGAAGCCGGCCCCGGCCGAGGAGGCTGCCCCAGCCCCGAAGCCAGCCCCGACCGAGGAGGCTGCCCCAGTCCCGAAGCCAGTCCGGGCCAAGAAGGCGCCACCCGCTGAAGAAGAGGCACCGGTAGCGCCGGCCCCGCCGCAGCCGTAGACTAGCCGAATGCCATTGATCCCCTTCGTCAAGGCCGAGGGGCTAGGGAATGATTTCCTCGTGGTGGACTTGCGGCCAGGAAAGCCGGCGGCGGGGAATGCATCCGCGACTGACCCCGACGTGGTACGCGCGCTGTGTGACCGGCACTTCGGCGTGGGCGGTGACGGCGTGCTGGCCATCCTGCCGCCAGTGCAGGGCCATGCCTGCATGCGGGTCATCAACGCAGACGGCAGCGAGGCCGAAATGTGTGGCAACGGCATTCGCTGCGTGGCCAAGCTGCTCTACGAGAGGGATACCTCGCTTCGCCGTCCGGTGCTGCGCATCGATACCGGCGCGGGGCTGCTGGAATGCCGGATCGACGCTCACGACGGTCGAGTCGAGACAGTGACCGTCGAGATGGGCCGCCCCCAGTTGGACCCGCCCCAGATCCCGGTCGCGGCGCTAGGCGGCAAGCGCTTGGTGCGACGCCCCCTGCGCACGGGTGATCGTCAATTCGCCTTCACCGCCGTTTCCATGGGCAACCCACACGCAGTGATTTTCATCGACGATCCGGCAGCCGATCTGCGCGCCTTGGCCGAGGCCTGCGGACGCGGCATCGAGCACGATTCCTTGTTTCCCCGCCGAACCAACGTGGAATTCGCGCGTGTGCGGCAGGGTCCAACGGGGCTCGAGATCGATCTGGTGGTGTGGGAGCGGGGCTGCGGCATCACGCTTGCCTGCGGCACCGGCGCCTGTGCCACCGTGGTGGCCGCCTGCCTGGAAGGGCGGGCCGAACCTGACCAGGAGATTCCGGTGCACCTGCCCGGCGGTACGCTCTTCATCCGCGTGGCCAGCCAGCCCGCGCGTGATGGTTCCCCGAACTACGCCGGGGTATCCATGCGTGGACCTGCCCGCATCGTGTTCGAGGCCGAGGTGGATCCCGATCGGGTCCGCGGGCCGGCCGGCACATAGATCCTGCCGGAAGATCAGGCACGCAGGAGACGAGATGCGAAACATTCTCTGCCTCGCCCTGATTTCTGCGGGACTCGCCTGCACCAGCGCGTCTTCCAAAAAAATGAAGTGAACGCGCGGTTCAGAAGACCTTGTGGATGACCACGGGCGTTCCTGACTTCACGACGGAAGTAATGGCGGGTCCAACCTCGGTTGTCGTGAAGTCGACGCTGTTCTGTTCGCAGCGGTAGGTCCTGGGCAGCCCACTGGCCAACGCATCGCCGCGGGCGGCCACAGTGCACACGGCGTTGGTGACCGACACGTTGCGCTCGATGCTGAACAACCCCGCTTGTGAGAGGATCTGAACCGTGCCAGCGTTGGCAAAGTAGAAGCCATCCAGGACAATCACCGTCCCGCCTCGGCTCAGGAAAGTACTCATGGCGCTGGCCCAGTCCTGACCCAACTGATTGAGGGTCGCGTCTATGGCCTGCTCCTGGCCATAGACCAAGAACACGTCGTTCGCGGTGAGTTGCGTGGCCACGTCCACATCCGCCACCTCGGTCAGTTGCACCTGGCGGCCAGTGGCCAGGGCCACTTGAGCGATAGCTCCGTCCGCACCCGCGACGGCGGTCGGGTTGGCCACTCCCCTGTACGCCAGCAGGCGGACTGGGTTGGTGGGCCAGAGGAAGACCGCGTTGCCCAAGATTCGATTCATTGCTGGCCGGTTTCTCAGGTAGTCATGGCCAATGACAATCACCCGTCCCGTGCCGCCAGCCTCGCAGTGACTGTTGCTGCACAAACCACTGGCACAAGGAACGCCGCAGCCCCCGCAGTTGTCGGGATCAGACGCGATGTTGATGCATTGCTGCCCACAAACAGTCTCTTCCAAAGCGCAAAACAGACACGTGCCGCTTATGCACACGTTGGATGTGCAAATAGTGTTGCAGCTGCCACAGTTCTCGTAGTCGGACATCAAGTCCACGCACTCGCCGTTGCAGATGGCCATTGGCTCCAAACACTGAAGCGGTCCGGCATCGTCCCAAGCCCCGTCCGCCTGGGTTCCGCTCGCGTCCGACGGGGCCGCATCTTCGGAGTTGGCGTCGTCGGTTGCGCCGCCGTCCTCAAGCAAGGCGCCGGTCTCATCGTCAACCCCGGCATCCGCGCAAACGACGCAAGGCAAATGGAAATCACCCTTGCCAGCGTCACTTGTGGCTGCACCGTCCCCGCCCAGATCGGAACCCATGCCCACAGCGTCCGCCCACGGAGCGCCGTCGACTTCGGCCGCCGCCCCGCTGTCATCGCCGTTCGGGTTCGAGGCTCCTGCGTCGCCCGTCATGCTCTCTGGTGCATCAGCGCCCACCGGTGGCACGGAGCCGTCCCCCTGCCCTTCGCCGGCGTCACCCAGCCCAGCCTCCCCGTTTGAAGGAGCGTCTGCTTGGTTTCCACCAACCTCATTTTCATCGCCGTCGGTGGCCGGCTCTCCATCCGCGGCCACGCCGGTCTCCCCCGCTTGCGCGTCCGCATCGAACTCGGGCTCACCGGGGCTGCCATCAAGCAGCGTCACGTCTCCGCCGTCCGCCTCTTCTCCGGCATCGAGAGAAGCACACGACCCGGCCCGGACGCACTTGCCGCCACAGGGTGCATATCCCCGTGCGCATTGCGTTCCCACGATCGGGTCGAGGCACGCCGGCAAGGCGAGCAACCCCGCAACCGCAAGAACCAGGTGCACTCTCATGGCTCCAGCCCTCCAGCTTGTGCGTGCCGGGGCGGTTGGGTGGAATCCTCGCTCTTGCCGCGCTCTTCGACCTTCTTGATGATCGCGAATTCGACTCGGCGGTTCTCTCGATCGGCCTCTTCGCTTTCTCCCTGCACGTGCAACTGCTTGCGCCCAAAGGCTGCGGTCAAGAGCTTGTCGGGCGGGAAGCCCATCTCGACCAAGACCTTGCGCGCCCGCTGGGCCCGTTCCTGGCTAAGCCAGTCGTTGAACGCATCCGGGCCCCGGCGATCGGCGTGGCCTTCAATGACCAGGTGGTCCCATTCGGGATGCTGCTTCCACAAATTCAGCACCGCCGCCAAAGCCGGCCGACCCGCGGTTCGCACCCGAGCCCGGTCGGTATCGAAGAGCACGTGCTCGGTCAGCAGAATGCGGTCTTCCTTGACCACGATGGGCGCCTCGTCCGGGCAACCGTCTTCGTCGTCGACCCCGTTCACCGTCTCCGGTTCGTTGGGACACTTGTCCAGCACGTCGGGAATTCCGTCTTTGTCGTTGTCGGGATCCGGGCAGCCGTCCTCGTCTT
>PMCR01000160.1 GCA_003155465.1 Myxococcales bacterium | reverse complement strand
ATCCAGCCCATCACGCCCAGCGAGTACCTGGACCGGCATCCGACCAACCAACTCGCCACCCCGGGCGCGTCGTCATGGGGGCTCAAGGGCTACGGCGAGCAGTGGGTGAACGAAAGCAACGCGTGGACCTGGCGCCACGTCCACGCTGCGGGCGAGCGCATGGTGGAACTGGCGCGCCGGCACTGGGGCGCGACCAACCCGCTCGCCGTGCGGGCGCTCAAGCAGGCGGCCCGCGAGCTGATGCTGGCCCAGGCCAGCGACTGGACATTCATCATGTCCACCGGCACTACCGTGCCCTACGCCACCAAGAGATTCAACGAGCACATAGTCCGTTTCACCCGGCTTTATGAAGACTTGACTAAGGGCGCGGTGGACGAGCCCTACCTGGCCAGCATTGAAGCACAAGACAACATCTTCCCGGACGTCGACTACCGCATCTACGCCACGTAGGGGCGGCGGCAGCCGACCGTCGACCGTCCACCGTTCGCAGCCCGCAGTCGAGGGCAGGCCCCGGCGCGCGGGGGCGGGGTTTGCGGATCGACCCATGGCCCGCAAGGCGCCGTCTTCGTCTACCAAACCGCCTCGCCAGGCTTGGGGTCGGGACGAGGCGAAGGCTGCGCCAGCGCCTGGCGCTGCCGACAGCCCCGCCGGGCGCCGGGCGCCGGGCGACTTTTCAATTGTACCCCCGCCGCCCGCCAAGGCACCGCTCAAGGTGCTGTTCGTGGCTTCGGAGGTCGCGCCCTTCCGCAAGACCGGGGGTCTGGCCGACGTGGCAGGCGCCTTGCCGCGGGCATTGGCGCGCCGGGGTATCGATGTGCGGGTGGTGATGCCGCTCTACCAGGGCATCCCGTGGAATCAGCTCGAGCGCCTGGAAGGCGTGGTGCCCATCCCGATGTACTACGGCACGACGTGGGCGGGTGTGCGCATGGGGCGGCTGCCGGGTAGCAACGTGTCGGTGTATTTCCTCGAATACAACCGGTTCTTCGATCGGCCCGATCTCTACGGGCCGTCCGGGCAGGCGTACCAGGACAACCTGGAACGCTTCTCCCTGTTCTCGCGAGGAGCGCTCGAGCTGTGCAAGGTGCTGGGTTGGATTCCTGATGTCGTCCACGCCAACGACTGGCAGACCGCCTTGGTGCCGGTGTATGTGGACACGGTCGAGTGGGCCAAGCCGCTGCACGGCTGCGCCACCCTCTTCACCATTCACAACCTGGCATACCAGGGGAATTGGGAGAGCGGCGCGATGTTCATTACCGGCTTGGGTTGGAACCATTTCCAGCCGAGTGAGTTTGAACACTTCGGCGACATGAACCTGATGAAGGCTGCCATCCGGCATTCCACCCTGCTTTCGACGGTCAGCCCGACCTACGCACGCGAGATCCAAACCTCGGCGTATGGCTTCGGCCTTGACGGCGAACTGGCAGCGCGCGGACGCGATCTGCGCGGGGTACTCAACGGGATCGACGTGGAATCCTGGAACTCCGCCACGGATGCGCACCTGCCGGCGCATTTCGACCGTGACGACCTGGCCGGCAAGGCGGTGTGCAAGGCTGCCCTGCAGAGGGAGATGGGACTGCCTGAACGCCCTGATGTGCCTCTCTTCGGCGTCGTCGGGCGCCTCACAGAGCAGAAGGGCTTTGACGTACTGGCGCACGCGCTTGACCACATCCTGGGCTGGAATCTGCAAATGGTGTTGTTGGGCTCGGGCGACCGCGAGGCCGAGAGTTTTTTTTCGTCGGTGTGTGCACGCCGGGGCGACAAGTTCCGCACGTACATTGGTTTCGAGGACGGGCTCGCCCACCGGATCGAGGCGGGCTGTGACTTTTTGCTCATGCCCTCGCGCTACGAGCCGTGTGGGCTAAGCCAGATGTACAGCCAGCGCTATGGAACCCTGCCCATCGTGCGCGCCACGGGCGGCCTAGTGGACACCGTGCAGAACTACGACGAGCGTACCGGCGCGGGCACCGGTTTCGTGTTTCACGACCTCTACCCCTCCGCTATCGCCAACACTATGGGTTGGGCGCTTGCCACCTACTTCAATCGACCGGCCCACATCACGGCCATGCGTAGACAGGCCATGCAACAAGACTTCTCGTGGGATCGGGCGGCGGAAGCCTATGAGCGGCTGTATCTGGAGGCGTACCAGCGCCGACGCGGGCACCCGTTCGGGTAGCGTTAGCCTTCTCACCACAGAGAACACAGAGTCAGTCGCCAGTGAGTGAACGCGCGCGGACGCGGGCGCGATCGCCGAGAGGTGAGGCGGCGGCGAGATCGGCGACGCGCGACCAGGCCTGCGCGGCCTCGCGGGGCCGTGCCAGCGCTTCCAGCGCGAGCGCGCGGTTGCTCAGCACAGTCGTGTCGTCAGGTGCGATGGCCAGGCTGCGATCGAGGAGCGCGAGCGCTTGTTCATTTCGGCCGGCGGCCCGATCGATGGCACCAAGCCAGGTGCAGGCGGCGGCTTCTCGCTCGGGCGCCAGGCAGCCCGGCGGGGCGGCCAGGGCCTGTCGGTAGGCAGCGAGCGCGCGCTGGTCGTGGCCTTGATCGAGGTCGAACAAGAGATCGCCCAGGCGCAGTTGCCATTCGCAAAGGGGCACGGGCGAGCCGGAAGGGGGAGTGGAAAGCGGCACGGTCGCGCTGCCCTCGTCGGCGGTGAAGCTGAAGCTGGCGGGAATCTCGTAGCGGGCAATCAGATCGCGCGTGGCCGGGAGCCGGCGCACGAACACGCGGGTGTCTTGCGCGCGAAAGACCAAGGCCCACTGCACGGGATCCCACCAGGCCACGCGCCGGTTGACGCCGGCGAAGTCCAGCAACGCGGAGGTGACCCCGAAGTGGTCCATGGCGCGGGTCCATTCGTCGCGGGTCACGTCGCTGCGGCCAAGCAGCTGATGAAACTCGCGCGGGTAGGCGGGCAGCCGCGGATCAACGAACACACGATGGCGCGGGTAACCCTGCCAGATGAGAAAAGCGCCGGTTTCGAAGTCGTTGTACATCCGTTCACGCAGGCCGTGCTGGTCGACAAATCCCAGCGCCGCCAAGGGAAGATTCCCGAGGTCAAGATCGATGTCCACGAAACGGCCGTGCCGCTCAATGTCCGCCACCCGAGGAACGAGCGCCAGCAGAGCGAGCAGAGCGCCCGCGGCGCGATCGAACTGAGTGCGGTATGTCGGCGCGATCCGCGCAAGCCACGGCGCGCCGACCGACGTGAGGACGGGCGCGGCCAGGATGGCCGCCAGCAAAGCAAAGTCGGCACTGAACCGCACATGGCGGCCGGCCAGCAGACCCAAGCCGAGAACGGGCACAAGGTCGCGCGCGCGGGGAGGCACGCGCAGGATCGCGCCGAGGCCGAAAACGAGTGCCAGGGCGACGGCATAGATGACGAGGGGCGCGTCTGAATGCCAGGCCAGGGGTCGGAACTCGTCCACCGGATGGATGGCAAAGATGTCGGCGTGGAAGGTGAGGTAGCGGAAGAGCCCTGGGCCAACCGGCGTGGCCATCAAGGCGAGCGTGCAGAGCGCGGCGGCGAGCGCATGGCCCAGAACCGCCCGTCGTGAGGCGAGTGACGGGGTGATCATTCTTTCGAGAAGCAAACCCAAGCCGGCCAGAGCGACAAGCAGGGGGCCGACAAAGGCGCCCGCGTGTAGATTGGCCCACAAGGCAACGACCGGCACGAGCAGCCAGGCCCTGCGCCGGCCGTCTCGCAGGGCTGGCAGCAAGGACAGCACCGCGACCTCGCCCAGCAAGGACACCACGTGGGGCCGTTCCACCAAGCGCTCGCGCATGCAGAAAGCGGCGGCGGCGAGCACCAGCGCGGTGCCCACGCGGCCGGCGCCGCGACGGCGAAGCAGGAGATAGGCCGCTACGAAAGTCGCCAGCACGATTGCTGTCTTGCCCACGACCACGGCCGGAAAGCCACCCAACCGGAAGAGCCCGGCCGTCGCGACGTCAAACAGCCAAGCGCTATCTAGATAGGGCTGGTCGGGGAAGGTGAACGAGAACAGATTGCGGCCGGGTACGTGGCCGGTGCGCAGGATCTCCTGCCCATCCGCCAGGCGAAAGAAGAGATCCGTCTCCTGGAGTGGGAACAGGCAAAGGCCAGCGACGAAAAAAACCAGCCCCAGCAGTGCCATGGATCGGTTCCGTCGGATCCAGATCTCACCACAGAGGGCGCACAGGCCACCGGGACGGAAGTTACTTGAGAGACTTGGAGAGCTCGATGGCCTGGGTCTTGGTGCAGACCTTGGTAGAGGCCGCTACGCTGACGAAGTAACCGCGGCCCGCCATGTACAGGCCCGTGCTGCCCGTGACCTGGGCCTGGGCCTTGGGCGACTTCGCCTTGTCGGTGACCCAGACCTTGCCCACCTTCTTGAAGCTCATGAAGGGATCCGTGGGCTTCTCCAGAACTTCTTTGGCGACCGGGGAATAGACCTGCACGAAGGTGCTGTCTTCGTTTTCGCCGGCGACTTTGAAGACGTATTTGCAGGTGTCTTTCAAGCCGACTTCGCCCAGGAATGTGGCATCCGACTCGCCGCACGCGGCGAAGATGGCGTCTTTGCTCAGGTGGAGCGTGACGTCCGGGTTGCAGCACTTGCCGCCGCCGTAGGCCTTGCAATTGCCCGCGGGAGCGGGTGGAGACGTCGGCGGGGGCGCGGTCGGGGCTGCCTCGGGCTGCGATGGGGTTGCCAGCATCAAGACCGCGAGAGCCGCGGCCCAACAGAGAACCAAATTGCGTGTGAACCTCATGGCGGGGAATCCTACCACCGTCTAGGAAGGCCGTGCAGGGTCAATTCCCTGGTCTCGGCCTCCGTCACCGCCCCCTACTCCCCGGTGGTCTGCTCCGACCCGGGCCACGTGACGCCCAGGAACACGGGCTCTGGCGCCAGCGTGATTCCGAAACGCAGCGCCACGGTGTCGCGCACGTGAACCGCCAGGCGGATGAGATCGGCGGTAGAGCCGCCGCCGTGATGGACCAGGGCGAGAGCGTGGCTGCTGGAAACGCCGACCGGGCCCATGCGCAGGCCGCGCTTCACCCCCGCACGTTCCACCAGCCAGCCGGCGGCCAGCTTCACTCGCCCGTCGGGGAGCGGATACTGCGGCACTTCTTCGGGGGCTTGCACCAGATTCTCGCCCAGCGCCTGGGTCACCACCGCGGCCGCCTTGTCCGCGCTCACGATGGGATTGGTGAAGAAGGAACCAGCGCTGCGCCGATTGGGATCGCGGGCGTCGTACACCATGGATTTCTTGCGCCGCAGATCGAGCACGACTTCACGCACCTCTGACAGCGACGGTCGCATCCGACCTGCCAGCGCGCTCGCCAGTTCCCGGTAGGCCAGCACAGGGCGTGCGCTGGCCTGCAGCGCGAAGACTACCGACAAGACGATCGCCTGCCCCGGGTCGCGCCTGAAGACGCTGTCGCGATACGCGAAGCCGCACCCGGCGGCCGGCAGCTCGCGCACCGCCAGGGTGCGCCGGTCGAGCACGCGCAGCGAGCGGATCGTATCCGCGACCTCCTGGCCGTAGGCACCCACGTTCTGGATCGGCGTCGCGCCCGCTGTGCCCGGGATTCCCGACAGACACTCGATGCCCGCGAGATCGCGCGCCACCGCGGCGACCACCAGGTCATCCCACGGCTCACCAGCCTGTGCTTCCAGCAGAACATGGTCGCCTTGGCTGCGAAACTCCGCTCCCCGCGCAACCAGCTGCAGGATCAGGCCGGGAAAGCCTGCATCGCCCACCACCACATTCGATCCGCCACCCAGCACAAACACGGGCAGGTCCTGATCCCCTGCCCAGCGCAGTGCCCAGACCGCCTCATCGCTCGTCGCAACTTGCGAAAAGAAGCGCGCCGGCCCGCCCAGCTCGAAAGTGGTCAGCGGCGCCAGGGGAACGTCTCGACGAATGGCAGGTGGCAAGCGATCCTGAGAGTACCATTCACTCCGCGACAAACCGATAGCCGCTGCCACGGATGGTCAGCAGGTGTTTCGGTTGCTCGGGATCTCGCTCCAGCTTGGCACGCAACTGGGCAATGAAGTTGTCAACCGTGCGCGCCTGGCCAGGATGCTCCAGACCCCACACATGGCGCACCAGTTCCTCTCGGGAGAAAACCCGGCCACTGCTTCGGCCCAGGAAGGCGAGCAACTCGAACTCCCGATGGGTCAGCTTGATCGGTTGGCCTGCTCGGACCACGGTGCGGGTGTCGAGGTTGATCGCCACGTCGCCAAATCTGATGTCGGCCTTCTTCGTGTCGCTGCCGGGCGAGTCGGCCGGCACGTCTTGCCGGGGCAAGTGCAGCCGTGCGCGCCGAAGCAGAGCCGCGACCCGAGCCATCAGCTCGGCCAGAGCAAATGGCTTGGTCACGTAGTCGTCCGCACCCAGCTGCAAAGCAGCCACCTTGTCGAATTCGTCCTGGCGTGCTGACAACACGATCACCGGCACGTGGTTGCCGGTTTCGCGCAACCGTTGCAGCACCCAGATGCCACTCTGTTTGGGCAGCGAGATGTCGAGCAGAACCAGATCGGGCCGGCCCTCCTCGATGCGCGTGCGGGCCGTCTCGCCGTCGGCAACCGCCTCCGTGCGGTAGCCCTGCAGTCGCAGGTTCAGCGCCAGGCCCTCGGCGATGGCCGCGTCGTCCTCGACGATGGTCACCAGTCGGCCATGCGTTTCGTCGACGGTGCCGGTCATGCCGCCTCCTCTGGTTGCCGTGGCAGCAGTATGCGAAAGCGCGCCCCGCAATTTTCTTCCGATCGAACGTCGATCTTGCCCCGATGGGCCGTCACGATGGCGCGCACCACCGCCAGCCCCAGCCCGGTGCCCGCGCTGCCCCCGTTGACCGCGGCTGACCCACGCCGGAATTTGTCGAAGATGGCCTTTTGTTCGGAGTCGGGGATGCCCACGCCGTTGTCAGCGACCACAAGGGACACATGGGTTGCGTCGCCGCTGGCGCATAGCTCGATGCGCTTGCCTTGGGGTGGCGTGTACTTCCAGGCGTTGCCGAGCAGGTTTGCCAGGGCCTGGGCCAGCGCGGCCCGGTCCCCGTTCACCATCAGCCCGGGCTCCAGATTCACTTTCAGATCGACCTCGGTTCCGAAACGGATGGCTTCGAAGGCGATCAGCGCCTCGCTGACGATGTCGGCCACGGCGACGGGGCGACGGTCAAAGGCCGCGTGGCGCGACTCGATTCGGGAAAGGGTCAGGAGCTTGGCCACCAGGCCATCGAGACGCGCCAACTCCTGATGGATCACGGTCAGGCAGCGCTGTTTCTCGGCCGGATCTTGCACCCGATTCTCGCGCAGGGTGTCGATGAAGAGACGAATCGAGGTCAAGGGCGTGCGCAACTCGTGCGAGACAGAAGAGAGGAACTCGTTCTGCACGGCTGCCAGACTCGCGCCCCGAGTAACCAGGATCGTTCCAAGGACGTAGCCAGCCAGGGCTGTGCCGCAGAAGGCGAGAACCAGAATCCCTCCCACCACGGCCGCCGACTTCGAGCCGCCGGTGGCCAGGAGCACGATCCCGATCACCGTCATGAACACCGTCGGGACAAGGGCGGTCAGCATGAAGACCATGCGGGCGCGCTGCAGGACGATGATGGTCGGCGACCGGATTTTCACGCCCACCATTTTGTCAGAAGGTCGGCCTTGCCGCTGTGGAAAAACGGGCAGCGGGTGACGGCGGCTGCTTGGTTGGCAAGGCGGGTCGGGGCACAGGAATCCTATGCTTTGTCAGCGGCCAGCAAGGACTCGGTCACATTTGTGTCACCGACGGGGACCAGGGTTCCATCTGCCCGGGACTTCATCGCGTCAAGATGTGACCGTGTCATGACAGCAACCTGACGGCGGAACGGATAGTAGATAGGCAATGAGAATCTTATGCCTCTACCCCGCGTTTCCCCGCACCTACTGGGGACACGAGGATTCCTTGCGGGTCATGGGCAAGCGATCTCTGCTCCCGCCGTTGGGGCTGCTGACGGTGGCTGCGCTTCTGCCCAAGGACTGGGAAGTCCGTCTCTGCGACCTGAACGTGCAGCCGCTGGCACCCGGTGACCTGCAGTGGGCCGACGTCGTGTTCTTGTCCGGTATGTTGGTCCAACGGGACTCGCTGCTTGAGCTGGCGGCGCAGGCTCGGGCTGCGGGCAAACTGGTTGTGGTCGGGGGACCGGTTGCCACCACCAGCCCCGAGCTGCTCACGCCGTACGCAGATTGTGTAGTGTCAGGCGAGGCCGAGGAGTTGATNNTTCTGCGACATCATCGAGGTGTTCGGTCGCCACCCACGCACCAAGTCGCCAGCGCAATTGTGCGCCGAGCTTGATGCCATCCTGGCTACCGGCTTTCGCGGCACCGTGTTCCTGTCAGACGACAACTTGGTGGGCAACAAGGT
>PMCR01000407.1 GCA_003155465.1 Myxococcales bacterium | reverse complement strand
TGGCCGACACGCAGCTCTCGGCGCGCGAGATCGCGGAGCGCAGCCTGAGCATCGCCGCCAGCATCTGCATCTACACCAACACCAACACCGTGTTCGAGGAGCTCTAGATGGCGGCCAGCCCCAACAAACGCCCTGAGGCGCTCACCCCGCGAGCCATCGTCGAAGAGCTGGACCGCTACATCGTGGGCCAGCGCGAGGCCAAGCGCGCGGTGGCGGTGGCCCTGCGCAATCGCTGGCGCCGGCAGCAGGTGCCGCCGCCCATGCGCGACGAGATCTCGCCGAAAAACATCATGCTGATTGGCCCCACCGGCGTGGGCAAGACCGAGATCGCGCGCCGCCTGGCCAAGCTGGCCGGCGCGCCCTTCGTGAAGGTTGAGGCATCGAAATTCACCGAGGTTGGCTACGTGGGCCGCGACGTGGACTCCATGGTGCGCGATCTGGCTGAAACCGCGGTGTCCATGCTGCGCGAAGAGGAACGCGAGCGTTCGCGGCCACGCGCCCGCGAGAATGCCGAGGAGCGCTTGCTCGATGTCCTGTTGCCGCCGGCGCGGCCCGCGCGCGCGCCCATGGGATCGCTGGCTGGCGCGCTCCCGGCGCCGGAGGCTCCCGCCGCGCCCGCAGCCGATACCAGCACGCGCGAGAACCTGCGCCGCCTGCTACACGAGGGCAAGCTCGACGACAAGTCGGTCGAGATCGATACCAGCGACGCGCCTCAGTCGTTCATCGACGTGTTTTCCGGCACGGGCATGGAGGAGATGGTCCTCAACCTGCAGTCCATGTTCCCCCAGTCCAAGCGCACCAAACGACGGCGCCTGACCATTCCCGAGGCGCTGGAAGCCTTGACCGAGGAAGAAGCCGCCAAGCTCATCGACATGGAACGCGTCACCAAGGAGGCCATCCGGCGCGCCGAGCAGGACGGCATCATCTTCATTGACGAGTTGGACAAGGTGGCGGGCCGCGAGTCCGGCGGTCACGGGCCGGATGTGTCCCGCGAGGGCGTGCAGCGGGATCTTCTGCCCATCGTGGAGGGATCCACGGTGTCGACCAAGTACGGCCCGCTCAAGACCGACCACGTGCTCTTCATCGCGGCCGGCGCCTTCCACGTGGCCAAGCCCAAGGATCTGATTCCCGAGTTGCAGGGTCGATTCCCCATCCGGGTCGAGCTGCAATCGCTGACCGACGCGGACTTCGTGCGCATTCTGACCGAGCCGGAAAACGCTCTGACCAAGCAGTACACCGCGCTGCTTGAGACCGAGAAAGTCCATCTCGATATCCAGGCCGACGCCATCGCCGAGATCGCGCGCATCGCCGCCGAGGTCAACGCCCGCATGGAGAACATCGGCGCGCGCCGCCTGCACACGGTGATGGAGTGCCTGCTCGACGAGTTGGCCTTCGAGGCGCCCGAGCTGGGCGAGCGTACCATCCCCATCACCGCCGCCTACGTGCGCGAACGGTTGCAGGGGATCCTCAAAGACGAGGATCTGTCACAGTACGTACTGTAGTTAGCTCCGCCGGCGTCTTCAGGCGGCAAGATATCCGATAACCGCCCTACGTCAACTGGCGGAAGCAACCAACCCCATGGAATTCAGCTCGGCACTCAACCGGTGAACGCACAGAGGATCCGATGTTCAAGATTGCTGCAGGTGTCGTAGCCCTATTCGCAGTCGGCCTGGTGAGCATGGCGTGTAGCAGCTCTGGTCTGAAGAGCAGTCCACGTGATGCAGGAGCTACAGGCGGAGGCCAGGCAGGCAGCACCATCAGCAGCGGAACCACCCGAGGCACCGGCGGCGCGATTGGTCCAGGTGGAGCTGGACGTGGCAGCATCGGTGGCGCCGGCGGTCCCGGTGGAGCAGGCGGTACCAACATCGGTGGTACTGGTGTCACAAACAGTTCAACCGGTAGCAGCCAAAGTGGCACCGGCGGTCACATTGTGGCTTGCTCCCCCAACTGCAACCCACGGGACCAGCAGGTAGCCTCGGGACCGGAATTGGACTACTCTGGAGACTGCCCACCAGAGCGCGAGTGCTATTCCCTGGTGAACACCTGTGGCTCCACACTGTGCGTTTTGCCTGTAGGCACGCACTGCAGCGATCTCCTGTCGTGCGACCCCGGCGATACACCAACAGCGTTGGGGGACCAAGATTGTGGGGTCCGAGGTTATTGCTACACGAACAAACTGTGTGCGCAATCCATTACATGCAGACCATCTCCGTATGGGGGTATCTGCAGTGGCACTTGGTCAGACGCAGGCATTCTTGAGCCCCCGGACGGATCTGCTGATAGCAGTGATGCGGGAACGATATCCTGCTGTGGCGATGGCATTCTCGACTACCGATATGGCGAGATGTGCGACTTCGGTCCCCTGAACGGCAAGTGCTTGGACTCCCAAGGGAACCCAACAAGCGGAAGGTGCTCTTTCGTCTATTGCTCCCTCGATTGCAGGATGCCCATTTGACCCTGATGAACCGGTGGCGACATCAACATATCCACCCCCAGTACGCGCGCCTTTTGCCCGGGTCTTTCCGCCCTCGGCATGCGATAGACCGCGGGCCTTGAGGGCAAGAGGCGCTAAGCTGCTGGTTGAGCACTAGCGATGTCGTTCGTCGGCACGGACCGATTCAAGGTCATCCGCCTCCTCGGCAGCGGGAGCATGGGTATTGTGTATCTGGTCTTCGATCGGCAACTGGGCGCGGAGGTCGCGCTGAAGCTGCTCGACTCGTGGGACGGGCTGGACCTGTACAGGTTCAAGAGCGAGTTCCGTTCTCTTGCTGACCTCAAGCACCCCAACCTGGCCGCGCTGCACGAACTGATCTGCGAGGGGCCGCTGTGGTTCTTCACCATGGAGTATGTGGCGGGCGTGCCCTTCGACGTCTACCTGCTGGGGCCAAAGGCGGGTGGCGGCGTCCCGCTGCGGTCCGGGTTGGAAACAGCGACCGGCCTGCCCCGCAGCGAGCCCGCAGCGGTGACGTTCCGCCCGCAACCCGATGGGCAGCGCCTGCGCATGGCCCTGCAGCAGCTTTGCGCCGGGGTGCACGCCATGCACCAGGCCGGCTGCATCCATCGCGATCTCAAGCCGTCGAATGTGCTGGTGACACCGGAGGGCCGGGTGGTGGCCCTGGATTTCGGGCTGGCCAGCCAGACCGGAACGCGGTCGTTCAGGGGCGACGGACTGGTGGGAACCCCGGCCTACATGGCTCCCGAGCAAGCGAAGGAGGGGCCGTCGCAGCCCGCCGCCGACTGGTATGCGGTGGGGGTCATGCTGTACCAGGTGCTGACCGGCCGCTTGCCCCATGACGGTGATTTGGTCGAGATTCTGCTCAAGAAACAGAGCGAGGAGCCGCTTGCACCCGTCGAGGTGAACCCCCTGGCCGATCCCGAACTGAGTCGGCTGTGCATGCAGCTTCTGCGGCGCGATCCGGTGCAGCGGCCCGGTGGCGCGGAGATCCTGGCCCAGCTCGGCACCGGCAGCACGCCCGTGCCGCTGTCAGAGGCTGAAAGTGCGCCAGTCCGCGCTGGCGTTTCGGTGTTCATCGGGCGCACGGCGGAGATGCAGGCTCTGCGCCATTGCTTCGGCAGCGCGTGCCTCGGCAACCTCGCGCTGGTGCTGGTCGAGGGCACTTCGGGCATCGGCAAGACCGCGCTGGTCGAGCGCTTCCTGGATCAGATCACCGCCAGCGCCGAGCCTTCTCGCAAGCCTGTCATCCTGCGCGGCCGCTGCCATGAGCGCGAGACGCTGCCCTTCAAGGCCTTCGACGGCATCGTGGACGCGCTCAGCTCCAGGCTGGCCAACCTGGGCACGGGCGAGCTGGCGCAGGGACTGCCCGAGGGGACCGCGTACCTGTCGGAGATCTTCCCGGTGCTGCGCCGGCTGGATCAACTGGAACACGTGGGCGACTGGCTGCCCAAGGTGCGCCACGCGACCGAACTGCGCAACCGGGCCTTTGCCGGCTTCTGCGAGCTGCTGAGGCGCCTGGCGCAGCGACAACCCGTGGTGGCCTTCATCGACGATCTGCAGTGGGCCGACCGCGACAGCCTCGCGCTTCTGCAGACCCTGCTGCGACACACCGGCATGCTTGGCCTGTTGCTGGTGGCTACCTGCCGGCCGGTCTTGCAGGACGATACGCTGGCGGCCCCGCTGCGCGAGATCGCAGCCCATCCCGCGGTGAGGCGCGTAGAGGTGGGGCCGCTGTCGCCAGAGGCGGCCTCGACCCTCGTCGATCGCCTGGCTGACTCGGGGGAGATCGGCCAGGAGGTCAAGCAGCGCCTGGCCGAGGCGGTGGTGCAGGAAGCGGGTGGCAACCCTTTTTTCACGCTTGAGCTCGTCCGCTACCTGAGCGACGTGGTGTTGCCGCGGGGCGGACCGGCGTACTTCGCGGCCGGGAACGCTGTGAGCTTGGACGCTTTGATCCTCGGTCGCCTCCGCACGTTGCCCGGGGAGAGCCAGAGATTGCTCGAGGTCATCGCGGTGGCAGGCGATCCGCTGCCGGAGAAAACTTTGGCCGACGCGGCCGGCGTACCGCTCGGCTCCGAGGGCTGGGAGCGCGGCATCTCGGCGCTGGCGCAAGCACGCCTGATTCGGCGCGCGGGGGGACAGCGATCGGATGTCGTCGAGGCGTACCACGACCGAATCGGCGAGGCGGTGCTGGGCAGCCTGGACGGGTCGGTGCTGCGCCAGTTGCGCACCGCCATCGCGCACGCCATGGAGAAATGGGGACGTGAGCGCACCGACCTGCTGGCCCGCTACTGGCTGGAAGCGGCCGACCATGAGCGCGCCAAGTACTACGCCCGCGAGGCGGCGATCCAGGCGCGCACCAAGCTGGCCTTTGATCGCGCCGCGCAGCTCTACCAGACCGCGGCGGCGCTGGAGTCGGACCAGCAGGCAAGGCGCGACCTTCTGCACGCGATGGGCGACTGCCAGGCCGCCAGCGGGCTGCCCTTGCTGGCGGCCCAGGCGTACCAGCAGGCCGCCGCGCTGGGCGGGCCTGAGCTGGCGCCGCGCCTGCGCCACCTGGCGGCGGAGCAGCTTCTGCGTGCAGGCCACATCGTGCGCGGGCTGGAGATCCTGGGCGAGGTGCTGGACCAGGCCGGGCTGCGCCTGGCGCGCGATCCGCGGCGTGCCGTCTTGGCGGTGACCTGGCGCCTGCTGTGGCTGCGCGTGCGCGGAATCCAGTTCAAGGAACGTTCGCCTTCCAGCATCCCGGTTGGGCAGGCGCGCCTGCTCGACGTGCTGTGGTCGGTGAACACCGGTCTGGGCGTGGTGGACACGCTGCGCGCCGACGACTTCCTGTTGCGCTTCATCCTGCTGGCGCTGAAGGCCGGGGACATCCGGCGCGTGGCCCAGGGACTGGGCGTGCTGGCCGGGCAACTGGCGGCGCTGGGGATCTCGCACCTGGGCTGGGCCATTCGCCTGGTGTCGCAGGCCGAGGTGCTGGCGCGCCGATCGTCAGACGCGCCCACCATCGGGCTAGCGCGCATGTGCAAGGCCATGGTGCACTACTTCGCGGGCGAGTTCGACGCGGTGGCGAATGAGCTCGCCGCAGTCGAGCAGTACCTGCTCACCCACTGTCTCAACGTGGGTTGGGAGCTGGCCACCACGCGCTCATTCGCGTGCTTCTCACTGCGGCTGTCGGGCCGGCTGCGCGAGCTGGGCGAATGTTTCGATCGCTACACCACAGACGCCGATCGCACCGGCGACCGCTACCTGGCCACCAACCTGCGCACCTACCAATCCATCGTCTGGCTGATCCGCGGCGATCCCGAGCGCGCCGCGCGCGACATCGAGGGCGTCCTGGATTCGTGGCCGCGCGACCTGTACCACGTGCAGCACTTTTTCCACCTGTACGCGCGCTGCGAGCAGGCGCTGTACGGCGGGCGTCCCGACCAGGCCAGGGACGCGCTTGCCGCCGAGCAGGAGCGGCTGGCCGGCTCCGGACTGTTGAGGATCAGCGGCATCCGCATCGAGCACGCCTGGATCTCGGGCCGGGTGGCGCTGGCTATGGCAGAGGGACTGCCGGCAGAGGAGCGCGCCCCGCACCTGCGCCGGGCGCGCCGACACGCGCGCAGGCTGGCCCGGGCCGAGCACCAGACTGGGGTCGCCATGGGCGCCCTGCTGGAGGCCGGCATCTGCTGGCTGGAGCCGTCGCCCTCGCGGGCCGCGGCCGTGGTCGCGCTGGAGCGAGCGGTGGCCACCGCCGAGGCGGCCGGCGCCCTCCTGCTGGCCGAGTCGGGTCGCCGCTGGCTGGGCGAGCTGCGCGGCAACCCCGAGGGCCAGGAGCTACGCGACAGCTCACGACGCTGGATGACCGACCAGGGCGTGCGGGATCCCGATCGCATCGCCCACCTGATCGCGCCGGGGTTCGAGCAGGGGTAGCCGGTGAGGCAACAACCGTAGCCGTGATTCCGGGTATCGCGCGGTCGTGCCTCAACCCTTCTTGGGGTCACGGCGCCTGGGACGCGGCCGGGACGGTGACGGACGGCGCATCAGGAAGATGGCCACGAAGAGCAGCAAAGGCACCGCAGGAAACTGCGATCCGCTGAACCTTCCAGAGACGCTGCAGCCGCTGTTCTTGCAGGCGGGCGCAGCACTGGCGGCGTCTGCCGTGCCCCCAGCCCCTGCCGTGCCGCCCACGTCGCGGCCAGCGGAGGCATCGAGGCCGATCAGGCCGCCGGTTTCCGTCGTGGTGCCCGCGCCGGCATCAGGGGCGACCAGGCCGCCGGCATCCGCCACGATTACGATGCCCGTTTCGCGACCAATGCCTGCGTCAGGGGCGACCAGGCCGCCGGCATCCGCCGTGATCACGATGCCCGTTTCGCGGCCAACGGCGGCATCAGAGCCGGGCAGGGCGCCGGTATCCGGCATGGCGCCCGCATCGCGACCCGCGGAGGCATCCAGGCCGACCAGGCCGCCGGTATCCGCCGTTCCGCCCGCGTCGCGCCCCGCGCCGCTGCCGGCGTCTCCCGCAGCGGCCTTCAAATCGGCGGTGAACGTGTAGGGTGCAATGGAAGAGCCGTCAGTCACAGACCACACCTTGATGTAGTAGGTGCCCGGCACGGCGGCCTTCGTCGGATTGCTGAGGGGAAGCAAGGGATCGTTGGGACCGAATACGGCGATCTTCGTTTCGATGTTCGGAGGCCACGCCGTCTGGGTGACGGTCAAGTCGCCCACAACCGTGGTGATGACGCTGAACCAATCGATATCTTGTGTTCCTGCGGTTTCCTTGGAGGGGGCGATGGTGTCGCTTACCGCGATGCCGAGGGTTATGGGAACAGCGCCCGCGGCGCTATTCCTGCCCTTGTCGATATCGTTTCCAGTCGCGGCCTGGGTGAGGCCGGCCGAGAAGGTGTAGGGGGCGATGGACGTACCGTCGACGTAGGACCAGACCTTGATGTAGTAGGTTCCCGGCGCCGCGGCGGGAAGCGGATTGGCCTGTGCAAGCGCCGGATTGTTGGGGCCAAATATGGCGATCTTTGTTTCAATGTACGGAGGCCAGGCTGTCTGCGTTACGGCCAAGTCCCCGACCGTGTCGGTGGTCACGGTGAACCAATCGACATCCTGCGTGCCAGCCGTTTCCTTCGAGGGAGCGATGGTATCCGACACCGCGGCCCCGAGGGTGATCGGAACGGCTGCCGCCGCAGCGTTGCCCCCCTTGTCGATGTCGTTGCCCGTGACGGCCTTGGTGAGGGTTGCGTTGAAGGTGTAGGGGGACGTCGAAATACCGTCGACGAACGACCAGACCTTGATGTAGTAGGTTCCGGGGGCTGCGGCGACTACCGGATTGGCCTGGGCGAGTGTCTGGCTGTTCGGACCGAATACCGCGATTCTGGTGTCAATGTACGGCGGCCAGGCGGTTTGCGTGACGAGCAAGTCCCCGACGGTGTCGGTAGTCACTGAGTACCAATCAACTTCGGCGGCTGCAGAGATAGTGCCCGATACGGGGGTCGTCAGACTGATGGCCGTGGGGCCGTCCGCGGCAGCAGAGGTGGCTGTCAGAAACACAGCCGCGGAAATCACTTGTGCCCATAGCCGAAAAGATAGGTGTCTCATGTGGTTGCTCCCGTTCTCTTGGTAGTACGTCGATGTTGCACCCAGGTGCGAACCACATATTGTGGAGATTCCTAGACGCAATAGCAATCGCCGCAAGAGCCTTGCGCAGCTGCGTGCAAAGACCTTCCCGAGTTTGCTGTGCGCAGGTGCGGCATCCCCAAGATCATTGAGGTTCTTGCCCCGGCCCGGGGGGCGCCGGGCGATCCTGTCCTGATGATCCCTGACATCGCGAGCACGCCACGGACGCGCTGCGCCTACGAGCATCGACTCCGGCAACAGGTGCTCCGCTCCGGGGTTGTGAGGCCCATGATAGCCGCGCCCATCTCCAGCTAGTCCGCATGGTGCGCCCCTGCCGTAGCCAGCCGACACTAGGAATGTTGTCTGAGTAGGGTCCAGTGTGCGTCCTCCCCCACTATCCGGAAGTGTTCGCGAATGTAGGTACCGTACTCCTCTACCAACCGATTGCAGCAAGAACTGACTGCCTCGCGCGGACTTGGGATCATGAGGAGCGTCGCGTTCTTGAAAGCCTCAGACGGTGCAACGGGGAGCTTCGTGCCAAAACACCTATGCGCCAGGCACAATGTCGCGCCCCGAGGAGGTTGCAGACCCAAGGCGAAGGAAAACGGGTTGGCGAAATCCAGCACCATCACCCGATCGCTTTGAGAACCGTTGTAACGCAAGAGTTCTAGACCGGTGTTGATCCGCTCCGGAAAGGATACCTCCCCATCTCGAATCATATCCCTTGGCAGATACATGTCGCCGAGATGAGGGCTCTGGATCCTGCGATCCGGGGGCGGAGATTCGGAATGCTGGGCAGCGATCCACAGTCTCGGGGCCTCACGCCATAGCGCGAAGCCGGCCATGGCCATTGCCACCAGGCAAGACGCAAGTGCCACCACGGCGGCGCGACGGCTGGTGAAATCGATGTCGAGCAATTGTAGAGCGACGAGCGAGATTGTAAGAGGGAATAGCCATAGCATCCCATTCTGTGTGTTGGTATTGGTAAGAAAAGCATCAGCCCCGACAGCGAATGCACCGATTGCCAGGATGCGCCGCATTCGCTTAATGAGAGGAAGAATATCACCTCGGCTACTTCCCCACCCCTGTCGGTTCGGAAGAGCGATCGCCAGCGTGCTGATAACCAATACCGCCCAGATCCAGGGATTGGAAAAGGAGACCAGCCTACGCAAATCATGTACGAGGTTTCTTTGCTCATTTCGTCCGATTTCTACGAGTGCCGCCATGTCAGCGACGAAACGACCGGGGCTAAATCCGAACCAGAAGTAGCAGAAAACAAGGAAACCGACGAACCCAGCTGTAAGACGCGCTGACACGGCCCACACCCTATACCGGGTCACGACTAGCACGCCTAGATGGAGTGCAATCGCCGCTGCAGCAACCATGAAGAAATTGAGCTTCAAGAGGAGCGCCGCAGCAAGAAGTGCCCCAGCAGCGACATCGGCAAATTGCCATAGTATCGGGCTACTGAACAGACGCCTGCGTTGCGGGCGCAGAAACGCATAGATCAGAATCCCTGAAAGAAGGGCATATCCATAGCGATTGTAGATCATGGCGTAGCTCAATCCTGGCCAGCCGATCGCGAACTTTCCGACGATTCCGATTGAGCCTGTTAACGCCAGAGCAACAGCGGGGGCGGGCGGTATCCGGGTCGCCGCTATGAGCCAGAATATGACAATGGATAACACAAAGAAGAGCCAGCTTCCGTACACAATGGCATAGCTGACGGGACCGAAAATGCGCATGCCGGCCGCCGTGATAGCATAAGCCAACGGGCCTATAATATCGTGGTAGTCCAGATTTGGCACGTGCCCGTTGAAGATTCTCCAGGCGGCATCGAGCAGAAAGAAACTGTCGTGAGGTGAAAAGGTCACAAAGAGCACCCGGCAGCGCAGAAGCAGCATCGAAATGCCGGCGAGTATGGTGAGCAGGATCAATCCCGACACCAGGAAGGCCCGGCAGGACGTGCCAAGAAAGAGATTGAGGCCGAATGCTGTGATTCGCTTGCTGGTGCTCTTCTCTTGCGAAACGGAGATTGTCTGGTTCTTGTGTCTTGCCGATTCATTACCTGGTCGTTCTTGGCGAGCCATTCTTGGGATCAGAGAGTATGCCAGCGGGCCAGAAAGACAAGATGGACAGCGTTGCCAAGCGCGTGGTTTTCTCGTCGGAGAAGGACAAGTCATTGGGCAGGACAAGACGAGGTATCCCTGCTACCAACGCGCAACCAAACGAGCGGCTCATCGACGTCAAGACCTCGGGGCCGCCGGCACATTACAGACGAATGACCCCTTGACGGCGAAGAGCCTCGCCAACGCCTCAGGCGATGGCGTCAACATCTGCTTCTCGAGCCAGGTCGCCCTGCCGGCCATGGTCCGGTACTTGCTGTTCACGCCAGAGCAGCACTTGCAGGGAAAGTGGTAGTCTGGGCCAGGAGGCCGTTGTGAACGACGCTGTCATACGCTTTGACCCGCGGGTTTCCATCGTGATCCCGGTTTTCAACGAAGAGGCTGCCGTGCCGCTGCTCTTGCCCCGTCTGCTTGCCGTCATGGATGCGTTGCCCGGCGGGGCCGAGGCGTGGTTCGTAGACGACGGAAGCCAGGACGCCACCGCGCGATTGATCGAAGAGGCGCATGGCGGGGATGCGCGCATCAAGCTGCTGCAGCTTTCGCGGAATTTCGGTCACCCGGCGGCCATCACCGCCGGGCTGGACGCGGCCCAAGGAGACGCGGTTGTCCTGATGGATGCGGACCTGCAGGATCCGCCCGAGCTGATCCCGGAGATGGTGGGGCTCTACCGGCGGGGTTTCGACGTGGTGCAGGCTCGACGTTCGGGCCGAAAAAGTGAATCGCGCTTCAAGCGAGCGACGGCTTGGTTGTTCTACCGAATCATGGGCTTTCTGACCAGGAACGAGATCGAGGCCAATGTGGGCGAGTTTCGCCTGATGAGCCGAGCCGTGGTCGCCGCGCTTGGCCAGTTGCGCGAGCGCCACCGGCTGGTGCGCGGCTTGGTGTCATGGGTGGGCTTTTCGCACACAACAATCGGTTTTGTGCGGCCCGGACGCGCGGCCGGGGAGACCAAGTATCCGCTGGGGAAAATGCTGCGCTTGAGCGCCGATGGCCTAACCAGCTTCTCCACCGCGCCCTTGCGCATGGCGAGTTTCGTCGGCGCATGCGGCCTGCTGGCCGGGCTGGCCTATGCTGGGTACGCCGTCTACGTGCGCTTCTGGCTCAATCGGGCGGTGGTCGGTTGGACCTCGCTGGTAATCATCAACATCTTCTTTTCCAGTATCGTGCTTCTGTGTCTGGGGCTGGTGGGTGAGTACGTGGGGAGAATCTTCGAGGAGGTGAAGCGCAGGCCGCTCTACCTTGTCCGGCGCAAGATCGACGGTGTTTCCGCCGCTGCAAAGGACTCGGGGACAGCGCCACGCTAGGTGCGTTATCTGGAAGCCCAGAGGGCGCCAAGCGCCGAGCAGGTTTCCCTGCGGGCGGAATCACGTTATGCTGTATGTGGCGCGCCTCAATGGACGCGACAGAGTAGGTGCCACTTCCCGTGACAAGTGAGAACGACAGCCCAGTCTCCGACAAGCCATTGGCGGGACCGCCCTCCGTTCAGCCCGAATCGGTAGGGGAGTCCCGCGAGGCAGCAACTGCCGCCCCTCCGTTCGCCGCATCGACGTCAACTTGCAGCAGTCGCACTATCGAACGTCGTGAGGTAGCCGACTATGCTGCGTGCGCGCGTGCGCAGGCAGGGCTGCTTCTTGAGGATGAAGCGAGCAGCCGTCCAGACCTCCGAGTCGCGCAGCTGCTGCTGCGTGAATCCTTCATTGCAGCCGCCAGTGCGATTACCAGCGAGACCTGCCAGACGCTGAGCCAAGCGAAGTCCGCACTGGAGTCTCATCCCGGGTTTGCCGCAGCGGAGGGCGGCCAGGGGCGAAGCCTCACCATCGGCGCCGAACTGGGCCCGGAAAGTGAGCCTCGGCTTCCAGTGCTGCGCGAAGCCGAATCCCTGGTGGCTGATCTCGTCGCTGCGGCCTATGGAAGACCGAAGCCTCGGCGTGCACCACCAGGACGTCGCTGGCTGATTGGTGGGGCTCTGTTGGTCGCGGTCGGGGTGATAGCCGGTCCCCGCCTGATTCGGCTGATGACTCACCCCCGGTGGAAGAACTACCGATGGCACTCGAGTAGTGCCAGCTCTGGTTTCAAGGCGGATGGTACGCTGGGCGAGCGCGGGTCAGCCGAATTCGATTTGGTGTTCCACACAGACCTGCAGACCGGCCCATGGGTGGTGATCGACATGCTCGAATCGCGGTCGATCGACCGGGTTGTCATCGTGAACCGCCGAGACTGCTGCTTCGAGCGCGGCCTTCCCCTGGTCGTTGAGGTCGGGAACGACGGAGTGGTGTTCGCACCGGTCGGCCGACAAAACACGCTATTCGATACCTGGACCGTGGACTTTGCCGCACGTGACGCGCGCTACGTGCGCATCCGCTCGGAATCCGCCACCATCCTACACTTGGCCGAAGTTCGCATCCCATGAAGGAGCGATTCGGGCTCGCTTGGCCGACCAGGCTCCCGTCCTGGCCGTACGCGGTGGTAGCCCTGGCGTTCACGGTTAGGGTGTTGGTTCCTCGGACCGTGTTCGGCATTCAGTTCGACTTCGCGCCCGTCTCTTTCTACATCCAGTACATTGACCCGTGGTTCATTGAGCACGATTTCGCTCGCAGCCTCCTCTATCTACATCATCAAGCCCCACTGCAGAACTTGCTGGTGGGAGTCGCACTGCGGCTGTTCGGACCCACCTGGGCCTATCTGGCGTTGGAAATACTCTACCTGGCCCTGGGACTTGCCATCGTGATCGGCCTGGTCAATGTGATGCTGCGTTTCGGAGTGCGACCCACGGTGGCCGTCATCACGAGTTCACTCTACGCCATCTCGCCCACTACGGTACTCTATGAGAACTGGCTTTTTTACCACATCCCAGTCACGTTTTGCCTCGTTCTCTCGTTGATTTTCTTGCTGCGATTCTATCGCCTCGGAACTCATGGCGCTGCATTCCTGTTCTTCGCTGCGATTGCGATGGCGGCGCTGTTTCGTTCGACTCTAGGTCCGCTGTTTCTCGCAGCGACGGCCGCCACGTTGGTGTTGCTTGCCCCGACCGCGCCGGGGGGCGGCTCTGCTCGCAAGACGATTCTTCGAGCCGCAGCCATACCTTTTGCAGTACTGGTTCTGAACTCGTGCAAACCTTCTCTGCTCATGGGGTATGGCTACGGCGAAGCTCTGTTCTGGGGCAACATCGCGCAGAAGATCACTGGGGAGATGCCTCCCGCTGAAAGACAGCGCCTCTTGGACGAAGGCAAGATTTCGCAGGCCTCGACGATGTTCTGCCTGACTGACCTGAAGGATTTTGGCAGGCTGCGAGTGCCACACAAGCCCACCGGCGTGCCCCTGCTTGACCTCGAACGCACGCCGAACGGCCGCTGGAATGCCCATGCCTTCGAGTATCTTCTCCTCGCCCGGAAGTA
>PMCR01000120.1 GCA_003155465.1 Myxococcales bacterium | reverse complement strand
CCGACCACGCGATCCTCGGGCCACGCCCGCAGTAGGTGATTGGGAACGTTGTACAGATACTCGAGGTGGTGGCGGAACTGGCCGCTCATGCGGCGATTGAAGGTCTGCGCGTGGATGCCGGGGTTCCAGAAGAAACCCACCGCATCCACGTCCTCCAGCTTGGCGCCCGCGCGCTTGAGGCAAAAATCCACCGCGCGGGAGGGGAAGCTGGAATCGTGTTTGATACGCGAAAAGCGTTCCTCTTGCGCCCCGCCCAGGATCGTGCCGTCGCGGACAATGCAAGCAGCGGCGTCATTCGAGTGGTTGATGCCCAGAACCAGCATGCGGGCACGATAACATGCGGGCGCGCCGTTGGCCGTCAATCATGGCACGCGAATGGTCGCAAGCGGAGTAGACTTCTGCCCGTGACGCCTCACTGGGAGGACGACGCTTTTCTCGACGAGCCCGGACCATGACCGGNNCGGCCTGCTCGATCCATCCCGGGGCGCGCGCCTTGCTGGAGCGCCTGTCGGGTGTGCCGGTCGCCCTTTGCAGCCACCACCAGCACACCTGCACGCTGGCCGCGTTGCACGCTGTCGGGATCGATCCGGCGCGTTTCTTTTCTATCCAGGTCCGCGAAGGCCCGGCCGGGCCGTCCGTCCAAAGCATCCTCTCGGCGCCCGAAGCAATCGTCGCCGAGCGCGTGTTTCTGCTCGGCCATCACGCTGCCGACATGCGTGCAGTCTCGGCAGCCCGTCAGGCCGCGCCTTCGCCCCTGGTCATTGCCATTGGGTACGCGCACTCCATGGCCGAGGTGCCGCGCCTGGAAGCAGCCGGGGCGGATTTCGTGGTCACCGAGGTGAGCGAGGCCGCGGAGTTGATTTTGGCCCCGCGAAGTCCGCACACCCTGTCCATGGTGCTGCTGGCCTGGAATGAGGAGGCATCCATTGCGGCCGCCGTGCGCGACTGCCGGCGCGTGGGGCGCTTGTGGCTGTCCGGCTACGAGATCATCGTGGTCGACGACGGCTCCTGCGATGGCACCGCGGCCCGGGCCGAGGCGGCCAGCGAGGGCGACGTGCGGATCGTGCGCCACGCGCGCAACCTGGGCATGGGCGCGGGCCTGCGCAGCGGATACGGCGCGGCCCGCTGCGACTACATCGCCTTTCTCCCGGCTGATCGCCAGGTCCGGCCGCAATCGCTGCTGGCTTTTCTGCCCTGGGCCACGCCCGAGACCACGGTGATCAGCACCTACGTCACGCCGCCCTCGGGCGAATCGCGCCGCCTGATCTCGCTTGTCTTCAGCTTCTTGGTGCGGGGATTGGGAGGGATGCGCGTGCACTATGCCGGCTCCTATGTGTTTCACCGGCGCTGGCTCGAAGCCATCGACCTGCACAGCGTGCGCAGTGAGACCTTCGTGTTCAGCTTCGAGTTGCTGGAAAAAATGCGCCAGGCAGGCAGCCGCTTTGCCAGCGTCACCATCCGCCCGTTCGTGCGCGAGGTGGGACAAAGCCGCGAAGTGGCCCTGCGCCGGATTGTGCGGGTGTTCGGCGAAATTGCCCGCTACCGGATGCGCGGTGGGGACACCACACCCGAAAACCGAGATCGCTGAAGCGATCGACGGGACGGTTGAGGTAGCCTTCGGACGGCCCCTCAAGGCGCGCCCATACACCAGGAACAGGTCCACGTCTGGCTCAGCAGATCGAAATTGCACGCGTTCGCATCAGTACAATCGCTGTCGTCCACGCAGGTGTCCTGGGGTGTGCGGCAGAAGTAGCCATGACCACAACTATCCCCGCAAACGCAAGGGACTTGCGTCAGACCCACGTAGCAGGCGCCGCTGTCGTCGGGCTTGCAGAAGGCCGCGCTCATGCATACGCACAGATTGCCGACCTGGCTAGGTGAGCAGTAGCCGCGTCTCTGAATATGGCACCTACCCCGAGACATGAGCGAAGCGGCGGACAGGTCTACTGCGCCGGGCAGATGAGATAGCCCGGTCCGGTACCGCAACCCCACGGGCTGCGGGACGGACACACGCAGGAACAAGGGTCTGCACACGCGTCGGGGACGTCGTAGCATCGAGGGCTGGGCGGCGGCGTGGTGCAGCCGGGCTCCCAACGGGTAGGTCCACCGCCGACGCTACACGAAGCCACGCGTACCATGTCCGTGCCACAGGTGCCCGCATCCCCCGCAGGCAGGCATAGGGGAACTGCCCCTCCGGCGATGAGGAAGCAAGCTTGACCAGGCCCGCACGAGGCATCGCCGCAAGGCTGGCGAGCGTCCAGAGCAGCATCCGCGGCCGGTGCGTCCACCGCCGGCGTGTCTTGGCCACCGTCGACGGTGTCCAGCACGTCGGTCGTGCAGAGCTGATTCACACAATGCACGACCACAAGGCGCGGACCGCGCCGGCTGGTGAAACTCGCCCCGTGTCGGTCACGAAGGGGAAGATGGTCTTTGAGCATCCCATGGCGCCGCACAGGCCGATTCGCACAAGGCAACTCGCATAGGTATCGACCTATAAGTGAAACAGTGCGACCAGGAAAGGCTGGTCCGAAAGGGGTGTCCGCATTCCTACCTTCCTGCAGTTGACTTACCAATCACAGATAGTATCCTAGTACCATGAAGACGGTGACGAAGGCCAATACGGTCTACTTTTCAGTGAAGGGACAGGTCGTCATTCCTCGCTGGCTCCGTCGGGAGTTCGAGATCGAGGAAGGCACCCGCGCCTATGTGCAATCCACCCCGCAAGGCATCCTCATCAAGCCCGTCACGCGCACCTACATCAAGAGCCTGCGCGGCTCCCTGAAAGGCAGCGGCGTGATGAAGGCCCTGCTTGAGGATCGCAAGCGTGAGCAGGAGCTTTGACATGGCCACCAAGGTTCTGGATAGCTGGGCGCTGCTCGCCTTCTTCGAGGACGAGCCAGCGGCGGAGGTGGTGGAGAAACTCCTTCAGCAAGCCGCTGACGAAACCCACAAGCTTCTGATGAGCGTAGTCAACTGGGGCGAGGTCTACTACACCACCATGCGCCGGGTATCCCAGGCGGCGGCCGAGCAGAAGGCTCAGGAAATCGCCGCGCTACCCATCGAGATCGTCGGCGTCAGCGATGACCTGGCCCTGACCAGGCAGGCAGCCATCTACAAGGCCGCGCACAAAATGTCCTACGCCGACTGCTTCGCCGCCGCCCTCTCCAAGCAGAAGAGCGCCGAGCTCATCACCGGCGACCCGGAGTTCAAGGCGGTCGAGAAGGACATCAAGATCCACTGGCTGAGATAGATCTACAGCACCTTCTTCAGAAACTGCCCGGTGAAGCTGGCTTGTGTCTTGGCCACGTCCTCGGGGATGCCTTCGACGATGACCTGGCCGCCGCCTGGACCGCCGCCGGGGCCGAGATCGATGACCCAGTCGGCGTTTTTCACCACGTCGAGGTTGTGTTCAATGACAATGACGGTGTTGCCCGCGTCTACCAGGCGCGCCAGCACGCGCAGCAATTGATCAATGTCGGCGAAGTGCAAGCCCGTGGTCGGCTCGTCGAGAATGTACAGGGTGCGGCCGGTGGCTTTC
>PMCR01000378.1 GCA_003155465.1 Myxococcales bacterium | reverse complement strand
CCCTCAATCAACAGCCATTGGGAAGATGGCGATCTAGCAAGGAGTCAGGAACATGCCGTATAGCGCTACAATCAAAATCGGAACCATCAAGGGCGAGTCGAACGGTGTAGGACCAAACGTCGCGCTCGGAAAAGCCAAGCCACACGCAGGCGAGATCGACGTCCTGTCGTGGCACTGGGGCATGGCCCAGACTACTTCAGTCCAGGACGGATCCGGGGGCGGTACCGGCACGGCTGACGTGAAGGACCTCACCCTCCAGAAGTACGTGGACTGCGCCACCCCGACCCTGCTGCAGGAGTGCCACAGGGGCAAGGCTCAGCAGACGGGTGACGGGGACATTGGTGCCGTCCTCTCTGTGTTCAAGGTCAGCGGGGAAGATGCGATACCCTTCCTTACGATCACGCTGAAAGGGACTGTGATGATCTCATCTGTCCACACGGGCGAGCTCCTGCCGGTTGACAGGTATGGCGAGACTGTGACCCTGAGTTTTGCGAAAGCGACCATGGTGTACACGAGTCAGGGCACCAAGAACGAACCGGGGAAATCGCACGAAGGGGAATTCAATATTGCCTAGGACTGTCCCGCACCCGGTCCGTGTGCGATGGCTGAGCTGACGCCCAAGGAGCGACTTCAGCCCTCTTTGCTCGATCGACTCACTGATGACGATCCCGAACGGGGGACAGAATCGCGCGACGAGCGGGTTCTGTCACCCGCTCGGTTGCGGGAGTGTGTGCGCCGTGACCTGGCTTGGCTCTTCAACACGACGCACCTGGAGGCGCTACAAGACCTAGACCAGTTCCCTCTGGTCGCGCACTCGGTGCTGAACTACGGCGTGCCCGATATGGCGGGTCGGACCGCCTCCGGTTTGGCAACCGCGGAAATGGAGCAGATGATCCGTCAGGCCATTCTGGACTTCGAGCCTCGCCTGGATCGCAACTCGGTCAGCGTGCGGCTTGTCCTGGACAGGGACAAGATGAGCCACAATGCCCTGGCCTTTGACGTGGAGGCGGAGCTATGGGCTCAGCCCCTGCCGCTGCATCTGTTCTTGCGCACCGCGGTTGATTTGGAGGCTGGCAAGGTCGAGGTGACCGACCAAGGTGGCAAGGGGAGATCCTGATGGACCCCCGGCTGCTGGGCTGCTACAACCGCGAACTGCAGCATCTGCGAGAAATGGGCGGGGAGTTCGCGCGCGAGTTCCCCAAGATCGCAGGCCGGCTTGGCCTGGAGTCACTCGAGTGTTCTGACCCCTACGTGGAGCGTTTGCTCGAGTCGTTCGCCTTTCTGGCCGCGCGAGTCCAGCTCAAGCTCGACGCTGAGTTTCCGCGCTTTTCCCAGCACCTTCTGGAGATGGTCTACCCCCACTACCTCGCGCCCACACCATCGATGGCAGTGCTGGAGATGCAACCCAACCTGTCCGAGGGTGCGTTGGCCGATGGGTTCCGCGTCGCGCGCGGGTCCGTCTTGCGCGGCCTCATCGGCCGGCGTGCAGAGACCGTCTGTGAGTACCGCACGGCTCACGACGTGACCCTATGGCCACTGGAGTTGGTGGGCGCCGAGTACACATCGTTCTTGGCGGATCTTGGCTCGCTTCGGCTTCCGAGCAAGGGTAAGGCGGCCCTGCGGCTGCGGCTGCGCGCCGCGGGCGGGTTGACCATGGACCACCTGGCGCTTTCAAATTTGCCGGTCTTCCTGCGCGGCGGCGACGAAATAGCCATGCGCCTCTACGAGTTGCTCATGGGCCACACCGTGGCACTGGTTGCCCGCTCGCCCGGACCCGGCCAAGGTGGAAGTCAAGTCATGGCCGATGCCGGTGTGAGCCCATTCGGATTCGAGGATGAGCAGGCGCTGCTTCCCTATGGCCCACGGTGCTTTCAGGGCTACCGACTGTTGCAGGAGTACTTCGCGTTTCCTAGTCGTTTCCTGTTTTTCAATCTCCATGGGCTCGCCGATGCCGTGCGCCGGTGCAGCGACTCGGAGATAGAGATCATCGTCGTATTCGACACTCAGGATCCGCGTTTGGAGAAGTCGGTGGGCACCTCCCAGTTCGCACTCTACTGCACGCCCGCGGTGAACCTGTTTCCCCGACGCGCCGATCGCATCCACCTGACCACGAGCGCGAGTGAGTACCATGTGGTTCCCGACCGAACTCGGCCCATGGATTTCGAAGTTCACTCAGTGACCGAGGTGGTGGGGTATGGCACCGGCACCGACGAGAAACAGGACTTCCTTCCCTTCTACGCGACCAGCGACCAGTCGCCCGTGGACGGTGCAGCCTACTACACCATAAGTCGCCAGCCGCGCATGCTCTCGACCAAGCAGCGAGTCGAAGGGGCTCGTTCGAGCTATGTGGGTAGCGAGGTCTTCTTGGCGCTGGTGGATCCCGAAGAGGCACCCTTCTCATCGCAGCTCAAGCAGCTTGCGGTTTCGATCACCTGCACGAACCGCGATCTGCCGCTGCACCTACCCGTTGGCCAGGGCGCGAGCGACTTTTCCCTGGAAGCCGGCGCTCCTGTGCTGGCAATTCGCTGCGTGGCGGGTCCAACCCCCCCGCGACCCTCACACGCCCACGGGGATCCCACGTGGCGATTGATCAGCCACCTGTCGCTCAACTACCTGTCGCTCACCGACGCAGCGGACGGTGGCGGGGCGTCAGCCCTGCGTGAGTTGCTTGCGCTCTACGGCGATTCAGGAGATGCCGTGATCCGCCGCCAGATCGAGGGCGTCCGCTCTGTGACGCCCAAGTGCGTGACCAGGCGGCTGCCGTTCTCTGGACCGGCTGCCTTCGGTCGTGGCACCGAAGTGACGGTCGCCTGTGACGAAACCGCCTTCGAGGGCATGGGAGTCTTCCTCCTCGGCGCCGTGCTGGAGCGGTTTTTCAGCAAGTACGTGTCCATCAACTCCTTCACCGAGACCACGCTGCGAACCGTGCAGCGTGGGGAAATCGCGCGATGGCCAGCCCGAATCGGACGGCGTCCGACGATCTAACAAGGGGATCCTCGAAGGGTTCCCTTGCCCTCTCCTCGCGACCGGCGGCCCCGCCGGCAGGGGCTTCCTCTCGCGAGGGGAAGCTGCTGCGCGCACTGGAAAGGGCTCCCCACCGCTTCGACTTCTTCGATGCACTGAGGCGTTTCGAGTGCATCCATCCGGCCAGCACGCGCCTGGGCCGAGCTCCACGCCCTTCCGACGAGCCGATCCGACTGGGACAGGAAGCGTCCCTTGGATTCCCCCCCTCGGCGGTGGCGTCGTTTGCGCCGCCGGCCGGTGGCCGTCCCGCGCGCCTGGCGGTCCACTTTCTCGGGCTGCTGGGCGCCACCGGGCCACTGCCGCTGCACCTGACCGAGTACGCGCGGGATCGCTCGCGCAACGCGGGCGACTTCGCGCTCATTCGCTTCCTCGATCTCTTTCACCATCGAATACTATCTCTTTTCTATCGAGTCTGGGCCGACGCGCAGCCTACGGTCAGCCTCGACCGGCCTGCAGAAGACCGATTCGCGACCTACCTCGGATCCCTGCTGGGGCTGGGGATGCCATCGGTTCGCAACCGCGATGAATTTCCGGATCGGGCCAAGCTGTACTTCGCCGGTCGCTTTGCCGCCCAGCCGCGCAATTGTGAGGGATTGGCCGCAATCGTGGGTGCCTTCTTCGGCTTGCCAGTCAAGGTCGAGGAGTTCGTCGGAGAATGGCTGGCGTTGCCTGAGGAGGCGCGCTGGCGGCTCGGTCGCTCGTCTCGGGCCGGTGTTCTGGGCCAGAGTACAGTGGCCGGCGCACGGACGTGGCAACGCCAAAGCAAGTTCCGTATCGTATTCGATGCGCTTGCTGAGGACGAGTTCCACAGCCTGCTGCCTGGAGGGGCAAGACTGCGGCGTTTGGTCGCGCTGGTGCGTAACTACATCGGCGATTCGCTGGACTGGGACGTGCGCCTTCATCTTGAACATCGTGTGAAAAGGCCATTCCATTTGGGGAAAGCGTCGTGGCTGGGCTGGACATCATGGCTGGGCCGGTGCCCTCAAGGCGAACGGAGGCAAGACGTGATCCTGAACCCCCTGCAGGGAAGCGCTGCATACGGGGCTGGCCCGTGAATCGTGTTATCAATGACGAAACCTGATGAGTAGGAGGACGATAGAGGATGTCTGAAATCACCCGCGTTTCTCTCTTTGGCAAGCTCAACAGCCTGGCCTACAAGGCCATCGAAAGCGCGACCGTTTTTTGCAAGCTGCGTGGCAACCCCTATGTGGAGTTGGTCCACTGGCTCAACCAGATCCTGCAATTGCCTGACTCGGACCTGCACCACATCGTGCGCGAGTTCCGTATCGAGCCGTCCCGGCTGGCACGCGACATGACAGCGGCCCTGGACCAGCTTCCGCGCGGGGCCACATCGATCTCCGATCTGTCATCCCACATGGAGGAGGCCGTCGAGCGCGGCTGGGTCTACGGCACCCTGCTTTTCGGTGAGTCGCAAGTCCGGACCGGCCACCTGGTGGTGGGAATCCTGAAGACGCCCGGCCTCAGAAACTCGCTTTCCGCCATGTCTCGCGAGTTCGACAAAGTGAAAGTCGAGCAGCTGACGGATAGATTCAACACCATCGTGAAGGGCTCGCCCGAGGAAACCATGAGGGCCAGCGATGGATTCCAGACCGGCGGGGGCGCCGCGCCCGGGGAAGCCAGCGGAGCTATGGCCCCGGCTGCCATGGGCAAGCAGGAAGCCCTGCAGAAGTACTCGGTGGACCTGACCGAGCGGGCGCGAAGCGGGGAGATGGACCCGATCGTGGGGCGCGACGAGGAGATTCGCCAGATCGTCGACATCCTCATGCGCCGGCGGCAGAACAATCCCATCCTGACCGGTGAGGCCGGCGTGGGCAAGAC
>PMCR01000094.1 GCA_003155465.1 Myxococcales bacterium | reverse complement strand
ACCTGGAGGAATTGCTGCGCGTGGTGCGCGACGGGGGCAAGGTGGGCGACGACAGCAATTTGCCCGACACGGTGCTGGGCATGGTGCAAGCCCGATTCGACATCTTTGGCCCGGACGCCAAGCTGGTGTTACGCGCAGGCAGCATCTTTGGTCAGACCTTTCGCCCTGCCGGGGTCAAGGCCCTGGTCGACGAGGACCGACGCAAGGACGTCGACCGCTGGCTGGAGATCCTGACCAAGCGGGAGATTCTCTTCTCGCGGCCAACCGCTGACCTGCGCGAGTACGCGTTTCGGCACGCGCTGCTGCGCCAGGCAGCCTATGAAATGTTGCCACCCTCCGAGAAACGGCTGGGCCACCTACTGGCAGGCCAGTATTTGGAGCAAGCTGGTGAGCGCCAGGGCATCGTACTGGCCGACCACTTCGAGCGCGCGGGCGAAAATCCGCGCGCCATTCACTGGTTGGGCGTGGCAGCCCAGCAAGCACTCGACGCTGATGACTTGGTAGAAACCCTCGCGCGCGTCGAGCGGGCCGTGAGCCTGGGCGCAGTGGGCGAGGAACTGTGTGCCATGCGGGTAATCGAGTCAGAGGCGAGGTTTTGGCGGGGCGAATATGTGGAGGCGGAAAAGGCCGCCAGGCACGCAATGGTCTCTAGCGATGCACGGACGAGATTGAGCGCCCTGACTGCTCTCTTCAACGGACTTGGTCCACAGGCCAAATACGATGAGATCGCCACGCTATTCCGCGACCTTGAGCGGCCAGAAGCGCCCGAACTCTTGAATCCTTGGCTTCACTGCATGGTGATCGCGACCGGGTACCTTGCTGTGAGCGGCGACAACGACGTACGAGGGCGCACCCTAGCACTCCTGGAAGAGTGCAAAGAGCGGCTAAACCCGATTCTTGTCGGACGGGCCGAGAGCCTGAGGGCGCATCTCGCATCGAACGGAGGCAAGCGAGCCGACCAAGTCGCGGCCTTCAGGCGTGCCGCCGACTACTACGAAAGCATCGGCTACCGGCGCGTCGCTTGCGAAGCTCTCGGGAATCTCGGCGTTAGCTTCCTAGAGGCCGGCCAACTCGAGGAGGCCGAGACTTGCATGCGGCAGGTTCTGGCCACAGCGCAACAGCTGGACCTCAAGTACATCATCGGGGGTGCTTTGCAGGCTTTCACCAACATTCTCGCATACAGGGGATCTCTTGATGAGGCGCGCGCCGTCGGCCAGCAGGCTCTGACCGCTACCACTGCTCAAAACGATCGCCGCTTTCAAGGATATGCAGAAGCCTTTCTCTCGGTGACCGAGTACCTGGCGGCCGACTATGCGCGCGCCGAGTACTACGCTCGTGCCGCCATGACGACCTGGGAGCCCGTGCTTTCAGTCCGGCCCTTCGCAATCGCACTGCTGGCTCGCGCCCTGCTGGCGCAGGATCGCCCAGCCGAGGCTCTGCTCAGTGCCCGCGACGCCTATGCGCAGCTTGAGAGCCTCGGCGTCGTGGATGACGGTGAGGCGACGATACGCTTGGCCCTGGCCGAGTGCCTGATTGCCGCCGGGGACAGCATCGCGGCCCGGGAGGTTCTGGACAAGGCAGCCAAGCGTATTCTCGCCTCGGCAGAGGCGATCGAGGATCCTGCAATTCGAGAATCGTTCCTCACGCGCATCCCCGAGCACCGCCGCATCCTGGAACTCGCACGCGAGTTGGCCGCCCCAAAGAACTGACCCCAAAACGCGAAACGCCGCCCGTAGGCGGCGTTCGGTGGAGTTTCTCTGCAGTGGCTAGTGAGGCCACTTACCTGCGCCGCTGCGGACCCGAGACTTCACCTTGATGCCGGATGTCTTCTTCATGGTGTTGCTCCTAATACCGGCTGAAAAACGCCGGCTGAGATCATCGTCTCATGGAAAAGACACATCATGCAAGCCAAATCCATGGCGCATCGTCATGTGTGTGACGCTTTCTGCGCATTGTCACGTTAAACATCAATTGTTTCAATTAGTTTGCATGCGACGCACCGCTCTCGTGAGTTGTTCCTAATCTTACGTCACTTGCTTGACGAATCGTCAGTCTATTGACGATCAGACAGCGTCATTCAGTCACGCGATCACCCGCAACACAGCAAAAAGCCTCGTCGTTTAGGGCAGATCGACCGTCACCCTATGCGCCCGCTTCCCAGGCGCCCAGGACTGCGCTTTCTGATCCCATGTGCGGTGCTACCTTCGGTACTTGTCCAAGTTGAAGCCGCTCTTCTGCACCCAGCGCCACACCACGGCCCACTGGCGATCCAACTCGCGCGTGACCTCCGCTATGTTCCCCTGGTGACGGTCGAGCAGAGCCTGGATCTCGGCGTTCTCCGGCCGAGCACGCGGCGGCCGGCGGCGCACAACCCGATCGTGCTGCCCGACGGTCACGCGCTCGCGCACGGCCTGGGGCAGGTCCTCCAGCCGGATCTCACGTCTCCCCTCGCTGTGCAGGACCGCCTCGCACACGACGTTCTCCAACTCGCGCACGTTCTTTGGCCAGTCGTGCAGGCACAGGGCAAAGAAAGCCGCCGTTTCCCAAGACCGCGCCTGGCCAAGAAAGTAGCCCGCCAGCGTGCCCACGTCCTCGCGTCGCTCGCGCAGCGGTGGCAACACCACCGGCGCGGCCCCGAACCTCGCCACCAGATCGCGCCGCAACCCCGGTGCCTGCGGGCCGGGCGTCAGGCTGGCCGTGGCGCCGATCACGCGCACATCCAGCCGCCGAGGCTCCCGGCCTCCCAGCGGCACGTACTCGTGCCCAGCCGGAGGAAGATAGAAGCTCGGTCGTCACCTGATGGATGGCAAATGGCAGCGACAGCACCGAGATGCCCGGCTCACCTTTGGTGGTCGGGTGGCCCGAAGCTTGCGACGCTAGTCTTCGTCGCGCGCCCAGTCCTCGACCTTCAAGTCGGGGACTCTCATCATGTCATCCAGGTTCGCGGTCACCAGGATTGCTCCCTCGGCCAGGGCGTGAGCAGCAATCGCCGCGTCGAAGTCCTCGATACGATGGCCTTGGTGCTCGAGCGTGGCCTTGATCAATCCAAATCGCTCGCTCACCGCGTCCGTCCAGAGGCTCCTCGCCAGCTCCGTTCGCACAAGCTCGAAGCGATCTTCGAGCACTGATCGACGCTTCGAACGTGGCAACCGTTCGATTCCATATGCAATCTCAGCGATAGCCGGCTGCGGGATCGCCGCATCGCCCTTGTTGAGCGTCCGCAGTCTCTTCACAACTCGCGGATCGCCCTTCATCAGTGCGGAGATTGCGTTCGTATCGAGAACATATCTCACAGCCGCCTCACAGGCTTGGACCTGCGTGCCTTCCGAACCATTTGCAGCAGATTCTCGACATCCTCTGCCGTGTCTGGATCGATGTCCGACAGCCGTTCGAAAAAGCCAGGCGACCAGTCTGCCCCCCCTTTCAGATCATGCTCAAGCGCTCGCAGTACCAGTTGGTTCCGACTGATGCGCAATGCTCGCGCCTTCCGGTCAACCGCTTCCAGCAGGGCCCTCGGCAAATGCACACTTGTTGCCATAACTATAGTCACGAGTATACTTGCCCCGCTCGGACTTGCAACTCATCTCCCACTTCCTCCGCGACAACTACCATCGGACGGGGATCTACACGTACACTCTGTCAGGGAGCCGCCTTTGGACCTGGCGTCATCGGCGAGCCTCCCGCAGCCCGACATGACCGAAAAGCGCCCGACAGCGAACGAACCTTCATTCGGCCCAGCCCAGGCAGAAGCCGCGGCGGACGCCATTCCCTTCAACCGTTCGGGCATCGAGGGCCAGGAAATCGGCCACATGAGCCAGTCGGTCTCCATTGGCCAGATCGCGGGCGACCAGAGTTACTCCCGAAAGTGCCAGGCGCTGCTCGAGGAGGTGCTGGGCGTGCCCAAGGTTCTGCTGACCACCTCCTGTACCCACGCGCTGGAGTTGGCCGCGCTTCTTCTCGACATCGGGTCGGATGACGAGGTCATCGTGCCATCCTTCACCTTTGTCTCCACGGCCAACGCGTTCGTTCTGCGCGGCGCCCGCATTCGTTTCGCCGACGTTCGCCCGGATACCCTGAACATCGACGAGAACCAGATCGAATCCCTCATCAGCCCACGCACGCGGGCGATCCTTCCGGTTCACTATGCCGGTGTCGGCTGCGAGATGGACACCATCCTGGCGATCGCGCGCCGGCACCGCCTTGCCATCATCGAAGACAACGCCCACGGACTCTTCGGCAAGTACAAGCAGCGCTGGCTGGGAACCTTCGGGGCGCTTGCCACCCAGAGTTTTCACGAAACCAAGAACATCACCTGCGGCGAGGGCGGGGCCCTGGTGGTCAACGACCCCGCCTTCATCGAGCGGGCCGAGGTCCTGCGCGAAAAGGGAACCGACCGCAGCCGATTCTTCCGTGGCCAAGTCGACAAGTACTCCTGGGTGGACATCGGTTCAAGCTATGTGATGAGCGACGTGCTGGCCGGGTTCCTCTGCGGTCAACTGGAGATGTGGCGGCAGATTCAGGAAAAACGCCGCAAGATCTGGCACCGCTACCACGCCGAGCTTGCGGACTGGGCCTCGGCCCGAGACGTCCGTTGCCCCATCGTGCCTGACGTCTGCGAGCAGGCCTATCACATGTACTACTTGATTCTTCCCTCCTTGCAGATTCGCCAGGCCCTGATCGCTTTTCTCAAGGCCCGCGGAATCCTGGCGGTCTTTCACTACCTGCCACTGCACCTGTCGCCCATGGGGCAAAAACTGGGAGGCCGCCCAGGCGCCTGCCCGGTCAGCGAAACCGTAAGTGACCGTCTGCTTCGACTGCCCTTCTACAATTCCCTCGACCCGGAATCCCAGAGGCGGGTTATCCATGCCATCCACGATTTCAAGTTCTAGCGAACGCATAGACATCTCAGTCGTCGTGCCCGTATACCGGGGCGCGCCCTTCTTGCGCGAACTGCATCGCAGGCTGGTGGCCACCATCGAGCCTCTGGTCGCGCGCTTCGAGATCGTTCTGGTCGAGGACGGCGGCCCCGACGAATCGTGGAGCATCATCGAGGACCTCGCCCGACAGGACGCGCGCGTGCGTGGCATCGCCTTGAGTCGCAACTTCGGTCAGCACCACGCCATTACGGCAGGTCTGCAACACGCGCGCGGACAGTGGATCGTGGTCATGGACGGCGACCTTCAGGATCCACCCGAGGAGATCGCCAAGCTTTGGGCCAAAGCGCAGGAGGGCCACGACTGCGTTCTGGCGCGCCGAGTCCGGCGCGGCGACGCCTCGGGCAAGCGCCTGTCCTCGTGGCTGTTCTACCAGGTCTTCAACTACTTGGCCGACCTCGACTACCGATACGACGGCACGGTGGCGAACTTCAGCCTTATCTCAAGGCGGGTTGCCGACGCAATCAACGGCATGGGCGAGGCGGTTCGTTTCTACGGCGGCTTCCTGACCTGGGCGGGGTTCGACAAGACCTACGTCGACGTCAACCACGTTCGCAGCCCCGGGGGTGAGTCGGGCTACACCTTCTTCAAGCTGATGAAGCTGGCCATCAACCTCATCCTAGCTCACTCGAACAAGCCGCTGCGGCTGTGCGTGTACGCGGGGCTGCTGCTGTCCACCCTCGCCTTCGCGGGCGGGGTGGTGCACGTCGCGCGTGTGGTGCTGCACGGCTCTCCTGTGATGGGGTGGACCAGTCTCATCGTATCGGTCTGGTTCAGCACAGGCGCGATCATTCTGGCGTTGGGGATGCTTGGCCTGTACATCGACCGCATCTTCACCGAGGTCAAGCACCGCCCGCTCTACATTGTCCGAAAGACCACCTTCAACGATTGACCTCTGTTCGCCCTTGCCGCTGCAAGTTAGCGGAAAGCCAATTCCTTGGGCCGCTGCAAGTTGGAAGACCGTTTTGCTCTCATCAGGCCCCCTCTAGGAGTATCCACCGGAGCACCGACGACGAAGATGCGAAGGACACACACGATGCAAATAGGAAGATCCCTGGTCCTCGTCACGCTGGGCGCTGTCCTGCTCGGCGGAAGCCAGCGCGCAGCAGCAACGACCTACATCTTCTCGACTTTCAAAGGCGACGACGCCGCCGGTATGAAGCTATCCATCTACACGTCGACCGACTCGACCAACTTCACGCTCCTGTCCGACACGGGATTCGGTGGCAACACCACCTACATCCGCGATCCAACCATCATGAAGTACACCGACGGGAAGTACTACATCGCCTACACCGACCCCATGAAGGCCAGCTGCTGCAACCCCGAGGACCATTTCGGCATTGCCGTCAGCTCGGACCTGATTCACTGGACTGACTTGACGACGGTGAAAGCAGGCGTGCCGAATGTCTCACGCGTCTGGGCGCCGGAATGGTACGTCGAAGGCGGGGTGGTCAGGGTCATCGCCAATATCGACACTGGAAACGCCGATTTCCAGCCGTACTTCTTCACCGCCCAGAACAGTGAGTTGACATCGTGGAGTGGACCCACAGCTCTTGGTATTGGGACGGACTACATTGACACCTACGTCGCCAAGCTGGGTGCCACCTACCACGCCTTCATCAAGAGCGAAGCGACACGATATCTGGAACATGCGACCGCCCCGAGCCTTACCGGTCCCTGGACGTTCGTGGGCAAGGACGACTGGGCAAAATGGGGGTCCGGAATGGAAGGACCGGCCATCGTCCAACTGGACGATGGAAAGTACAAGATGTACGTGGACCCGCAGTCAGGGGGTGTGCCTTGCCAATACATGACCAGCTCTGATCTGAACACCTGGTCCGCAAAGGCGAGCATACCGGGGGCCGCGGGAACGGTCATCCGACACGGCACGGTCATTAGAGACGCAGCCGGTCTGGGATCCAATGGATATTTCACGGACGCGGGTGGCTCAGCAGGCGCGGGTGGCTCCACGGGCACGGGTGGCTCCACGGGCACGGGTGGCTCCACGGGCGCGGGAGGATCCACGGGGATGGGGGGCTCAACTGCCAAGGGGGGCTCTGTTGTCATTGGGGGATCGACCGCACTCGCGGGCTCCACCAGCACGGGCGGCTCGATACAGACTGGCGGTACGCCCGGAACAGGCGGCGCGGGTGTTGCGGGTGCGACCGGTGGAGCCGGAGGAAGCGCGCCTGCTACAGGCGGACGCGGCGGCTCGGGTACGGGCCCGCTGACGGGCAGCGGCGGCGCCGAGAACGTCGACGCGGGCGCTGGTCTGACCGGCACCGGAGGCGCGTCCAGCGGCGGTGGCAGTACCGCGACGCCGGATGCAAGAGTCACAACGGGCGGCGTTTCCGACAGCAACGACGCGGGCACCATCGGCACCGGGGGTTCGGGCGGCGCACCCGTGGAAACCGGGGGCAGCGCCACTGGCGGCACCACTGGAACGGCAGGTGCGCCAGACGCGGGAGCGCAGGTCGCCACGGCTTCGTCGGGGTGCAGCTACACGCTCAGCCGCGGGTCCACGCCGACATCAACATGGGGCTGGGTGCTGCTCGGCGCCTTGTTCGTGACGGCCCGCCGGCACAGGCGGAGATAGCATTGACCTCGCGATTGCGTAGGATCTCGACACTCGATCCTGCGGCGTCCTGTCCCTGCTAGAGTTGCGCCCTGGCGATCCGCCGACCGGCGCCACCGGGAAGACGACATGCAAACACACCGATCCGACCAGTCTTCGACCACCAGAGTTCGCCGGGCGGCCCTGGCAGAAGTCGCGGGGATCGGCTTGGCCGTGATCTGCCTGGGAACAGCCGGCTGCAACTCCGGCGGTGCCAATGCTTCGGCTGATGCCTCAGCCGGAAACACGGGCGCCGGGGGAGAAGGCAGTGGCTCGGCCGGGGAAGGCGGCGGTGCGAACCAGGGCGGCTCTTCTGGTTCTGGCGGCAGCGCGGCGGGCGGTTTCAGCGCTGCGGGAGGGACAGGGGGCACGACAGGCGGGACCAGCGCGGCAGGCGGTCAGACCGCGATCGGCGGCAGTGTGGGGACCGGCGGGGCGGGCGGCGTGGCTGGCTCGACAGGCCCAGGCGACAAGGGCGGTTCCGGCGGAGGCGGAGGCGCCGGCGGTCTAGTGAGCGGAGGCGCCGCCGCAGGCGCAGGGGGCAAGGCTGGATCCGGCGGCAGTGCGACAGCAGGCGGCTTGGGGAGCGTCACCGGTGGAGCCAGCGCAGGGATCAGCGGGACCGGAGGCACAGGCCTGGGTGGGCAAGGGGGCGTAGGGGATAGCCCTGTCGTCCCGACTCGCCTGCGCTGCGAGCTACGTGATGCGCCGCTTGGCATCCAAACTGCCTTTCCGCGTTTGGCGTGGGAGCTTCAGTCCTCCGACAGCAAGGCGCGCGGCCTCAGCCAGTCGACCTACGAAGTCCTGGTGGCTTCGTCGCCGGACAAGCTAGCCGCCGGCCAGGGCGATCTTCTCAGCACCGGGCCGGTGACCTCGACCGAATCCAATCTGGTCTACGCCGGACAGGCGCTCAGCTCACTCAGCCATGCGTACTGGAAGGTGCGCGTGCGCGATCAGGCAGCGCGGATCTCGGCGTGGAGCGCAGCATCGGAGTTCACCGTCGGACTGCTCGCCGCCAGCGACTGGGGCGCCCAGTGGATTTCCGGCGCGGCGGGAACCGCGTTGCCGATCTTCCGCAAGGAGTTTGCCGTCAGCAAAACCCTGTCGCGGGCGCTGGTTTCCGTATGCGGGCTCGGGCAATTCGAGCTGCGGGTCAACGGCAGCAACGTCAGCGACGCAGTCATGGAACCAAGTTGGACCAACTACACCAAGAATTGCCACTACGTCACCTACGACGTGAGCAAGGCCTTGGTACAAGGAAACAACGCCATGGGCGTCCTGTTGGGAAACGGCATGTACAACGTGCCCACCAGCAGCCGCTACGCCAAGTTCACCGGGTCGTTCGGATCGCCCAAGCTGATCCTGCGCCTGCAGATGGAATTCACTGACGGCAGCAAGGACGCGGTGGTGAGCGACACATCGTGGACAACCGCGTCCGGGCCAATCACCTTCACCAGCATCTTTGGCGGAGAGGACTTCGACGCCCGGCAGGAACCCGCGGGCTGGGACAAGTCCGGCTTCGCTGCAAGCGCTTGGAAACCGGCCACCGTGGCCAGCGGCACCGCGCCTTCTCTCGTCGCCCGATCCGCGCCGCCGGTGAAGGTCATGCAGGAGTTCGCCTCACCAAAGGTGACCCAGCCGCAGTCGGGCGTTTTCGTTTATGACCTGGGACAGAACTTCGCCGGCTGGCCCGAGTTGAGCGTGCAAGGGACCGCCGGCTCTACCGTCAAACTGACCCCTGGCGAATTGTTGAGCGGAGGAAAGGTCAGTCAGGCGAGTTCGGGCAGCCCAGTCTGGTTCTCCTACACGTTGAAAGGAAGCGGCACCGAGGTCTGGCACCCGCGCTTCTCGTACACCGGATTTCGCTACGTCCAAGTCGAGGGCGCGGTTCCCGCCGACCAGGCCGCCGGCTTCCCGGGCAAACCCCAGATAGCAAGCCTGACGGGCAAGTTCATCTACGCCTCGGCCGAGAATGTCGGCAGGTTCACGTCGTCGGATCAGGACCTGAGCAAAATTCACGCCCTCATCCTGGCGGCGGTGCGCAGCAACCTGCAAAACATCATCACGGACTGCCCGCACCGGGAAAAGCTGGGCTGGCTCGAAACCTCACATCTTCTCTTCCCGAGCATCATGTTCAACTACGACGTGGCCGCCTTCTACGAGAAGTTCATTCGCGACGCCCGTGACGCCCAGACCAGCAGCGGACTGGTCCCGGACATCGCGCCGGAGTTCACCGTCTTCAGCGGCGACTTCCGCGATTCACCGGAATGGGGGAGCGCCTTTGTCATCAATCCCTGGTACCTCTACCAGGTGTACGGCGACCGAGCGCCGCTCGACGAGCACTACGCCAACATGAAACGCTACGTGAGCTACCTGGGCGGCAAGGCGAGCGGAAACATCGTCAGCTATGGCCTGGGCGACTGGTACGATGTCGGCCCTGCCGCGCCCGGAAATTCGCAGCTTACCAGTGCCGGTGTCACCGCGACGGCAATCTACAGCCAGGATCTGCAGGTCATGCAGAAGGCCGCGCAACTCCTGGGCAACCAGGCTGATGCAACGCAATTCCAGACGACCCTGACCACAACGACCAACGCCTACAACACGAAGTTTCTGACCGCCGGCGGCTCCTATGATCGTAACAGCCAGACTGCGAACGCGATGCCGCTCGCCCTCGGCTTGGTCCCGACCAATCAACAAGCCGCGGTCTTGTCCAGCCTGGTCGGGGCGGTCACCGCTGCCAAGAACCAAGTCACAGCTGGCGACATTGGCTTTGCGTACCTGATCCGCGCGCTTTCGCAGGCTGGCCGGGGCGACGTGATCTACTCAATGCTCAAGCAATCCACTGGGCCGGGCTACCTCGACCAACTCAATCACGGCGCCACGTCGTTGACAGAAGCCTGGGACGCCAACCCAGCCGACTCACAGAACCACGCGATGCTCGGTCATGCCGACGAATGGCTCTACAACGGCCTGGGCGGCATCAATCCCGACCCAACCGGCCCCGGTTTCAAAAAGTTCTTCATTCACCCGCAGCCCCAAACCGGCCTCGCCTCGGTCGACGCCGAATACCATTCCATCCGAGGGCTGATCGTCAGCAACTGGCAGCAAAGCGGCACCGGCCTTACGCTGTCCGTCACGGTCCCGGTGAATACCACCGCCACCATCACCATCCCGACCAGCAACCCGGCCGCAGTTACCGAAGGCGGCACTGCGGCCGCGACCGCGCCGGGGGTAATTTCGAATAACGCGCAAACCGGCGCGCTGGTGCTGGTGGTGGGGTCAGGCCAGTACGTTTTTGCTGCGCCTTGAGTTTGCCGGCCATTCGGTGGGGCCGACTTTTCTCGTCACTGCGTGAGATTTTCGAACCCAATTCTGCGGTAGCGTGCCCCCGTTAGTGCTGTAGCGCCTTGCCGATCAGCACGGAAGACGACATGCACATACACCCAACCAGCCAATTCTCGACTGCCAGGCCCGCTGCTGGCCGAAATCGCCGAGCGCCCTTGGCAGAAGTCGCAGGAATTGGCTTGGCCTTACTCTTCCTATGGCCGGCCGGCTGCAACTCAGGCGGTTCCGATGCCGCGGCTGATGCCGCAGCAGGGAACACCGGCACCGGTGCAGCAAGCAGCGGCGCGGCTGGCCAGGGGGCAAGTGAGGCCGGCTCTTCCGGCTCTGGCGCCAGCACAGGCATGGCGGGCGCGGGTGGTTTCAGCGCGTCGCAAGGGACTGGGGGCGCGACGGCAGCCGCAGGCGGGTCCAGCGCCACAGGCGGTCAGACCGGGATCGGCGGCAGCATTGGTCCAGGCGGTGGGACGGGCGCAGGCGGAAAAGGGGGAGCGGGAGCAGATGGGTCTGGTGCCGCTGGTGTTCAGAGTGGGACAGGCGGGTCGGGCGGTTTGGCCAGCTCAACCGCCGCGGGCGGCAAGGGCGGTTCGACCGGAAGTGCCGGAGCCGGCGGCGCAATCGGCGGGGCGGCCACAGCGGGCGCAGCGGGCAAGGCTGGTTCGGGCGGCGCGAGTACAGGCGGCTTGGGGTCAGGAGGCGCGCCAGGCACCGCCGGCGCCACGGGGACCGGCGGGGCAATTCGGGATCCCGAAGATCTCAAGCGGGATTTCGCCGAGTACAGATTCGGCATGTTCATCCACTTCGGAATGAACACCTTTTCCAACGATGGGGCCAAGGACCTGCCCAACCAGGATCCGTCGCTCTTCAATCCGACCAAGCTCGACCCGGGCCAATGGATCGACGCCGCCGTGTCAGCCAAGATGAAGTTCGCCGTTCTCACCACCAAGCATCACGACGGCTTCCTGCTCTGGGACTCAGCGACCACCGACTACGACGTCGGCAATGCCAAGGTACCGGCGGCGGGCCACGTGGACGTGGTCAAGCTGTTCGTTGACGCCTGCCGAGCGCGCGGGGTTGCGCCGGGCCTGTACTTCTCGATTCAGGACCGCTCCACGGCTGGGCTGGGCCAGAACGGCTGGAGCGTCACCAACGAGCGTATGTCGAAAACATTGATCGACTACGTCAAGGCGCAAGTCAAAGAGCTGCTGACCAACTACGGATATATCCCGTTCTTCGTGACCGACGGCTGGGCCTGGTCGATGGGCATGACCATCATGCCCTACCAGGACATCCGCGAGTACATGTACCAGATAAGTCCCAACACGCTCTACTGCGAGCATCAGGGCCAGCAGATCCCGTGGCACGACGA
>PMCR01000264.1 GCA_003155465.1 Myxococcales bacterium | reverse complement strand
ATCTCCTCGTTGCGGCCATCCTGATAGCCGTGCGCGGTGTCGAGCAGGAACATGCCACCGTCGAGCGCGGCCTTGACCAGGTTGGGGTTGTCCGCGTTCATCACGCCCATGCTGACCAGCAGCACCTGGATCCCCGTGCGCCCAAGCGTGCGGCGCGCGGGGTCGGTCGGCTTGGGCGGAGGCGCGGGCTTCGGTGGCTCGGGCGCCGGGGCGACTGGCGCGGGTGGCTTGCTCTCCGCCGCCATCGTCGCGCAGCCCGCGGCCACGGCCGAAGCCGCGAGCCCGGTCGCACCGATTCTCAAAAAATCCCGTCGTTCGAGTGTGGACTTGCTCATGCGATCACCGGGGGAAGAGTATAGACGGGGTGCGGTGGCGGTGCATGGGGGAGTTCGAGGGGGAACCGCTTCATTTTGAATATGGACCTTCGCGAGGGAGTGAAATACCCTGTTGTCGGAGGCCGGCGGAGCAGGTTGGGCAGGTCGGCGCAGCGGGATGGGCGTGAGGACGGGGTATTCGAGTGTCACGCTTTCTGGACGGAAGAACTTGGGAAAGGGGAAACCATCATGGCGACGTACGACGCATCGATTATTGCCACCTTCGCGGACGCACTTTATAAAGAGGCAGCCGCAATAGTCATACGATACACGATCGGCGGCATCGTTCTGGGAGCCGCGGGTGGCTATTTCGGAGGTGGCCGTGACGGCACCACGGCCGGTATTGTTGCCGCAGCGATTGCCGGCGCTATCGGCTGGAGTATCGGCAGGTCGAAGGCGTTTTCACTCAAGCTCCAAGCGCAAACAGCCCTGTGCCAGATGAAGATTGAAACCAACACCAGTTCATGCGCGTTCGCCTTGGCGGCGGCTCAAAGGTCCGAGCAGAGCAAGAACATCACCACAACTTGACAGGTGCCGTGCCGAGGTGTCGCCAAGGGCGAAGCGGCGCGGCGACTGGCACACCGGCATCACCCATGCCGGCTATCTATGAACAACTCAGGCGATCCCTGGGGTTAGATTGACCCCGGATGACCCCTCTGCTAGGTGTTCCTCTCCGTGACTCAATACCTCGTCTCTTTGGCCCAAGAGACGCCTTCGGGCTCGGCATCTTCGGGCGGTGCGCTCGGCGGAATGCTGATTCCCATGCTGCTGATCTTCGGCGTCATGTATCTTTTGGTCTTTCGCCCGCAGTCCAAGAAGGCGAAGGAACATCAGAAAATGCTGTCCGAACTGCAGAAGGGCGACGACGTCGCGACCATCGGTGGACTCATCGGGCGCGCAACAGCCGGGGACTGCGCAACTAACCCGAGCGTGTCGAACGAGCAGAGCGTGCTCGCCAACATGGCAAAGAACCACGGGAACTACAGCCGCGTCGTCATCGGACGCGTGCTCGTCATTGTTTCTGTGGTGGCCGCTTTGGGTCTTGCTTTCTCGCCGATGGGCCGATCCCGAGACGGGGTTGTAACCATGGTCTACGGAATTTCGGCCTTGCTATTCATTTGTGGCACGCTCGTTTTGTCTCGATTTGGAGCCGCGCTGGTTCTCGGTCCGGCTGCGGTTTCGCTGCTGGACACGATACTATCCCCGCCCGGATCTCTTCCAGCGAAAGCGCTCTATCCCATCTACGCAGCCTCGGCGATTGCCGCGATCTACGGATTGGGGCTGTGCCTGCGGCTTTTCCGGTGTTCAACTATGTTGCGAAGGTGGCTTGCGATACTTCTCGCGCTTATGTTCGCGGGTTGGACCGCGATAGTGTACTGCAACTCGCCTGTCGTCGAAGAAGGGCCCGCGATCTGCGACGGGCATTTTATGAAGGAGGGTGACCGCTGCATCACCAGTAAAATGGGAACCAGCAAGGTCGTGAAGGACGAAACCCGTCGTACCTATTCGAAACGGCTACTTGGCCCTCGCTTGACCCGCCTTTGCGTGTTGGCTTGGCCCGTTGTTTTGGCCGCAGGCGCACTCTCATACCGGGCATACAAGAAGCGCTGGCGGTCTGTTCCCGGCTCACTGGACGGACATAGCTGAGCAGCATGGGTTTGTTCCGGCCAGCCGCGCTGAACCGCCGGTGTAGGTACCAGAGGCTTCTTGAGCGCCGAAGAGCAGGAATGGCGACTGGTAGTGATTCCTATGTCCGGGCGCGAGAAGGAGATCGTGAAGGTACGGACGTCGGCCAGCGGCCTGCGCCCCTGCATAGAGATCGATCTGGCCGGCCCTGGTCGAAGACTCGACCTCACTGAGATAGTGGTTAGACCAGGCCAGGATGCCCAGCGATCGCTGAATGCTGCGAGCATGTTCCTCGATGTGTCGTCAAACACAAATGTGAGCACTGCCGTCCTACTGTGGCGCCCACGCCGCGAGGCGTGCTGCCCGACGTGTCGCGCGCAGCAGGCCTGCTGTGAGCGGCAAATCGTAGGTTCTGGTTTCCAAGCCGTCCTCCATTGTTGCGGTGCTACTAAAACTCAATCGCAGGTGCCGAAGCAAGGAACGAAGGTGCCCGTGCTGGCTTGGATAGTTGCGCTGGAACCTGTGAGTCCAGTGGCAGAGCCCGTGACCGTGATGGTGCCCGGTCCCATCGCCTGGACCAGGGCGTAGGCGACACCCTCGTAGGCGTTGCGCACTTTGCCGCGGAAGGTTTCGTTGGTCATGCTGGCGCTGTCTACGGCCACAATGGTGCCCGGACCGGTAATGGCGAACGTGATGGCATCGGATGAGCTGGTCACAACGTGTCCCGCGACGTCTGCGATGGTGGCGTTGACAAACGAGATATCGTTCCAGTCCGTCACGATTGCGGCATGGTCTGCCGTGAGCACGACCTGGGTCGCGGTAGTGCCAGTGACTGGCGGCGTGGTCTTGGGGGCTCCCCAAATCGTTTGCCATTGGTACCCGAGGCCTTTCACGCCCCCAAGCTCGTCCATGATTCCCGAAGTGTTGCCGATCTTGGGCCACGCCT
>PMCR01000362.1 GCA_003155465.1 Myxococcales bacterium | reverse complement strand
CGGCCCAGGTGGCTCATCAGCACCAGCTTCCCGCCCTGGTCCAGCACTTGCCTTATGCTGGGGAGGGCGGCGCGGATGCGCCGGTCGTCAGTGATCTGGCCGCCCTTTAGGGGCACATTGAAATCCACGCGCATGAGCACGGTCTTGCCGCTGACGTTGATGTCTGCAAGGGTCTTGGTCGCCATGGTGTCTGCCTCTCGCTGATGGTTCGTCGCCGCCCCACCGGGCCGCGCGGGCAAATAGTAGCGGATCTTGGGGCAAAGCAAAGTCCCCTGGTGAAGGCCGGTCACCCGGACAAGGACGACGTCCAGGTCGCCTCCGAGGATTCCGTGACCTTCGACTCCCTCGCCCGCATTATGGACATGGCGCTGGCCTCGGGCTTCCCGGACCTGTCGTTGCTCGACAGCGAATCAGAACCAGTCGATCTTGGCCAGTCGATCCTGTGGCTTGCGTGAAACTGCGACTTGCTAGAGACTGCCTCGCATGATGACTTCGATCCCCTTGCTGGGCAGGCGCCTGGCGAAATTCCGTCAACCCGGCGCGCTAGGCGCGCTCGTCCTGATCGGTTTCTTGGCCCAGGCTACGCCGAGCCAGGCCGCGCCCAAGGCCAAGGAGACTCGCGAATTGCGGGCACGGGAGGCCTTCGCTACCGGCCGCTACCAGGAAGCGCTCGATCTTTATGGCAAGCTCTACGCCGAGAAGCTGCACCCGACCTACCTGCGCAACATCGGACGCTGCTACCAGAAGCTGAAAGATCCCGACAAGGCGATCGATTCCTTCCGCGACTATCTTCGCAGGGCTCAGAAGATCTCGGCTGCCGAGCAAGGCGAGATCGACGGCTACATTGCCGACATGGAAACATTGAGGAGGCAACAGGAAGCCGACAAGGCCGCGGCGGCCTCTGCGCCAGCTGCGGCGCCTGTTGTCGCGCCCGCGCCGAATCTGCAGCCCGCAGCTCCCGCGCCACAAACGCAGCTTGCCTCCACAAGAGTTCCCCCCGCGCCCCAGTCGACACCCTTCTACAAGCGGGGCTGGTTCTGGGGTGTGGCCGCCGGAGTCGTGGCAGTGGCCGTGGTGGGCGGACTGTGGGCCGGCGGCGTGTTCTCCAAATCATTTGACCCCTGCGCGGGTCGTCCAGGCTGTGTGCCTGCCACGGGAGGTCCGTAGCCATGCGTTCGCTCCGATTCCACTTTGCGTGTTCTGTGCTGGTTCTGGCCGCCGGTCTTGGGCTGGCTGCCTGTTCCAAGGACGACAAGACCGCCCTGCTGGTGGATGTCAGGCTGGACAGCCTCGTCGCGCCCCCACCCGACAAGATCACCTTCGTGGTCAGCCGCGGATCCACCACATTTGCCACCCAGCACGCCAACTGGTCGGCTGCGACCGCCGGAACCCTCGAAGTTGGACTCGTGCTGCCCGATGAGGCGGCCGGGACTGTCACCCTGGATGTGCAGGCCTTGCGAGGAGGGAACCCAATCGCCGCGGCCTCGCCGTTGCCATCGACCACGATCGTGGCTGGCAAGACCAATGGACCCATTGATGTGCTTCTGATGCCTGTCGGTGGCGTGGGCGGCGATGGTGGGGCTGATGCCTCACCCGGCGACGGACCTGGCCCCGACATCTCAGGTGGATCTGAAACTGGCAGCCCGGACGCGGGCGTGACTCCAGACACGCGCATCGATGCGCCGGTGGACGTGGCAGCGCCAGACGCGCCTCTTTTGTCCGATGCCTTGCCGCCCCTCGATGTCGCGCAGGTGCCCGACGCCTTGCCGTCGCTCGATGTCCCGCAACTGACCGACGCCGCGCAATTGCCCGATGCCCCGCAATCGACCGATGCCAGCGAGGCCGGCGCGGACACCAGCCCAGACAGCATCGCGGGGCCTGCCTGGCAGCCGGTCGAGAATGTCCAGAACGATCCCTTCGGCTATGTGAATTATACCGCAGTGGCGGTCGACCCGGTCAACGAGCATGTCTACGTGATGTGGATCGATTGGTCGGCAGCGGCGGTGCAGGTGAGACGCTGGAACCACACCACGGCTACCTGGGAGAAGACACAGACGCTGGAAAGCAACATGAAGGGTGCGCCCCGGAATCCGCAGATCGGCGTGGATGGCGCTGGCAAGGTCACCGCGGCCTGGCATCACTATGAGCCGCAGGACACGACCCTGCTCGGTGTTCGGGTATCGCAATCGACCGATGGAGTGTCCTGGTCGACACCGGCGCCCATTGCGCCCAGTAGACAGGTGTGGGAGATAAGCCTGGCCGTGGCTCGCGATGGCACCGCCCGCCTCGCCTTCACGGAGTACGGCCCTGAGAACGACAACACCCCTCTGCTCTACTCGGCCTATTACGACGGGAGGACCTGGACGGCGGGCCCGGATCCGCTAGCCCCTCAGCCCGTGAGCTCGTCGCCGCACTTCCCGAGCCCAAAGGTGGTGATCAACGACCAGGGTAGCGGCGCTATTCTTTTCACCCAGATGGACGAGACTCTTAACGATAGTGTTGCGGTTGCTACCTTTGCGGGAACGACTGTGGATCCCTTCATCTTCCTCGACAGTAACACCACTAACAACCTCGTGTACCGGGCTGCCGCGGTGAACCGGAACGGACAGGTCGTGGTGGTGTGGGCCGACAGCAACGGCGCGCTCCTCCGCTCCTACTCGCCATCTACGAGGACGTGGACCGCGGAGGAGAACATTGGGAAAGTGGGCCTTCGCGACCCAAGCGTGGTCCTGGCGTCCGACGGAACAATCACTGTGGCCTGGTCCCAGGCGAAGAGTGACTTCTACAATGTCTGGGCCTTGGAGGGCACGGCCGGCGGGACATGGCCCAGTCCTACGGTACTGGAGACCGACAACCTTGCGATTGACCTTAGCTACTGGGATGACGACTTCGGACCCCTCCCCTTCCCCGCGCTTGCGATAGACGCCGCCGACGATGTCCTGCTTATCTGGTCCAAGAAGACCAAGAACACCGCCCCGCGCGAATTCGCGGTCTACGGTCAGCGCAAGCTGGCTGGCAAGCCAGCCGGCCTGTGGCAACCAGCGACTGAGTTGGCAAGGAAATCCTTGCTTCTGCCCTGGTACACCTCATTGGCTGTCAGTGACAAGGGCCTGGGTGCGGCTTGCTTCTACTGGGGGAACCCCAATGGCATCGACGACCCCGACGCGCACCAGGCCATGGCGGTCTTGTTCCGATAGCCGTCAGCCAGTCTCCGAATCGAATTCCGACGCCAGGCGTCCCGCCTGCCAGGCCAGGTTGCTCTAGAGCACCGAACGGTTTGCCTCCCGTCGTGAAATCGCACATT
>PMCR01000544.1 GCA_003155465.1 Myxococcales bacterium | reverse complement strand
AATCCACCTCGCCCCGCGAAGCGGGGAGAGGTCGACGCGCAAAGCGCGTCGGGTGAGGGGCTCGGCCGCGCGAGAAAGTGAACCTGCCCCTCACCCTCGCCCTCGCCCCGCTGCGCGGGGAGAGGGAATCGGACGTCTGTGTGTGCGCCGCAACTCTTGGATTTCATGGCAGAGACAACCCGTTCGGTACTCTAGACCTCGATGGTCTCGCGCCGCATGGCGCGCTTGACGATGTCCAGCTTGAGCAGCAGCTCGGTCATGCCGTCGACGTCCAGGCGGGTCGTGTTGTGCGAGTTGTAGTCGGCCGCCGCCGCCACCTGGGCGTCGCCCTCGTCGAAGTAGACCGAATAGTTGAGGTCGCGCTTGTCGCTGGCCACGCGGTAGTAGCCGCCGACATCCTCCGCCACGGCCATCTCCTCGCGCGTGAGCAGGGTCTCGAAGAGCTTCTCGCCGTGCCGCGTGCCGATCACCTCCACGCGCGCCTCCGATTTCATCAAGCGTGTGAGCGCCCGGGCCAAGGTCTCGATGGTCGCCGCCGGCGCCTTCTGCACGAAGGTGTCGCCCGGCGTCCCATGCGTGAAGGCGTACAGCACCAGGTCCACGGCGTCGTCGATCGACATCATGAAGCGCGTCATCTGCGGATCGGTCACCGTGAGATTCTTGCCGTCCTGAATCTGCTTGAGGAAAAGCGGAATCACCGATCCGCGGCTGGCCATCACGTTGCCGTACCGGGTGACGTTGACGACAGTATTCGTGCCCGCCACCCGGCTCTTGGCCACCGCCAGCTTCTCCATCATCGCCTTCGAAATCCCCATCGCGTTGATGGGGTAGACCGCCTTGTCGGTGCTCAAGACCACCACCCGTTTCACCCCAGCCGCCATGGCCTGCACCAGCATGTTCTCGGCGCCTAGCGAGTTGGTGCGCAGCGCTTCGATCGGGAAGAACTCGCAGCTCGGCACCTGCTTCAGCGCCGCGGCGTGGAAGATGAAGTCCACGCCGGCCATGGCGTCCCGCAGGCTGCCCGGCTCGCGCACATCGCCAAGGTAGAACTTGATCTTCGCGTTCGCGTAGAGCTTCCGCATGTCGTCCTGCTTCTTCTCGTCGCGCGAGAAGATTCGAATCTCGCCGATGTCGGTCGCCTGAAATCGTCGCAGCACGGCGTTTCCGAAGGTCCCGGTGCCGCCGGTGATGAGGAGGGTCTTGTTCTTGAACATGTCCACGCTCTCGGTTCCGATTCCGGACATCCTATCACCAGCATCGGCCCCAGCCACTCCATCCCCCGGCCGCGGCTGCTGCGGTCCGGCCGGCCGCGAAGCGGCCATACCGCCTCGCCCACGAAGTGGGAGAGGCCGCCCGCGAAGCGGGCGGGTGAGGGCGAAATGCCGCCACCCATCGTCCTTCAGACTCAACTCTGAAAAGGTCATGACTTTTTCAGAGTTACATCTAAACTGACCCAATGACCATCGAACGCATGCTGGCCAGCGACGCGCGCTTGGTGCTGGACGACTGGCGCAAGATGGTCTTCATTTCGGGGCCACGTCAGGTGGGCAAGACGACGCTGGCCAAGTCGATGCTGGCCCAACGATCGGGCCGATACTTCAATTGGGATCTGGCCAGCGACCGCAAGCTCCTGGCGAAGGATCCGGCCTTCTTCGAGAAGGAATGCGCTGGCGACACAGTACATCCACCCCTGGTGGTTCTTGACGAGCTCCACAAGTACGCACGCTGGAAGAACTACCTCAAGGGGACCTTCGACGGCTATGCCGACCGGTTTGCCTTCATGGTGACGGGTAGCGGCCGCCTGGATGTGTACAAGCGCGGCGGGGACAGCCTGCTCGGGCGCTATGTGCCGCTGTGCCTGTTCCCTCTCACCATCGCAGAGCTGGCAGGCAAGCGCGCGACCTGGACCAGCTTCGCGCGGGACCTCGGTGAGCTGGATGGTACCGACGCAGGAGCCAAGGATACGTTCCAGGCCCTGCTGCGGTTGGGTGGATTCCCCGAGCCGTACTTGCGAGGCAGCGACGCCTTTCATCGAACTTGGAGCGCCGGACGCACGGAGCGTCTGGTTCGCGAGGACATTCGCGACGCCACCAGCCTGCGCGAGCTTTCCTTGCTCGAGATGCTGGCGCACCTCTTGCCAGAGCGCGTGGGCAGCCCCCTCTCCCTCAACTCGATGCGCGAGGATCTCGGCGTGGCGTTCGAAACCGTTCGTGCCTGGGTGGGAGTTCTCGATGCCTTCTACTACTCATTTCGGATCTCTCCCTGGGTCAAGAACATTGCCAGAGCCTTGAAGAAGGAAGCCAAGCTGTACCTGTGGGACTGGGCGGAGATCGAGCCACCTCGGGATGGTGCGCGATTCGAGAATCTGGTCGCTCTCCATTTGCTGAAGGCGGTGCGCACCTGGACCCAAGTGGGCGAGGCCAGCCTCGACTTGACCTATGTTCGCGACAAGGAGAAGCGCGAGGTGGACTTCCTCATCGTCGAGAAGCGGCAGCCTCGCGTGTTGGTCGAGTGCAAGCTCTCGGACACGGCCTTGTCCCCGCAGCTCCTCGCCTTTCAGGAATCGCTAGGGGTTCCTTGCGCGATCCAGCTCGTCAGCGAACCCGGCCACGCCCGGCGCACCACCATCGGCGGTCGTACCCAGTGGGTGGTGTCCGCGAATCGCTGGTTGGCAAAGCTGGTGTAGGCTTCGCCGCGCCCTCGCCCGCGTCTGCTGAGGTACCCCCGGCCGCGAAGCGGCCATACCGCCTCGCCCACGAAGTGGGAGAGGCCGCCACGCGCAGCGTAGCGAAGCGTGGGTGAGGGTCCCAAGTGGTGGACCCGAAGTGACCGCAGGGCTGAGAGGATCAGGCGTGAGGGGCCGCGGTCCCGCGCGAGCTTGGCGCGGCTGGGGCATAGGCGTTAAGCGAGGCCTGACGGAGAAATCTGTGACCCCTTCTCCCCGGTCCGCCNNTACTTGGGCTTCCGCCGGCCGGCCGCTTAGACCACCTTGCTTCAGCTCATGCGGCCGAAGGCGGACTATCGCTTGCTCGAGGATCCCGACACGCTGGCCCAGGTAAAGGAAGACCCGCGCGGCTTCCTCGATGACCTGCGCTTGGACGTGCCCGGCTTCAGCGGCGCCGGCGAAGGCGTTCAGGCGTGTGGAGCTGATTCCATCGCCGCCAAGGTTCTTGGATTCCGGACCTAGCATCGCCGCGCAGGCTGGCGCTGGGGATTGACGGGACTTGCGCCGTTAATTATGA
>PMCR01000328.1 GCA_003155465.1 Myxococcales bacterium | reverse complement strand
TGGCCCGGGTCGGTCTTCAGCATGACGAAAACAGCTCGCATAGGCCAAGTCTACTCCCCTTCGCGCTACACCGGATCAGGCCAGTGCGACAAGCCTATGCGATTTCCCTCGGGATCCTGGCAATAGATGGTGAAGGCTGTCTGGTGGTAGGGCGGCGCACCCGCGCCGACAAGGCGATCGATCCACGCCTGGCGCTCGGCGCGCTCGATGCGCAGGGCGACGAGGTGCAGGCCAGGACCGTCTGGGTGAAGCGGCTCGCGCTCATTGTCTGACCTCTCCAGCGCCAAGAACGCGCCCGCCCCCAAGTCCAGCCAGAGCGAGCGGCAGCCCGATCCATCCTGGGCGGGCCAGCGCCGCAGCACCGCAAGGCCCAGGGTCTGCACAAAGAAACCCTCGGCGCGCGCCAGATCCCAGACCTTGATGGCAACGTGGTGCACGGCGGAGGGGCTCGACATACCAGGCACTTTGCACCGTCAGCAGATTCTCGGCAGCAATTCGCCTTCGGGCTCGGCCAACAACCGGCGGCCGAAGCCGGTGTCGAGGATCACGGAGCCAGGCCGCTCGGCCACGCAGGTGCCGATGATTGCAGCATCGCGGCCCAGGGCGTGGGCCCGCAGGGCTTGCAGCACGCGATCGGCCGCGTCGGCGCGCACGCCAATCACAGCCTTGCCCTCGTTGGCCACGTGCAAGGGGTCGATGCCCAGAAGCTCGCTGGCCGCGCGCACCTCGGGTCGTATGGGCAGGCACGACTCGTCGAGCACGATGCCCACGTGGCCCTTGGCCGCCATCTCATGCAGGGCGCTGGACAAACCACCGCGGGTTGGGTCTTTCATGGCACTGATGCGGTCGCCTGCCGCAGCCAGCGCCGCGCGCACCAGACCGTTCAGCGGCGCCACGTCAGATGCCAGCCCCCCTTCGAATTCCAGCTTGTGCCTCGCAGCCATGATCGCGAACCCGTGATCGCCCACGCTGCCCGTGACCATGATGCGATCCCCGGGACGCAGGCCGGAATCGGGCACCACCCGGTCGGCAAAGGCCACGCCCGCGGTGTTGATGACGATGCCGTCCAGCTCGCCCCTGCCCATGACCTTGGTGTCGCCGGTCACGATGGCGGCGCCAGCCTCGGCGCAAGCAGCGCGCATCGAATCGCGGATACGTTCCAGGTCTGCGATGGCAAAGCCGGCCTCGATGATCACGGCGCAGGTGAGACCCAAAGGCTGGGTGGCACCCATCATCGAGAGGTCATTGATGGTGCCACAGATGGCCAGCCGGCCGATGTCGCCGCCGGGGAAAAACAGCGGCTTCACCACATAGGAATCGGTGGTCAGCACCAGAAAGCGATCGCCCACCGGAATCGCCGCGCCGTCGTCCATGGCGGCAAGACCCGCGCCGGCCGGGCCGAGCCCCGCGACGAACACCCTCTCGATGAGCGCGCGCATGGCCGGACCGCCGGCACCGTGCTTCTGCGCGATCGTGTCGTGGTTCATGGCGTGCCGCCCAGATCCGGGCGCCCCCCATACTGATGCCAGATTTTGCACATGCCCTCGCTGGACACCATGCACGCCCCCACCGGCGACTCGGGCAGGCATTCCCGGCCGAAAAGAGGACAATCCGTGGGCTCGACCAGCCCCACCATGATCTTGCCGCACAGACAGCGCCGCGACAGTTCGGACTGCGACGCCTGCTTGAGCCCTGACACGTCGATACGGAAACGGCGCCGGGCGTCCAGGGCGGTCCACTCATTTCGCAATTGCAGATTGCCGTCAGGGATCACGCCGATCCCGCGCCAGGGACCATCGACCGGCTCGAACACGCGCCAGAGCGACTCCTGCGCGCGCTGGTTACCCTGCCGGGTCACGCAGCGTGGGTAGGCGTTGGCCACGCTGTACTCGCGATCGCGGATCATCTCGAGCAGTCTGACCAACGCGGCCAGGATATCGAGCGGCTCGAAGCCCGCCACCACCACCGGCGTGCGATGGCGGCGGGCAAAGTCCTCGAACAGGCCGTAGCCGGTGATCACGGCCGCATGGCCCGCAGCCAAGAAACCCTCGACCCGGGCCTCCGGCAAACGCGCCACGGCTTCCATGGCGGGGGGAACGTACTTGTGCGCCGACAGCACGGAGAAGTTTGCGGGCGGCTTGGCCAACACGATCGCGGCTGTGGCCACGGCCGTGGTCTCGAAGCCCGATGCGAAAAATACCACCGGCTCATCGGTCGCGCGCGCCAGATCCACCGCCTGGGTCGCGCTGTACACGATGTCAACTCGGGCGCCCTCGGCCTGTGCATCAGCCAGCGACTTCGAGCTACCCGGCAGCTTCACCATGTCGCCGTAAGTGGCGATGCGCACGCCTTGCAGAGCCAGTGCCACGCCCTCGTCCACTTCGCCGAGGTCGGTGACGCACACTGGGCAGCCGGGCCCCATGATCACGCGCAGCGCGGGCGGCAGGCTGGCGCGCAGGCCAAAGCGCGCGATCGCCTGCTCGTGCGTACCGCACACGTGCATGAGCGTGACCGGCGCGCGGCCAAGCGACAGAACCAGGCGCGTGAGCGCCGCAGTCAACTCACGCGCGCGGCCGGGATCGCGGAACTTCAGCTCGCCCACGCCAATGGGCCCTGGGTTCACTTCTTGCTCTCCCGGGTACCAGCCAACTCGGCGCGCAGGTCCGCCGCCAGGAGATCCTGATCGTCCCCAGCCGTGGCCAGCTCCTCAAATAGTTTGAGCGTCTCCGCCACCTCTTCCTCGGGGATGCGGCGGATGGCGAAGCCCACATGGTTGAGCACGTAGTCGCCGGGCGTCACCGGCTCGTCCACCACGTCAAGCCGCACCTGCCGCCGCACGCCGAAGAAGTCGACTGTGGCTTCCAGGCCGTTGATGCCGATCACCTTGCCAGGGATGCCCAAGCACATGCCTGGGTCATAGCAGGTCCGACGCGAGCCGGGCAACAACACTGCAATCGCGTGGGGAGCCCGCCGGCCTTCGGGACGGACAGCCCCCCCTGCCCACCCC
>PMCR01000542.1:345-6737 GCA_003155465.1 Myxococcales bacterium | reverse complement strand
CCGGCGTGGTAACCGGCGGCGGTGGGGCGTGCTTTTCCTCCGCGGCGGCGGCGGCGGCGGCGGCGGTAGCCTCGAAGCCCGGTGGGGCGGCTTCTGCCTGCGCGAACGCACGGCTCGGCAGGAGGCTTGCGATGAAAAGCAAGGTCATGCCGACCATGGCGCGGCGTCGTCGCCGTGCCTGTCTCAGCAAGGCGAGCAGCCCGAGAAGGACCGCCAATCCCGAAGCCGCACTCCGGTTCCCTGGCCCACCCACGCTGCAGCCGAGCAGGGACGCGTTGCCGAGTTTACGTTCGGGCGCGTCGCACCAGTTGGGAAACGTGCAACCCGGTGAGTAAGTCAGATACTTGTCCAAGAGCACCTCCACTGCAGCCATCTTCTGATCGTTGGTTTGACTGGGATCGAGCGTCGCATGCAAAACCGCCGCGGCTGCTTCGGTCGCAAGCTGACGCCTTTGTAGTTGCAGAGGGTTGGGATCATCGCAGCGGTCCATCTCGCTCGAGTGGGGTGGCCCGTTGGTCGCCTCGTCCCACTTCCCGTTGGCCTCGTCCACCCAATCCATCACGACGGTAATCTGCATCCCATCGGAAGTGCGATAGGTATGGGTGAAGCTATCCTCGACGGCGTGAATCGCCTGGCCGATGCGCACATAGTAAGTTGGCAGCAAGGCATTCACGCCATGGCGGAGCGCCAGGTAGAGCGGCAGCGAGGTCCTATTGGTGGGATCGGGCATGCGTGTTGTGGCATCGAGCCCAGCGAGGGCCTGTCCAACCCGTTCGATGATGAACGCGCGACAGTCGGAAATTGCTGCTTCCGATCCGCCTCCGCCGGCCTCCACCTCCTGCTCATTCGCGCCGCGGAGGCAATGCTCGCGCTGCGCGCCGGGATCGCCATGAACCAGCGGCAACTGGCTGAGATCCATCGAATCTCGCCCCTTCAGATCGTTGTCGCGGACGCCCACCAGCAAGGTCGCGCCACCCAGATCGGTCATGCCGTCCGCCGGGGTAAACTCCAAATCGTCGATGAGTGCCTGGTCGTTTCTGTCCACGGGAGGTAGAGGCGGCGCCGCGGCTGCCGCAATTGCGGGGTCAGGATCGTTGCGCACAGCTAGGAACGCCTCTGTCGTGACCTTTTCGTGGCACCCGGCGGTGACAATGGTGGAAATCGTGTATGCGTCCGCCGACTTGGGCCTGGCCATGAACCACCCCAGAAAGATGACGCCGGCTGTGAATACGGTGAGCACTCCACCCTTCAAGAATCGTTTTCGTGTCATCATGTTCTCCTTGCAGCACGCAGAGCCAACTTGCGAGTGCTGGAGAGCACTCGCAAGTTGGCACCGCTCAATTGGCGATCAATTCAACATGGTTGATTTGACTCAGGTGACCCGACGGCCTTGGATCACCCGTATCACCACGACGATCACCGCCAGCACGAGCAGGATGTGAACGAATCCTCCCAGTGTGTACGAGGTCAGTAAACCCAATCCCCACAGCACTACAAAAAGTATAGCCAAGCCCCACAACATGATTGCCTCTCTTTCTGATCTGTAACCCTTGCAAGTTGCGTGCCGGCGACACAGTGGATTCGTGTTCGTGCTGGGACCTACGCACCGATTGCGCGTTTTCAGCGACACGTGCTCATTCTCAGAATCGGGCGCTGACCGCGACGCCGCGCTGACCGCCGTCTCCCGCTACCGGCACGATTGAAACCGGCGAGCCGTGCAGAGAGGGGACGATCATCCCCAGCGACGATCCCACGATCGCCCCACCCACCACGTCGCTAACGAAATGCATGCCGCCGAGCACCCGCGCTGCGGCCACGAAGGTCGCAATCGCGCCCCCAACCCCTAGCACGATCCAGTTTGCCCTCGAGTGGGGGTGAAGCCGTCGCATAGCCACCAACGTGGACGTCGCGATCGCGAAGCTGACCGCAGCGTGACTGCTAAGAAACGACAGCTCCGCGTCGGCACCGTTGCGGGCGGAGAGCGGCGCCTTCTCGCCATAGAGAAAGGGACGCGGCCGGCCCGCTGCGAGCGTCATCATGGAGGCAGCGGCGGTTGCGGCCAGCCCAGATTCGGCGATCACGACGGCGTCGTTCAGGCCCGGCCAAAAACCCTCGTCCACGAAGAGCAAGGTCGCAGCCCCCACGCCCATGGCGTAGAGCCCATAGTCTGAGGCAGTCTGCCAACCGGGGCTCCAATAGCCCGCGGTCGCGCGATCGAGCGCATTGAGATCGCTGCGGGGGCACAGCGGGGCGCAGAACGCCTTCTGCGATTGTGGTCGAAGCAGCCGCGCGCTTTCGAACACCAGGCCGGTCCCCAGGATCGGCAGATCGATCTCGGCGTAGAGCTGGAAGGCCGGGCGCAAGGGATTCTTCGGGCTCGGGACGATGGGAGTGAGCTTGGCGGCCCCGGCGGTGGACTTGGCGTCCTCGATCTTTTGAGGCGCAGCCCCGGCTGATGGCAGCGCGATGGCCGGACTGTCCGCGGGCGTCGGCGCCACCGCGCGCGCTTCTGTGGGCGCGCCTTTTTCGACGGACTCCTCGGCTCGGGAGACGCCGACTGACCCAAGCCAAGCCAGGACGAGTGCGGAGCAAACGGCGAGCCCCGGGGTAACCCCTCGGTGCGAACGGCAGCCTCGCCCGTCACCATTCCGTGCCGCTTGCGAACAGACTTTTGCAACATTCCACATGGTCTACTGGAGAGGCGTGCAAGTCCTGCGCCGCTGCCAGTGTCTCGTCCCTAGAACGTCAGCATCAAGACCATGCCCGACCCATTGTGGTTCGCCAAGCGGTCATCCGCACCACCGGTTTCCCGACGGTGGAGGGAGATCATGGCGGGCTGGCCGCGATAGCCTGCCATCATGCACAATGGCGCGATGGTCGCCTTGCTTCTGAGCCTGCTTGGAGTTCTGCGGTCCGCCTTCCGCACCCGCGCCGACCTCGCCCTGGAGAGCCTCGCCGTGCGCCAGCAGTTGGCCAACCTGCGGCGCACCTCGGGCCGTCCTCGCCTGCGCCAGAGTGACCGCGCCTTCTGGCTCGTACTTTCCCGGCTCTGGTCTCGCTGGGCTGACGTGCTTGTCGTCGTCAAACCGGACACCGTGGTCCGCTGGCACCGGGCCGGATTCCGTTTGTTCTGGCGATGGAAGTCTCGCTCGCGTGGCCCAGTCGAGGGCAGCGTCTCGCCAGAAGTCAGGCAGCTCATCCGGCACCTGGCCAAGGCCAATCCATCCGCCGAGCATGGGCAAAATTGTGGAGCTGCCCGAAGTCGGCGGCCTGCACCACCGCTACGAACGCCGCGCGGCCTGACCGGCGCAAGCCTCTGCCCCGCCGACGCCGACATGGATGGCCAACCTCTGCCCACTCGACGAGGAAGCCCCCGCTCCGATGCCGATCGCGTGCCCGACGTGGGCGCGCTCGCGCGCGAGCACGATTTCGCCCTCACCTTCTACCCAGAATCGGCCACCCGACGGTCCCGGATGACGAGTTGGCGAAGGACAGGCCTGGACATGAGTTGGGAGAGGAACCTGCACACATGGATCCGCGGTTGGGCCTCAGATCGGAGCGGTCGTGCATGGGCAAGCCGATTTCGCGATCGGGGTTACCTACTCTTCGCGTTCTGCAACCATCTTGCAGGCCAAGATCTGCAGACTTTCGACGTTGGCTCGGCCTCGCCGTGCCCCGCCAGCAGGGGATCAGGGCGCTAACGTGATCTTTCGCAGGCGGTGGTAGGGAACGGGCGTCTCGCTGCCCCCGGTTCCGTCGGCAACGTAGATGGTCTTTCCGTCCGCGCTGACCGCGAGACCTTCTTGTCCGAAGAACGCCGCGGTCTGGCCGCTGCCGTCGGCGAAGCCCGCAGTGCCATTGCCCGAGACTGTGCTGACTGTACCGTCGCTGGCAATGCGCCTGATTCGGTGGGCGCCAGTGTCTGAAACGAGGATGGCCCCAGTGTTGTCGGCCGCCAATGCCTGGGGCGCCACGAAGCGAGCGCTAGCCCGCGCCCCGTCTATGGTACCCGCGACACCGTCCCCAGCGAAAGTGGTGACCACCCCGGTCAGCGAAACCTCGCGCAGAAGATGCGCTTCACGGTCGGCGACGATGATCCGGTTTTCCGCCAGCACCGCCACGCCCTGCGGGTTCAAGAACCGCGCCCAAGCCCCGGCTCCGTTGGCCGAGCCCGGACAGCCGGACAATCCAGCCAGGTCGGTCACCACGCCGGTGGTTAAGTCGATGATGCCCACCCGCTGGTTCGCGAAGTCACTGAGGACAAGCCGGCCATCCGAAAGGGCGGCAAAGCCCCGTGGGCGACCGATGTCCGCAGCCGCTACGGTGGCCACGCCCGACGAGCGGTCGATGCGCCAGAGGGTGCCAGTCGTGGACCCGCGATCACCGTTTGGATCTGCGTCGGTCTGCGAGTAGAACGCGCTGCCCAAGAAGGCCAGACCGAAGGGACGCTGAAATGTGGACTGATTGGTAAGCGTGGAAATCGTCCCATCCACCGACACCCGCCGCAACCGATCGGTGTCAAAGTCGGCGACCACCAACGATCCTTCGGGCTCGATGGCCACGCTGACTGGATTCGAGAACAATCCGACGCCAAAAACGCCGTCTACTGTTCCAGGGGTGGGACCGCCGGCGACCGTCGTGACCGTCACGTTGGGGACGAATTGAACGTTGTCAGGCAAGGGCGCGCCTGCATCTGGTTGGCTCCCGGATGGAGAGCCCGTGCAACTGGCCACCTCGGCGCCGGCCACGTCGGACGCAGCATTGTCATCGCCCCCATTTCCGTCGCCACCGTCATTCGAAAGGTCAACGTCAGGAGCGCTCCCTGTATCGACGATCAACAAGACCCCATCAGTGTTCGATGGATGGTCGCCGACGCCGCCAGCGCCCTCATCCTGACCGGCCGACGCGTCCGCGTCTTGAACATCCGTCGCATCTCCTCCGGCATCATTGCCGCCAAAATCAGGCATACCCAAATCAGGGATGCCGAAATCAGGGACGCCCACGTCGTCGCGATCCCCTCCGCCCTCGGCCTCGGCCGCGCTGCCGCCGTCGACGAATCCGTCAGCCCCCGCCGTGTCCATTGCCGGGCCGTTCCCAGCGTCGTTCTGCCCAACACCTTGGTCTTGCCCGCCGTCGACAGCCGCCGTCCCATGAGAACCGCAGCCCGCGAGCGCGGACAGGAATAGAACTAAGAAAAAGCAACGCCCCATCCTACACGAAGTCAGCATGCGAATAGGGTAGCGAGGAATGACTTCCCTTGTGAGCGCAAACACGCGGAAACAGGGAAGACGGGTCGACTGGACGGGCGCGAGAGTTTGACGGGGCATGATTGCAGAGGGTTGGATGCGTGTGCCCAGGGAGTTGGAACAGGCTTTTCAGTAGACGTTGCGACGTCCGCGTCGTGCACTTGCCCCCCTATTCGCCCGACCACAACCCAATTGAGCCAGGACGAGGCGCCCGCCCGCCAAGGCGCGACGAGGAAGAATACTCGACGTATGCGACGAGGAGCGACGAAGCCGGGCGGGATGGATCGTCGCCCCAATCGATACACTTATCTTCTCTTCGCGCGGGTCCCTAGTCGAATTCACCGTGCTGCAACCGGTAGAATGCCCTAGAATATGGACCCGGAGGCGGTTCGCATGCACTCGGAGATTCCCATGGTTTCGTCCAGCTCGGATGGATTGACGGGATGCGACTTGTTGCGCGGCTTGGTTTTCGGAGAGAAACCCAATTCCGCGATCCAGGCTCGCTTGGACGCTCTGTCCGGTACCTCAGAGAGTTTTCAGGGGCTGGCTTTTGAACTTACGGGCCTGACGGTGCCTGAGGAAACGGCCAAGGCGGTCTTCAAGTCCCTGGCCGCCCACCTTCAGGATTTGCGTGCGGCGCTGAAGCGACCGATCGGAGTCCGGACCGCCGCGCTGGACTTGTCCGATCGCCTGGAGAGTTTCCTGCGCGAAGAAGGCGTGGTGCGGGAACTGTCCCATGAGAACCTGGTGCAGATGGCCTTTGTCGACTATCTCACGGGGCTACCCAATTTCCGTAGCCTGTCAGAGCGGTTCGAGAGCGAAATCAGGCGGGCCAATCGCTACGGCCGCCTGCTCTCCCTGATCATGATCGATCTAGACGGGTTCAAGGCGATCAATGACCGTTTCGGCCATCTGGCCGGGAACGCGGCCTTGAAACATGTGGCGGCCTTGCTCCGGAATTTCGTCAGGGAAACCGACGTGACAGGGCGTTACGGCGGCGACGAATTCATGATTCTGCTGCCCGAAACCGCCAAGCACCTGGCTGAGGGACTGGCCGAAGGGATTCGGGCTTTGATTTCTGCCACACCTCTGAATCTGAATGAACACGGGCTGCTTCCCCTTACAGTCAGCTTGGGCATGGCGTCG
>PMCR01000542.1:0-339 GCA_003155465.1 Myxococcales bacterium | reverse complement strand
CGTTCATGTCATCGGAGATTTCAACGGATGGGATCGAACGGCTGAACCCATGACGTGGGATCCACTGAATAGGCATTTCGCCATCGAGTTGTTCCTGGCGCCCGGCGAGTACGAGTACAAATTGCTACTCGACAACGAGGAGATAACAAGCGACCCGGGCAATCCGGAGTCGGTGGACGACGGATTTGGCGGATACAATTCGGTTCTGACTGTTTCCTGACTTGTTAGGTGGACATGGGTACTCTTGGCGCTCGGGGTGCCAATCATGCACAAGACCGTAAGGAGTTTCGCGAGGGCGTGCCGCCGCTGCTACCCGAAGTTGCGCAGTAGGCCTGTGAG
>PMCR01000486.1 GCA_003155465.1 Myxococcales bacterium | reverse complement strand
AGCCAGAGCGCGGGCAGCTACAACCCAGTTCTGCGCAAGGTGCTGTCACCCCAGCGCATCCTCGATTTGCAGAGCCTGGTCCTGCGCGTGCCGGTAGCGGACCATGTCCTCCGCCACGCAGTGGCCCTGTGTCGTGCCACCCGGCCGACCCCGGCCTCGCCCGAGCCCATCGGCAAGTACGTGGCGTGGGGGGCTGGTCCGCGCGCCTCGCAGCACCTGGTGCTGGCGGCCAAGGCGCGCGCCGTGCTCGACGGCCGCTATGCGGTTTCCCTCGAGGACGTGCGCCGCATGGCTCCTCCAGTGCTCATCCACCGCCTGGTCCGCAACTTCCACGCCGAGGCCGACGGCGTCTCGTCGCGCGCCCTCATCGAACGTCTGTTGCAGACCGTCCAGCCTGACTGAGAGCGGGCCAAAATCTATCGTGAGCCCGGGCGCCACAGGATCAACAGAGCCACCGCGGCCCGGATCGCTCGACCCAACGGACTTGGCGCGGCTGGCGTCCCTGCAACTGCGCGCCCGCACCATCGTCGAGGGCGCGTTTTCTGGGATACACCGAAACTTGCACCCGGGCACATCGGTGGAGTTCACCGAGCACCGCGAGTACGCGCCGGGCGACGANNTCAAGCGCTTCGAGGACGAGACCGAGATGCACACCTTTCTCGTGCTCGATGCCTCTGCCTCGATGGGCTATCGCCGGCGGGGCGTGTCCAAGCTGGATTACGCCGGCTATCTGGCCAGCGCCCTGGCCTATCTGGTCGGCCAGCAGGGGGACGCCGCCGGGCTGCTGCTTTTCGACGAGAAGGTGCGCAGCTTTCTGCCGCCCTCGACCCGGCCGGGTCAGATACGCGAGGTCTTCCGCCTGCTGGAAGGCGTCCAGCCGGCCGGCCGCACCGATGCGGCGCTCGCCCTCGGCCATTTGGGCGAGCTCACCGACAAGCGGAGCCTCATCATCCTTATGTCCGACCTGCTCGACAGCGAGCCGGATGAGACCGACGGCGAAACGCGTGGCGCTTTGCCCGGGCGCCTGCGCCAGTTGCGCGCGCGCGGGCACGACGTGGCGCTGTNNTTCCACCTGCTCGATCCCGACGAGGTGGAGCTGCCGTTTGACGACCTGATCTTTTTTGAGGGCATGGAGCCGGGTGACACGCGCACCTTGCTCGCGCAAGCGACTGACCTGGCCGAAGCCTTCAGGCGCGAGTCAGTCGCCTTTCGCGATCGCTGGCGCGCGGCCTGTCTGGAAGCCAGCGTCGAGTATCGCTTCGCGCGCACCGACGCTTCGCCGGCCGAGGTGCTGCGGGCTTTCTTGGCCGACCGCCAGCGCACGGTGAGGTTCTAGATGCATTTCTTGGCACCTTCGCTGCTCTTCGGCTTGCTGGCAGCCATCCTGCCCTGGCTGGTCCATCTCATTGGCAAGCGACGCGCGCAGTCGGTGCGTTTCGCGGCCATGCAACTGCTGTTGCGATCCGAACGGCGCATTTCGGCGCGGCGCCGGCTGCGCGAGATCCTGCTGCTGGTGGCGCGCACCGGCGTGGCCGCGGCCTTGCCGCTCATCTTCGCCCGCCCGTTTGCCGAGCGCACCACCGACGTGCCGGTGGCCAGCCTGGACCCGCAAAGCGCGGTCATCGTGCTCGACGATTCGGCAAGCATGAGCCGCAGCCGCCGGTCTGTCGACCCTGTTCGACCGAGCCCGCGACCGCGCCCGCGCGCTGGTGCGCCAGTTTCCCTCTGACGTGGACTTGGCCTTGCTGCTCGCCTCGGCGGGCGCTAGCCCAAAGATCAGCGAACTGCACCCCGAGCGCGCAAGTGTACTGCAGGCCTTCGAGAACATCGTCTGTTCCGCGCGGCCGGCTGACTATGCCAGCGCCTTGCGGAACGCATCCCTCATCCTCGCGGGATCAACCCATGCCAAGCGCCGCATCTACCTCTTCACCGATCTACAGGCCGCGGGCTGGGAGGCCGGCACCGGCCTGCCTGCCGAAGGCGCGCCCGAGGTGATCATCGACGACGTATCAGGTGCAGCCCCATGGGAGAACCGGACCGTGCTGGACGTGGGGGTGGTGCCCGCGCCCGAGGCGGGAGCCGGCGGAATCGCGGTCGATGCCGAGCTGGCGGATTTTTCCGTGGCAGGGACGCGCAGCCTGGGGGTCGCATTGAAGGTGGACGGCGTGTCGGTGGCCAAGGGCTTCGTCGATTTGGCGCCCGGCGGGCGCGGACACAAGCGCTTCCTGCACCGGCTGACCGGCGAGGGCGGCGGCGCGCACGACGTGGAGGTGGAGATTGATGGCGACGCTTTCCGCCTCGACGATCACCGCTTGGCCCATGTGGAATTGTCACGCAGCATGAGCGTTCTCGTGGTCAACGGCGATCCGCGCACTTCACGCAACGAAGACGAGCCGTTCTTCTTCGCGGCGGCCCTTCGCAATGGCCTGCCCAGTGCGGCGGTGAGCATCAAGCTGCCCGACGACGTTTCGCCCGAAAGCCTGGCCAACACCACGCTGGTGGCCCTGCTGAATCTGGCGCAGCCTTCGCAAGCCTTGGCCGCTGCCCTCGCGCGATTCGTGTCGGCAGGCGGCGGGCTGTTTATCTCGGTCGGCGACCGGGTGGATGCGACGGTATGGAACGAGCGCATGGCCAAGCTGCTGCCGCAGCCGCTGGGATTGCCACGCACGGCCTCGGCCTTGCCCGGCCAGCACGCGGGCGAAATCGTCGACGATCGACCAGCCGAACGACTGGCCCCCATCGACCGCAGCCATCCCCTGCTGGCCAGTTTCCCCGAGCACGGCGAGGGACTGGTGTCAGCGCGATTTTTCAAATACATGCTGCTCGACCCGGCGCCCGAGACTCCCGACCGCAGCGTGATCTTGCGCTACGAAAGCGGCGCCCCGGCTCTGGTGGAAAAGCAGGTCGGCAAGGGTCGCGTGATGTTGCTGTCCACCACCGTCGACCGCGAGTGGACCGACCTGCCCATCCGTGCCGGCTTTCTCCCGCTCGTGCGCGAGGCTGCGCGCCGTCTGGTGGGGGTCACCGGCGACGAAGAGGCCGCCTCGCTGCGCGCCGGCGAGGCGCGGACCCTGGCCTTCGCGGGCGACGAGCAGCGCCTGGAGGTGTCCCGGCCCGACGGCTCGGTGTGGGTTGCGCGGCGCGAGCAAGCCAGCGCAGCCCGCAGTGTCCTTTACAGTGAGACCGATCGCCTGGGCACCTACCACGTGCGCGCGGTCGGTCCCGACGGCACAGTCACGGCACGGCCCGAGCAAGACTTCGTGGTCAACTTGGACACGCGAGAATCCAACCCCGCCCGCCTCGACCCCGCCCTTCGCCCCGACCGTATTGCCGTCGCATCCCCTGGCGCCAAGCCACCCAAACACCGGGTCGAACTGTGGCACAGCCTGGCCGCCATAATGATCGGACTGCTGCTGTGTGAGTCGGCGCTGACCCTGCGGCGACGGAAGGTCTAGCTCACCGAATATGGGATACGTAGGTCTGGTTCCTTTGTCGGGAAATCCCTGGTATTCCTTGTCACGAGGAGGCAGCCATTGGTTCGCGCTGTCGCCCAGACGATCGCGTAGGGCAGCCGAATCCGAAACCTCTTCCGTATCTCGACCGCACCTGACGCGATCTCTACGGACAGGGGATGGATCGTGAAAGTGGAGAGGAATTCTCGGGCATCCGAACCACACCGTTCCCTCTGTCACTCTGGTGCAGCGTACAAGTCGCGCTGAACGAGGTGTCACTATCGCGAAGAAGCGTTCCCGGGTTGCCATCAATCGTGCCAATACCCCCGGACATTCCGTTGCCCCAATCACTCGCGAACACGGCCCGCACCACGCGCGGGGAGCCGTGTCAGTCCACACAGATCATGTTTGGCACCTGGCCCGGCCCTGCGAGTTGGCACTGACAGCCCCGGTAGTCCCCGCTGGTACAGCGGCCCGCAAGGACTGCGCCACAAGCGGCCATGGTGTCGGGAGGGCTGGTCTGGTCGGCCAAGCACCGGCCCAGGCAGTGTTGAGAGGAAGTGCAAGCACAGTTCTCCTGGCCCGTCGGGCATGAGCAGAAGGGGCGGCTCGCGAACCATGTGCCACCGGCGGCCTCGCATCCGGTCTGCTCGGTCGCGGCTGCGCAGGCTGGCCAGCGCGCCACCACTGCGGAATCGCCGCACGGGGCAAGGTGGATCGAGTTCGGGTTCCTGTTGACAGGGAGGACGAAATCCAGCGTCACCTGGCGGGGATTGCTCTGCGCGGTCGCTTCGGTCTCGGAGTCGTAGACTGGCACGGTGATCTGGTAGAGCCCTGCCGGCAATAACGTGACGTTGGCGCAGGAATAGCCAGCGCGCTGCTCCGCACGGACGGTCTGTGCCACCCAGTTCACCTCAAGGCTTTCGCCTGGGCGCACCTCGACCACCGCATCGCTCGCGCACGGCCCGCACATCGGATTTGACCGACACGACGAGTCGCTGCAGTTACAGCCGCAAAAAAACCGCGGCGACACGTCAGTCGAATTGTTGCCGGTGACCTGCGCAATGCTGAATCGGTAGCCCAGGCAACCGTGCCAGATGAATACCGAGGCAGCGCTGGGATTCTCCAGCATGAAGGTGACGCTGTAGGGCTCGCTGGAGCTGGGCGGGAGGTTGCCGGTTTCTGGGGTGCCAATTGAACCCCCGCCGCCGGTGCTTCCGCCGGTGCCGACCCGCCCACCCGCGCCGCCCTGACTGGCGCTGACCACGGCAGTACTGTCGTGGCCACCGGAGCCTCCCTCAAGCAGGGGGTTGCCTGGCATCGATTCGGTTTTCCCGCACGCCGCGCAAAGGACCGCCAGCGCCACCAGGAATGAACTCGAAATGACCTCGCTTCGTGACTGCGTTGAAATCATGCCATCAGGAGCATGCAAGACCCATTCCCCGACGATCTGCGGTACACAACCGGCAATTTTGGTGCTTGGCCGAATTTTTCCCGACGGCTCGTGGCCCATGTCCCTCAGGAATCTGAGAGCTTGTGCAATGAAAGTCGCTAGTAGGTCGAAGGCCGTTGGCGTGAACCCGCGCCGGCCTCACTTGATCTCTCGCGCGTGGAGGCCTCTAATGCGGCCTCATGGGCTGCGAGGCTTTTGCCGTCGCCCGGAAGGAGATCGTATGCAGTACCAGCCGCCCCCCGGAAATCCCTTCGATCCGACCCTGCCCCAGTCGAACATGCCCTCGTCGTTTTCGCCGATGAGTTTCCGCCCTCCGTCGCGGATGCCCTGGGTGTTGACCGTGGCAGTGGCGGGCGTCGCCGCCTACGGCGCCTACTGGGGCTATGGTGAGCGTGCCCGTTTGATCGCTAAGGCCCAGGAGGCTCACAGCACAGCCCGTGCGGCGGTGGCCGCAGGCAAGTCCTTCGAGCGCCAGCTGGTGGACCTGCAAGCCGAGAAGGACACCCTGGAGGCCGACAAGGCGGCACTGGCCGCGGCACGGGACAATCTCGCCAAGAGCGTCGAGGAGAAGTCGAGCGAGCTTGACGCCATGAAGGACGCGACCGACAAGATAAGAGAGAAGATGAAGGATGAGATCGCCAAGGGCGACATCCAGCTGACCGAGAGTGGGGGCAAGCTGCGGGTCGGCCTGGTGGACAAGATTCTGTTCGACTCGGGGGAGGCCGCTGTCTCGAAGCGCGGGGAAGGTGTGCTGGCGCGCGTGGGGGCAGTGCTGGCCAGCATCGAGGACCGGCACATCCAGGTTTCCGGGCACACCGACAACACGCCCATCTCCGACAAGCTGAAGCAACAGTACCCCACCAACTGGGAGCTTTCCGTGGCGCGCGCAACCAATGTTGTGCGCTTCCTGCAGGAGAAGGCCTCGGTGCCGGCCGATCGCCTGGTCGCGAGCGGCTACGGCGAATACCAGCCCATCGCCAGCAACCGGACCGCCGCCGGGCGCGCTAAGAACCGTCGCATCGAGCTTCTGCTGACGCCGTCCCTGGCGCCCAGGCGGATCTCGAAGGCCGCGCTCAAGGATCGGCACGGGTCGGAGAAGAAGCACGCCGCCGCCAAACAAGGCAAGCGGCACCGGTGACCAGCCGGCGGAACTAGAGCACCGAACCGAGGTCCGAACGAAGATATTCCGGTGCGGCGAAAACGCGGACCGGGTGAACAGGCTATACTCCGCTGCCCACCATGCAGTCATTAGCCCTTCCCCTCGCCGCGCTCTCGTTTGCTGCCGCCCCGTCTGCGCCTTCGGCTTTCAAGGAAATCGATCGCAGCCACATCGACGACAAGTACAAGTGGAAGCTGGGTGATCTCTATGCCTCGGACCAGGCTTGGGCCAAGGCCAAAGCAGCTCTTGGCAAGAAGGTAGCCGGGTTCGAACGGCACAAGGGGCATCTGGGCGACGGGGCCAAAGCGCTGGCCGATGCGCTGGCCGAGTTGGGGGTGCTGCAGAACGAGCTGCAGCGGATTGCGGTCTATGCCCATGCGCGCACCGACGAGAACACCCGGCTGGCTGAGCCGCGCTCAATGCGGGCCGAGGCGGATTCGCTCGGCGTCCAGCTTGACACGGCAACTTCCTGGCTGCGTCCCGAGTTGCTCACCCTGCCGGAGGCGACCATACGGACGGCGCTGGCCAAAGAAAAGCGGCTGCGCGAATGGACCTTCTACTTGCAGGACGTGCTGCGCTGGAAGCCGCACACCCTGCGCGCCGAAGAGGAACGCATTGTCGCCATGGCCGGCGAACTGAGCATCGCACCCAGTACGGTTTTTGGCGTGCTGAAAGACGCCGACCTGCCCTACCCGACGGTCAAGCTCTCGACGGGAGAGGAGGTTCGGCTGGATCCGGCTGGGTATTCGCGCGCGCGTGCCTCGCGCAAACGGGCCGACCGGGTGAATGTGTTCCAGGCCTTTTTCGGCGCCATGAAGACGTTCGAACGGACCACCGGCGCGACCCTGTCTGCTCAGTTGAAGACGCACATCTTCGATCGCGACGTGCACCATTTCCCATCGACCCTGGAGGCGGCGCTTTTTCGCGACAACATTCCGGTGGCCATCTACCGGCAGCTGGTCAAGGACGTGAACGCGAATCTGCCGACGTTGCACCGCTATCTGAAGCTACGACAGCGCATGCTCGGCCTGTCGGAACTGAGCTACGAGGATCTGTATGCGCCGCTGGCCAGCGAGGTCGACCGCCACTATTCGGTCGAGGACGCGATCACCATGACGTTGGCTGCCGTGGCGCCCTTGGGGCCAGAGTACGGCAAGAAGCTGGCCCAGGGCCTGCAGGCCGGATGGACCGATTTTCTGCCCAGCACGGGCAAGCGCGCGGGTGCGTACTCGACCGGCGTGTACGGCGTGCATCCCTACCAGCTGCTCAACTTCAATGGTCAGTGGGACGACGTTTCCACCCTGGCGCATGAGGCGGGGCATTCGATGCACACCTTGCTGGCGGGCGAGAGCCAGCCGTTTGCAACCTCGGGCTATGCCACCTTCGTCGCTGAGATCGCCTCGACGCTGAACGAGAACCTGCTGGTTCATCGGGCCCTTGCCGAGGCCCACAACGACCACGAACGAATGGCCCTGCTGGGCGAGCGCCTGGAAAGCCTGCGCACGACGCTGTTCAGGCAGACCATGTTCGCCGAGTTCGAGCTGGCGATTCACGAGCGCGCCGAGAAGGGCGAGGCCCTGACCGGGGAATCGCTCACCGCCGCGTACCTGGAACTGGTCCGGCGCTACTACGGGCACGCCAAGGGGATCTGCAGCATTCCCGAGCTGTACGGGGACGAATGGAGCTTCGTTCCGCACTTCTACTACGACTTCTACGTGTACCAGTACGCCACCAGCCTGGTCGCCTCCACCGCTCTGACCAAGGCCATCCTTGACGACCAGGCCCGCGGCGGCACCACGGCCCGCGATCGCTACCTGGCGCTGCTGTCAGCGGGCGGCGCGGATTTCCCGGGCAATCTGCTGGCCCGGGCCGGAGTGGACTTGACGACATCGGCGCCCTTCCTGGCCGCCATGCAGGAGATGAATGCCGTCATGACCCAGATCGAGTCGATCCTGTCCACTGCGCCCGCCAAGTAGCCGCAGTCTTGCGCGCGGTCTACTCGAGCTGCAGACCACATCCCGTGCAAGCACCCTCCTGCAGGGGCGCGGCTGTGCCGCAGGCGGGACAGGGGGGCTCCTCGCATTCTGCGGATTCGGCGGTCTGATTGGGCAGGGTGCCTTCCTGATCGAGAAGGCTCTGCCAACGCGCGTGCATCAGGCTCATGACCCTGGGCAGATCCTCGGGTCTCACGCACAGGTCGATGCGCACGGCACAGGCGTGGCCATGTCCCTGGCAGGAATCCTGGCGATCCAGAATCGCCGGAATGTCCGCCGCCAGACACGCGTCTAGTACCTCCTTGGCATCCGCGATTCCTGCCGAAACGCAGGGGACTACCTCCGCGTCTGCCAGTTCCCTGAGGGCTTCGTCTTTGGTCACGCGGGTATTTTGGCCCACCTGCGCGTGCAGGTCCAGCGCCCGCAGCGGCCGCCAGGACCAGACGCGATCACAACCCGCGCCCGAGTTCGGACTTCTGGATGCCTGCCCGAGCAAGACGACCCGGGCGTGGTTTACAGTCTTGCCAGTCTTTCCCGAAGCAGGCACCCGCGGATGGCGACCTCGGCCGGGACGCGATGGAGTAGAATGTACGAAGTGGTGAGAACACGCCGTGCAGCACGCTCTTGCGGTGGTCGGATCCGCCCCGGTGAACCACTCAAGACCGTGGCCGGCACTGCGGGAACATCAGAGGAGGTTCCGATGAGATGTGTTGCCACGACGGCCGGGCGCGCAGCGCTGGTCATGACGGCGCTGGCGATTGTCAGCTGCGGCGGCACCGCGTCCCGGTCGGGGGCGGGCGGCGGTACCGCTGATGCCGCAGCGGGCGGAATCACGACAGGTGGTGGCGGAGGCGCCAGCGGCGTCGGCACGGCTGGCGGAAACGGTGGCGGAAGTACCGGCCTCGTCTCGGGCGGCGCGGCTGGCGGCGCCGGCATAGTCACCGCTGGCGCGGGCGGCGGAAGCAGCGGCGGAAGAAGTGGCGCGGGCGGCGGTTTGGGCACCGGCGGCACGGCTGCCGCAACTGGCGGCGGAAGCGGCGGACTCGTGGGGGGCGGCACGGGCGGTGGCACCCGCGCAGGCGGGAGCACTGCTTCCGGCGGTGGCACTCGCACTGGCGGCAGCACCGTCTCAGGGGGCGGCACCCGCATGGGCGGCAGCACTGTTTCGGGTGGCAGCACCGGTGCGGGCGGCGGCTCTGCCCCGATCGACAAGCCCATCGACAGCGACACCACCTACCCCGATCACACCGAGGTGCTCTACTTGTCGGGCACCGGGACCGACGACGCCGTCAATTGGAACTTCACCGTGTCGGGTGGTCGCCGTGCCGGCGAAGCGACGACCATCCCAGTCCCCAGCAACTGGGAGTTCTTCGGCTTTGGCAGCTTCACCTACGGAACGGAGACCAACCGGAGCTCTGAAAAGGGGACGTACAGCCGGTCGTTCGACGTTCCTGCGACGTGGGCAGGCCGCCAGATCTTCATCGCGTTTGAAGGGTCGATGACCGATACCACGGTCACCCTCAACGGCACCAGCGCCGGCCCTGTGCACCAAGGCGCATTCTACCGTTTCCGCTACGACATCACCTCACTGGTGAAGGTGGGCGCCTCCAACCAAATCCAGGTGGTGGTGGCCAAGGAATCGACTGACTCCAGCGTGAACGATGCGGAACGCAGCGCGGACTACTGGGTGTTCGGCGGCATCTTCCGGCCCGTGTACCTGGAAGCCTATCCCAGCGCCTCCATCGAGCGTCTCGCGGTGAACGCTCGCGCCGACGGCAGCCTGGCTGTGGATGTCTTCCTGCGTTCTCTCACGGAAACCGCGCAGGTGACGGCGCGGCTGTTCGATGACTCCCTGGCCCCTGTGGGCAACCCCCTCACCGGAGCGACCATGTCCGGGCAAACCAAGGTCTCATTGCAGGGAACTTTCACTGGGATCAAGCCGTGGACGGCCGAAATCCCGAATCGCTACCGACTGGCAGTTGAACTGGCTACGTCGAGTGGGGGTCGCCACGCCGTGCGCGAAAACATCGGCTTCCGCACCATTGAGGTGAAGGCTGGCAACGGCATCTACGTCAACGGGACCAAGGTCATGCTGAAAGGCCTCACCCGTCATTGCTTCTGGCCTGAATCGGGCCGCGCCCTCAGTCGCAAACAATCACTGGACGACGTGCAGCTGCTCAAGAGCATGAACGTCAACGCGGTTCGCAACTCACACTACCCGGCCGACCGGCACTTTTTCGAGTACGCCGACGCCCTGGGCCTGTACATACTGGACGAGCTGGCTGGTTGGCAGTCGCCCCCATATTCCACCACTGTGGGGCGCAAGCTGATCGAGGAGATGGTCACCTTTGACGTCAACCACCCCAGCATCCTGTTCTGGGACAACGGCAATGAAGGGGGATGGAACACTGCCCTCGACGGCGACTTTGCCCAGTGGGATCCCCAGAAACGCTCTGTGCTGCACCCTCAACAGACTTTCAGCAACGTCAACGACGCTCACTACCCGACCTATTCCAGCGTCGTGAGCAGCCTGGCCGGCACGACCATCTTCATGCCGACGGAGTTCCTGCATGGGCTCTACGACGGAGGGGGCGGCGCTGGCCTGGAGGACTACTGGAACGCCATGCGCGCAAGCCCGCGCGGGGCGGGCGGATTCATCTGGGCGTTCCTCGACGAGGGGGTTCTGCGCGCCGATGTCAACAACACCATCGACACCAAAGGAAACCAGGCGCCTGACGGCGTGGTCGGCCCCTACCGGCAGAAAGAGGGCAGCTACTACACCATCCGCCAGATTTGGTCGCCGGTTCGCATCTCAATGGCCAAGCTGGCCGCGGGCTTCACCGGCGCCATCCCGGTCGCCAACGACTACGCCTTCGTGGACCTCAATACCGTGACGTTCAACTGGCAGCTCGCCCAGTTCGACGTCCACAATACCGCCGGCGGGCACTCCGTCATGGCCGAGGGGACAGCGCGAACCGGTAGTATTGCCGCCGGCGCCAGCGGCACGCTGACCTTACCTCTGCCGGCCAACTGGTCCACGGCCGACGTTCTTCTGCTCGATGCCACCGACGCCGCGGGCACGCTGGTGGGCCGCTGGTCGTGGGGCATTGCCTCGCCAGCGCAGGTGCGCGCCACAATTGTGAGCACCACCAGCACCGCCGCCGCGGCTGCTACCGATGCAGCCACGACCGTCGCGGTTGCGGCCGGCGGCGCGACCTATACCTTCAGCAAGACGTCGGGACAACTGTCCGCAGTCACTGCCAACGGCGCGAAGTATTCGTTGCGCAACGGTCCCGTGCTGTCCTCCGGCACTGGGACGCTGCAGTCGTTCACCGGCAGCCAGGACGGCAGTGACTACGTCATTACCGTCACGTACACCGGCAGTCTTCAGCAGGTTCTCTGGCGGGTCATGGGCAACGGCTGGCTCGGCCTGACCTATCGCTATGCCCTGAACGGCAACTACGACCACCATGGCATCACGTTCGAGTACCCGGAGGCGCAAGTCACCGGTGCCGACTGGCTGGGACGCGGACCCGCCCGCGTCTACAAGAACCGCATGCAGGGCCCGTGGCTTGACCTGTGGCAGCGCCAGAAGAACAACGCCATCACCGGCCAGGTCTGGGACTACCCCGAGTTCAAGGGCTACTACTCCGAGATCTACTGGGCGCGCCTGCGCACCAGCGAGGGCGCTATCCTGTTCGTCATCGACTCTCCTGACGTCTTCCTGCGCCTGTACACGCCCGCCAACGCTTCTTCTCCCATGTCCGCGACCACCGTGTACCCCACCGGCGATGTCTCGTTTCTGTACGGCATCTCCCCGATCGGCAACAAATTCTCCGCCGCCAAGGACACCGGCCCGCAAGGCCAGCAGAACGCGGTGAACGGCACCTTCGAAGGGACGATCTATCTGCGCTTCGGTGACAGTCTGCCGTGAGCGGAGTGGCCAGCCGAAGATTAGCTAGCGCCGTCGGCGTCGCGCCAGCGTGACGATCGCACCGAACAGGCCAGCCAGAAGCCAAGGCCCAAGCGCCTTGACCGAAAGCCAGCCGCCCACCGAGCACCCGCTGCTGCTATCGTCCGGCTTGCCCGCGTTGCTTGCGCTGGTGCTTCCCGTGCCTCCCGTGGCTGCAAGGCCCGCATCGCCCGCCACCAAGGTCCCGCCCTGACCGCCTGTCCCGCCCGCGGGAAGAGACCCGCCATCAAGGGAGATCCAGCTTACCGAGCTCTGCCCGCCTGTCCCGCCCGTGGCAGGGCTCCCGCCGATTGCGATCTGACCGCCGGTATCGCTCACCGGAGGAGCCGATGTGACTACGCTCTGCCCGCCTGTTCCGCCCGTGGCAGGGCTCCCGCCGATTGCGATCTGACCGCCGGTATCGCTCACCGGAGGAGCCGATGTGACTGCGCTCTGTCCGCCTGTCCCGCCCGCGGCAGAACTCCCGCCGATTACGCCCTGACCGCCGGTCCCGCCCGTTCCGCCAGCACCTCCCAGCGCGCTAGCCCCGCCCTGTCCACCGGGGCCGCCAGCATCAGGAGTCGCAGGAGGCGTGTAGGGAAGGCAGCTGCTGGGGGCCGTGGCGCCCCCGTCGGGACCAGTCGGCAGCGGATAGGTGCTAGGGGTGAGCAGGGACAGCGTTTCGGGGGGGACGACCGGGGTCCCCGCACCCTTGGTCCGACACCAGACCTCGAAACGACCGCCCCACACTTGGCAGACGTTTTTGTAGCAGTAGGGAACGAGAAGCGGATAGCAGCGGTCTACCCGCATTCGGTCTGTCGCGCAGAGCAGACACTCCGAGGTCGCAGTCAGTTTGTTGGCAACGCTGCAAGTCTCGACGTAGTCCGGCGGAGGAGCTACGTCCGCCCGAGCAGAGCCAACGAGCGTGAGGGAACTGGCCAGGGTCAAGGCAAAGCTGAAGTATCTGATCTTCATAGTGGCTCCTACGCCTGTGGGCACTCGCAAGAGAGAGCGCCCGCGTTTCCTGTCGGCTGCAAGAATCCGGTTGTGGCCCGCAGAAGTGGCCGCCGACGATGATTCCCGTCGAGGGAACATGATCTCTGACACAAACACTTTCACTGTCTTCATTGGTGATCCCACGACGATGGCTTAAGGATCCCTCCCGTCTCCGCACTCTGTCAACCAAACTGCTCATTTCGTTGTGCGCAAGATGTGTCCAAGATCACATCACTGCCTGACGACCCTCGAAGCCTTTCTATCCACACGCTTGAGCCACGGGCCAGGAATTAGTAAGACTACCCAAGCCATCACCCGTGCAACGAAATCCGCCGCGCATGCCTGAACCCACGCCCACCTATCCCTTCCTTGATCCCGACCTTTCCATCGACCAGCGGGTCGAGGATCTGGTTTCGCGGCTGACGCTGGGGGAAAAGACCCAGCAAATGCAGCACGCTGCCCCCGCGATCCCGCGCTTGGGTGTGCCCGCCTACAACTGGTGGAACGAGGGGCTGCACGGGGTGGCGCGAGCTGGGATTGCCACGGTTTTTCCCCAGGCCATTGGCCTGGCCGCCATGTGGGATATCGCGCGCCTGCACGAGGTGGCGGTGGCCATTGCCGACGAGGCGCGCGCCAAGCACCACGAGTACGCGCGCAAAGGCGACCGGGGCCTGTACAAGGGACTCACGCTCTGGACCCCCAACATCAACATCTTTCGTGACCCGCGCTGGGGTCGCGGGCACGAGACCTACGGCGAATGCCCGTTTCTCACCTCGCGCCTGGCGGTGGCCTACTGCCGCGGCTTGCAAGGCGACCATCCCCATTACCTGAAGGCGGTGGCGACGCCCAAGCACTTCGCGGTCCACAGCGGTCCCGAGGGCTTGCGCCACGGATTCGACGCCAAGGTCAGCCAGAAAGACCTGCGTGAGACCTATCTGCCGGCTTTTCACGCCTGCATCACGGAAGCCAAGGCCGAAAGCATCATGGCCGCCTACAACCGCACCAACGGCGAGCCCTGTTGCGGCAGCCCCACCCTCTTGCGTCGAATTTTGCGCGAGGAATGGGGCTTTGGCGGCTTCGTGGTCAGCGACTGCTGGGCCATCCAGGATTTTCACCAGAGCCACAGGGTGACCAGCAGTTTTGCGGAATCGGCTGCGCTGGCGGTGCAATCGGGCTGCGACCTCAACTGCGGCTGTGCCTACGGTCACATTCCGGCTGCGCTGGCTGCCGGGCTTGTGCGCGAGCAGGATCTCGACACCTGCCTGCGCAGGCTGTTTCGTGCCCGCATGCGCCTGGGCATGTTCGATCCGCCCGAGCGCGTGCCCTATTCGTCCACTCCCTACGAGACCAACGACTGCGACAAGCACCGGGCCCTGGCCCGCGCCACGGCCGCAGCCTCGATGGTCCTGCTCAAGAACGCGGGCGGGCTGCTGCCGCTGCGCAAGGATCTGCGCAGCATCGCGGTCATCGGTCCCAATGCCTACGACCATCACGTCCTGTGCGCCAACTACAGCGGAACCCCGTCGCGTGCGGTGACGCCGCTAGAGGGAATCCGCGCCGCGGTCGCCAGGCAGACCAAGGTGTGGTACGCCCCAGGTTGCAAGCGACAGGGGACCGCAACCGATGGCCTGGACTGCGCTGGCCATCTGGCCGAAGCGGTCAGCATCGCCGAGCGCGCCGACGCGGTCGTGCTGTGCCTGGGTTTGTCGGCCGAGATCGAGGGCGAGCAAGGCGATGCGAGCAATTCGGAGGCGGCCGGGGACAAGGTGGATCTTGAGCTTCCCGGCCTGCAGCCCCGCCTGATGGAAAGCATCGTCGCTCTCGGCAAACCCACGGTGCTGGTGGTCATCTCGGGCAGTGCGCTCAACCTGGCCTGCGCCCACGATCACGTGGGCGCCATCATCCAAGCCTTCTATCCCGGCGAAGAAGGGGGCAACGCCCTGGCCGACATCATCTTTGGTGACGTCAGTCCCGCGGGCCGCCTTCCCATCACCTTTCCACGCACGTTGGCGGACGTTCCTGATTTCAAAGACTACAGCATGAAGGGACGCACCTACCGCTATTTGGAAAGGCCCCCGCTCTATCCTTTTGGTTTTGGCCTTTCCTACGCGCGCTTCCACTATCAAGACATCGCCGTATCGCCGGCGCCAATCCCGGCCGGCGCCAGCGCATCGGTGTCGGTCACGGTGACCAACGCGGGCAGCCGGCCGGGCGACGAGGTCGTGCAGCTCTACCTGACGGACCTGCAGGCCTCTTGTCGCGTGCCCATTGCCAGCCTGCGCGGTTTTGTGCGTGTGCATCTTCTGCCCGGCCAAGCCCGCCGTATTTCTTTCGAGCTTTCTCCGCGTGACCTGTCGCTCATCGACGAGCGCGGCCAGCGCGTGCTGGAGCCAGGCCGCTTCCGTGTCAGCGTGGGCGGCAGCCAGCCTGATCCGCGCAGCCAGGAACTGAACGGACAATCGCCATTGTCCGTCGAGTTCGACCTGCTGGGCCAGACCGTCGAGTTGCCGTACTAGAAGTGTGGCTTTTGCCCTTGGAGGGAGAGTTGGCGGAAAATCGGGCGTGTGCGTCGGCCCCTGTGCCGCGGTGTTCGCCAGCCCAGTCAATTGGATGATTGTGGCGCGCGGGACTGGGAGGCGCAGATTCTGCGCGACAGCAGGCTCGCTCGCGTGCGGCTGCAACGAGTCTGGTCTTTGGTAGGCACGGGGTCCTACAGAAGCCACGGGGCCGTGTACGGCTTGCGCCTGCCGTCAAGGGTCCAGATGCGTCTTGTTGGAAACGAGACATGGCGAGCGGAATCCAACCGAGGGAGCAGGGACATGGAAAAATTGAAGGTGACGCTCAAGTTTCGCCAGCGTTCGCCGATGGCACAGAACAGCGAGGAGGGACTGCTATCCATGAGTCGAAGAAGAAATGCGTGCGCAAAGGCTGGCAGCCTCGGAGCTACGTCATGAATGACCTCGTACCTCACATTCGCGTGGTGGCTGCCGTGATCGAGCAGCAAGGGCGATTCCTCATTACCCAGCGGCGTTCGACAGCTGTGCTTGCCGGGTTGTGGGAGTTTCCGAGTGGCAAGGTCGAGACCGGCGAGACCGACGAAGCCGCGCTCCGACGGGAACTCCTGGAACGGGTCGGCGTCGATGTGAATGTGGGCGGCTCCACCGCCCACCGCACCCACCGCTACGATGGCTATGTCGTGGAGTTGGTTCTCTATCGGGCCAGCATCGCGGCCAGCCAAGAACCGCACCCAATTCGGGTGGCCGATGTTCGCTGGGTGGCGCCCCAGGAACTGGAGAACTACGCCTTTCCCCCGGCTGACCAGGCCACCACCGACTTGCTCCTGGGGATCAACCGCGACACGTGTTTGTTCATGCCAGGGCATGCGAGAACCTTGCGGCCGCAAGTGCTGCAACCGGAGACTCACTAGTCAGAGACGGGTACAGGGCGCGGGCTACTTGGCGAAGGTGATGCCAGTGATGCAGAGGTTGGTCACGGCGATCGCCGCGGCACCCGACGAAACCTGCACGCCGATCTTGTCGATGTTCGGTACGTCAGCGGCCGTGATGGCGATGCCGGGCGACGTTGGCGTGTAGCAGGCCGTGCTGAAGTACGCGAGGGGCATGGCCGTACCCGAGGTCAGCACAGCGCAGTAGGAGGTCGAATCCGGATCACCCCTCTTGTGGACCATGGCGCGCAGCCCGACCAAGGGCAAGCCAGTGACCGTGATCGCCATGGTCGAGAAGGACTGACCAATGACTCCCATTGGGTCAGCGGAGTTCACGCCAAGCATGATGCCCCAGTTTCCGGCGTAGTCCGGAGGTGTTCCAAGAGCCGGAATCGAGCCCGAGACGCAGAGCGCGGTGGGGGAATTCCAGTTGGTGGAGGAAGGGCAAGGAGCGGTGTTCGTGATGGGCATCTTGCCGGGGCCGCAGGTCGGGTCAGTGAGGGCGTCCGCGGCACCGAGAGCAAGCCAGCCGTAGCCGGTTATGGCACCCTGGGCCTTGCCGTTGGCAAAGGTCACGGTGGTGCCAGAAGGCGCGTTGCTGGTGCTGCCGCCCGCAGTGGTGGTGCCGCCTGCGTTGATCGTGCCGCCTGAACTCTCGACAGTCGTGCCGCCGCTGCCGCCCGTGGCGATGGCCGCGTCTGGTGGTCCGTCGGCGGCACCATCACGACCGCCCGCGCTCCCGGCGTCCACCGCTGAGGGGGCGCACACGCATGCCGCGTATGTGCCTGCCGAGGTGCAGGCTTGGGCGCCTAGATGGCCCGAGGGGCAGGCGCACTGGACACTGATGCCAGGAACGCACACGCCTGGCGCAGTGCTGGTCGCAGTGGTCGTCTGGCCGGCGGCTCCATCCGTGCTGGTCTGGCCGCCGCTGCGCCACACCCCCCCCCGTTGTCCCCACGCCACCAGCGCCTCCCCTGCCGCCTGTGGCGATGGCAGCGTCTGGCGGGATTGCAATGGTGCCACCGTTGCCAGACCTGCCGGCATCGTGAACCACGGGGTGGTCGGCGGCTCCGTCAGAACCTTACGACTCCGGGGTTCGCAATTTGTTAACGTCGAATGAGCACGCTGCCGCAAGCGCAGCGATCAGGCAGAGGCCTGGGACAACCAGGCGTGCAGACAACAAGGAGAGGGCTTTCATGGTCAGAATCGGGAGAAGGATGAGAGAGGCTACAGACATGATCACAGCTCCTCGATCAACGCGGGCTTGCGGGGGGGTGGCGCGGCTGCGGGTGGTGAAACAGGAGTCTTTGGCTTTCCTGGTGGAGGCGGAGCGTCGGCGCCGTCCACGAACGGATCGACCCAGGGGTTGGCGCGGCGTTCGCCGGCGGGACCACCAACAGGGGCGCCTGGCTTTGTGCCATCAGTATCGCTGTACGGGTTGGACCGGCGAGCGCCGGTGAAGTCGATGTCCTCATAATCGTGGTAGGGGTTGGCGCGGCGATCGGTGGCAGCCTCGGTCGCCTCGGCCTTCTTTGGGTCGCGCTCGCGCAAGAACCTATCCACGTCCGAAGGCGCCCCGGTTGTCGACTTTGTACCGTCGACTGGTTCCGCGGCCGGCGCCAATCCAGGCTGCGGCCGCTTGACAACCGGAGGCCTGGCCTCGCTTCCGCTTGCGGGAGGAAGTGGCGCGGGCTCCGGCGACGCGACAACGGGCGGCGGAGGCGCTGCGGGGATTGGCGCGGGTGTCGGCGCTGGCTGCGGGAGAATCGCGGGTGGCGGGGTTGGTGCAGCCACGGGTGCCGGCAAAGGACGCTTGTCAGTTCTGCGTCCGGCAGTCAGCAAGCAAGTTCCGAGCAGGAGCAGCATGCCGACCGCCGCGACCAGGATATGAACCGGCCTGATCCGATTCCGGGGCGCCACGAGATCCGAGTCGTCCTCGGTCGGCGAGACATCCACATCGGGCTTGGGCGCGTCTTGCGGTGTATGGGTATTGTCCCTGATCAGCGAGACATCAGCGTCGGGCTTTTGCGCGTCTGGCGGCGGTTGGGCAATGGGCGCTGGTGCAGGTATCCCGGCGACCGGGGTTGTCCCGTACGCGATGGTCGTATCGGCCGGCGACGCAGGTGATGCAACCACCGGCGCTGGTGTTGCGTCAGCGGGCCGGCCAGACGCGGCGGCATCCAATGCGCGGGAGAATTCTCGCAGCGAAGGGAATCGATCCGCCGGCCGCTTGCTCAAGGCCCGCCGCAACACCGCCTCCACAGCCGGTGGCAGGCCCGGCACCCGCGGCGTCAGGGGATGCGGGTCCAGGTTGATGATCTGATACAGAATCGCGGCTACCTCGTCAGCCACGAACGGACCCCGCCCGAGAAGCATCTGCCAGGTTATGCAGCCGAGCGCCCACTGGTCGACGCGATGATCGATCTCCTCCACCATGCCGGTGGCTTGCTCGGGCGACATGTAGTTCGGCGTGCCCATCACCGCCGCCGCGTTGGTCAGTTGGGTGCGCGCCGCTTTCATCTTCGAAATGCCGAAGTCGAGCACCTTGACGAAATCGGGCTCGCCCGGGATCTGCACCAGAAACACGTTGCCGGGCTTGAGATCGCGGTGAACGACGCCTTGGTCGTGGGCTGCATTCAGCGCCGAAGCGACCTGCTTGACCACGTTGACCACCGCCTCGATGGGCATGCAACCCACGCGGCGCAGGCGGTGGTCGAGATCCTCGCCTTCGAGATACTCCATCACCAGGTAGGGCTCGCCGGATTCGGCTTGGCCGAAGTCCACGACGTTCACCAGGTGCGGATGCCCGAGGTGCGAGGTGATCTCGGCCTCGCGATGGAAGCGCGCCAGGGCCTCGCGGTTGGCCGCCAGATCGCGCGCCATCAGCTTGACCGCCACGCGCTTGTTGAGGCGAAGCTGCACCGCCTCGTACACCGCGCCCATGCCGCCCTCGCCGATCAGGCGCGTGATCCGGTACGCACCCTCCACCACGGTTCCCACCAATGCGTCCACTTGAGGCTCAGGCGGCACGGTCGATCTCTCCTACCACGGGAACCCGGCAAGGGTTCCCACGCGCGCCAGTTTAAGCTCTCGTGTAGTCACGTGCGACGGTTCTCCGTAGTCCTGCGACATCAAGGTCGCGACGATGCAAACCAGCAGAGCGTAAACCACGGCCAAATTTGCGTCAAACGGCCGTTGATCACAACGAGGCCGGGACGACCTCGAATACTCCGAGGGCCACGGCGGCGGCGTGCATCTGACGATCATATGTGACAAGAGCGCGAGCGTCGGCAAGGGCGGCCGCGGCCAGGTGCAGGCTGTCCGCCGCGCGCAGGGGCGCGTGAAGTCCAAGCGTCAGGAGCAATCGCTCTGCCTCGCGGTGGGTGGCTGAAGTCAGGTCGAGCAACCGGTACTCGCCCGCACGCACGTCGCGGAAAAGCTGTTGATAGATGCGCCGGCCGGCGGTGGCGTCGAGTTGCCCCTCACGAACGCGGCGAGCGAGCGCCGAGGTCAGCTCGGTCAACGCCAGCTCCGAGAGCAGAAGGTCGCGCCGGCCGGTCAAGGCCGCGTCGAGAGCATCACTGTCCGGTTCCTGGACGTAGATCTTGGCGAGCGCGCTGGTGTCCAGGTACAGCGGGCTAGCTTCGATCTGCACGGTCTTCCGCTATCGCAATCGACAAGGTCGCGCCAGCCTGGCCGATGGTCGCCCGGAAACGCCGGTGGCTGCGAAAGGCGTGAGCTGCTTCGTCGCGCAAGGGCACCAGGCGCGCCGCGGGCCGGCCGTGCTCGGTCAGCACGATCTCTCGGCCCTTGCGCACCTCCGCCACAAGCGACGACAGCCCCTGGCGCGCTTCTCGAATGCCGGCGGTCTTCATGATGCTCCAATTGTGCTACAGGTAGCACAATTGGGCAAGGAGGATCGATTTTCGCGGATCGGTTTGCCGCAGCGGCGTCGGGTTGCCGACCGACGGCATTCGATTCGCCTGTTGACTGTCGCCGGGTGAGTCCAGAATATGCGTGCATGTCTTACCTGGTTCTTGCGCGCAAGTACCGGCCGCAGAAGTTCGAGGATCTTCTCGGGCAGGAGCATGTGGCGCGCACCCTGACCAACGCCATCAGCATGGGGCGCGTGCACCACGCCTTCCTGTTCACCGGCGCGCGCGGCATCGGCAAGACCAGTGCGGCGCGCATTCTGGCCAAGGCGCTCTGCTGCGCGCAGGGACCGACCGCCACCCCGTGCGGGACCTGCTCCATCTGCCAGTCTATCTCCAGCGGGCAGTCAGTGGACGTGCAGGAGATCGACGGCGCGTCCAACACCGGGGTGGATGACGTGCGGACCTTGCGCGAGGGCGTGCGCTACCTGCCGGCCGAGGCGCGCAAGAAGGTCTACATCGTCGACGAGGTCCACATGCTGTCGGTGAGCGCGTTCAATGCGCTGCTCAAGANNACCACCGAGGTGCACAAGATCCCCGCGACCATCATGTCGCGCTGCCAGCGTTACGACTTCAAGTTGCTGCCCAGCAAGGTGCTGGCCGAGCACCTGACCCGCATCCTGAGCAATGAGAAGATCGCTTGTGAACCCGATGCCGTGCGCCTGGTGGCGCGCGAGGCGGCGGGCTCGGTGCGCGATGGCCTTTCGTTGCTCGATCAGGTGGTGGCCTACGTGGGCGACGAAACCCTGACCCGGGCGAAGGTGGTCGAGGTGCTGGGCGTGGCGGATCGCCGCCTGCTCTACCAGATGGCGGACAAGGTGCTGGCCCGCGACGTGGCGGAAACCTTACGGCATGTGGCTGGTGCGGTCGACCGCGGCGTGGATCTCATGCAGATGGCGCGGGCTTTTCTCGGATTTCTGCACGATCTCGAGATCCTGACCGCGGTTCCCGACGCCGAGGATCTGATCGACGCGACTGCGGAAGAAATCGCTGAGACCAAGGCGCTGGCTGGCAAGGCCGGCAAGGGCCTGGCCACGTCGCTTTTCGATCGCTGGGCTCGTGCTGTGGAGGACGCCGCGCGATCGCAGACGCCGCGCCTGCTGCTGGAAATGGCGCTGGTTGACCTGTGCAACGCCGAGCCCTTGCTCCCACTCGGCGACTTGCTCGATCGGCTGGAGAAGCTGGAGGGTCGCCTCGGTGGGGCGGGCGCGCTCCCCGCGCGGCCAGCGGCGCCGGAGCTACGGCCTCGGGGCGCCGCACGCCAGTCGCTGCCGGCCCCCGCTGTGGCGCCAGCCCCAGCAGCGCCCTCGCCGCTGCCGCCCGATTCTGACATCGTTGAAGTGTGGCAGAGGGTGCGCGAATCGTTCGGACACCGGCCCGCCATGGCCGCCGCGTTGGACCACGCTGAGGTCAGCGGTTGGGAAGGCGGCGCGGTCACCCTGCAGTTCTCGCAGAAGTTCGCCCTTGACCAGACCGCCAAGTTCAAGCCCGAAGTCGAACGCACGCTCACCCAAATCACCGGCACGGCCACCCGGCTCGAGTTGAAGATGTCGACCGGCAAGGTGCTGCCGCTCGTGCGTTCCGAGGTTGGCCGCGAAGCAGAGGCGGCGCAGATCGACCAGCACCAGCGCGAAACCGAAGCGCGCGAGCATCCCATGATTCGCAAGGCGCAGGAGCTGTTCGGCGTTGCGCCCAAGGAGATCAAGAGCCCATGAGCGATGGACCCAACCTGCGCAACCTCATGGAGACCTGGCAGCGCGTGCAGGAGCAGCTCAACCGGGCCAAGGACGCCCTGGGTGACAAGCAGGTCGAGGCTGAGACGGGGGGCGGTCTGGTCCGCTGCGTGGTCAACGGTCGGAGCGAAGTGCTGTCCATCACCATCGAGCCGTCGCT
>PMCR01000267.1 GCA_003155465.1 Myxococcales bacterium | reverse complement strand
TCGCAAGCCTCGTCACCCTCGACGACACCGTTGCCGCAAACGGTCTTCTGGCACGCGGCGCCCGGCGTGGGACAAAAATAACCTGGTTCCACCCGGCAGGTATCGCTGCAGCCGTCGCCGCTGTCCGTGTTGCCGTCGTCGCAGTCCTCGCTGCCCACCATGAACCCGTCGCCGCACGCAGCGGCCTGGCAGAGCACACCTTCCAAGGGACAGGTCCAGCCGTCCTCGATCTTGCAGCCGTCACTGCAACCATCGCCGCTCTCCTTGTTGTTGTCGTCGCACTGCTCGGCACCGGAGATTCGGCCGTCGCCGCAAACTGTGGTGTTCACGCAGGGCTTGCCTGGCGTGGGGCAGATCCAGCCTTCGTCGATCAGGCAGGTCGGGCCGCAGCCGTCAGCCGGATCGACATTGCCATCGTCGCATTGCTCGCCCTCTGGAACATTCAAGATGCCGTCGCCACAGACCACCGGCGGGGGAGGCAGCACATCGGGGCGGGGCGGAGGCGGAAGGTCGGGCACTTGGTCTGGCACGTCTGGAACGAACAACACGAACCCATCGAAGGTTCCCCTCCCATCCATGGTGCCCCCGTCCGTCGATTGCGGGCTGGGATCCGTGCCATAGATATCGACCGGTTTTTGGACCTGGCAACCGGTGACCGAAATAGTCGCCGCCAGCACCGCGAAGAATCCGTTTTGTCTTTGATGTAATTGCGGCAGCCGCATGAAGAGCCTCCGTACCAATAGTCAGATGTCCTAGGCCGTACGAGCCCCGGGAAACGTTTTGGACTCAGCCTACCAGTGAAAAGGGGGTGGCGGGGAGAGCGGAAGGTCATTTCGCGCTTCGTTTTTCTGCTTTGCCGCTCTGCTTCCTGGCCTGAGGCATGATGTCGCGTCAGCGTTGTACCCATCGCGACCTGGCCGCTGGTTCAGGGACAGCTGCTCCACAGACGCCTTGGCATCGCAGGCGCCGCTCCGGCGAGATCAACCTGGAGTCTCTGGATGGGCGGCGAAGTAGTCGCGGACGGCACCGGCGGCTTTGCGAGTGATGCCTGGCGCTACCAGCAGATCCTCCAGTGAGGCTTCCCGGATCTTCTGCAGACTGCCGAAGTGACGCAGCAACTCGCGCTGGCGTGTGGGTCCGATGCCAGGAATCAGGGACAGCACCGAATGGAGGGTGCGCTTCTTGCGTTGGCTGCGATGAAAGGTCACGGCAAAGCGATGGGCCTCGTCGCGCAGGCGCTGCAGGACGAACATCTCCGCGCTGTTGGCCCGAATCGGAATCGCGTCCTTGGCCTGGGGCAAGAACACGCGGTCAGGATGTTGCCCGGCCGGCCCGGCCGCGGCCTTCTTGATCCGCGCTGCAGGTCTTCCTTCGGTTGCTGACGGACGGGGCCCTTCGGCCGCCCCTTCTGCGACAGAAGCCTCGGGCTCGGCCGAGGCATTCGCGCGCGACGCCTTGGCCGGTGCAGTCGTGTCGCGTTCCTTGGCCAAGGCGATGATGGGCAACCCTGTGCCAGGCCGCACGTCGATGCTGGTGTCACGCGCCGCTGCCAGCGCGACACCAAGTTGTCCCTTGCCCCCGTCCACGACCAGCAGATCGGGCAGCCGCCAAGGATCATCCTGCCGGTTTCCCTCCTGTGCACTCTCCCGCGCGCGGCGGAACCGGCGCGACAGCACCTCGTACATGCAGGCAAAATCGTCGGGGCTCTCGGCCTGCCGGATCTTGTAGGTGCGGTAGTGCGATTTGTCCGGTTGGCCATCCACAAACACCACCAACGAGGCGACCGTCTCGGCGCCCTGGATATGCGAAATGTCGTAGCACTCGATCACGCGCGGGAGCCTGGGCAGCCCCAACCGCCGCTGCAGCCGGCCCAGGGTGGCCTCGGCGTCATCGCGCACATTGCGCCGGCTGGCAAAGCTGGCTACCGCGTTCTTGCGCGCTAGCTCGACCAGATCCTGTCGGGGCCCGCGCGCGGGCACGAGAATCTGGACCTTCTTGCCGCGCTTCTCGCTCAGCCACTCGGCCTTGAGATCAGCGTCGGCGATGGCGAAGGGCAAGAGAACCTCGTCGGGTGGGACCGGCAGAAGGTCGTAGTGCAGCCCGATGAAGCTCGACAGGACCTCGCCGTCGGGGAATTCCTGGCGGGCGAAGGAAAAGGCACGACTCCCGATCAGCTTGCCCTGCCGCACAGACAGCACCACCACCTCAAGCGCCATGCCCTGCCGGTGGTAGCCGATGACGTCCTGATCGAGTGGATCGGCCGACACCACTCTCTGTGACTGCAGGACAGTCTCCAGTGCATGGACCTGGTCGCGTATGATGCTGGCGCGCTCGAACTGGGTCTGTTGTGCCGCTTCCTGCATGCGCGCGCGCAGCCCGGCCAGCAGCTCGTCGTTCTTGCCCTCCAGAAACAGGCGCACGTCGCGCACCTGCTCGGCGTAGTCGTCACGCGACACCGGCACGCAACAAGGGCCCAGGCAGCGGTTGATCTGGCACTGCAGGCAGGGGCGGCTGCGGTGGTGCAAGACGTGGTTCGTGCAGGTGCGCAGCCGGAAGTGGCGGTTGACCACGCGCAAGGCTTCCCGGCACGCACCAGCCGAGTGGTAGGGGCCGAAATACCACGCGCCATCGTCCGCCATGCGCCGCACGACCTCCAAGCGCGGCCACTCGCCGCGCGGGTCCAGGCGCAGCGACAGGAA
>PMCR01000495.1 GCA_003155465.1 Myxococcales bacterium | reverse complement strand
CAGCTTTATCTCGAGGCGTACCAGCGCCGGCGCAGGCATCCCTTCGGGTAGGGCTAGCTAGCTTTTCCCACCACAGAGGGCACAGAGGCGACAGAGCCGGACCGGAAAGGGAAGAGTTGGGTCCAGCGCAGTCCGGGATTCCTTCTTCCCATCCGACCTCTGTGTTCTCTGTGCTCTCGGTGGTGGGAAAGCTAGCTAGTCCGGGCTAGTCGCGCGCACCGGCGCCCTCGCCCAGCCGGGCCAGCCGGGCGCAGGCCGTGTTGGCGTCGATCACGATGGTTTCGCCCCGGCGTTCGGGCGCTTCGAACATCACTTCGTGACAGATTTCCTCGACCACGGCGCGCAACGTGCGCGCGCCGGTCTTGCGCCGCAAGGAAAATTGCACCACCTCGCGCAGTGCCTCGTCCTCGAAGCGCAGGTCCACGCCGTCCATCTTGAGCAAGGCCTGATACTCACGCACCACGGAATCTGACGGCACGGTCAGGATCTGGAAGAGATCGTCTTCTGACAAGGGATGGAGTTCGACCCGCAGAGGAAGCCGGCCGAGAAACTCGGCCAGAAGACCGTATTCGAGCAGCTCTTTCTCAGTGATGGGCGGCGGGCAGTGGCCATTCCCACCCGTCTGGCCGAAGCCGACCGCGCGGCTCTCCTGGTACAGGCGCAAGTCGGTGAACGTCCCGGCGGCAATGAACAAGATGTCCTGCGTGTCCACCGCCGTGAAGTCGTGCTTGTTCCAGTGCTGGGTCAGATTTTGCGGAACGAAGATCTCGCGGCCCTCCAGCAGTTTGAGCAAACCCTGCTGTACCCCCTCGCCGCCGATGTCGCGTGCACCCGCGCCGGTTCGCGCGCTGTGCGTGCGGCGCGCGATCTTGTCGACCTCGTCGATGAACACGATTCCTCGCTGGGCCTCCTGCACGTCCTGGCCACATTTGTGCAGCAGCTCCGCGATCATCACCTCGACATCCTTGCCGTAGTAGCCGGCTTCGGTGTACTCGGTCGCGTCGGCGACGGCGAAAGGCACGTCGAGAAACTCGGCCAAGGTGCGGGCGATGTGGGTCTTGCCACAGCCGGTGGGGCCGATGAGCAGGAGGTTCGACTTCTTGATGAGACGCTTGCCGGCCGCGGTCTTCTGCTCGCAGCGCTTGAGGTGATTGTAGGCTGCGATGGCCACCGTGCGCTTGGCACGTGTCTGGCCGATCACATGACGATCCAGGTGCGCGACGATCTCGCGTGGCGTGGGCAGCAGCTTCTCGGCAACTCGGGGCGAGGTCTTCATCGCGGCGGAGCATCGCACGGCTGCGCAGACTCCGCCAAAGTGCGGGTCTAAGTGGGCGGATTCACTCAGAATCGCCCGCCGCGTTCGCTTCGGCTGTGCGCACTTGCGCCGCTGTCGCGCAAGTGGGTGTCAAGGGCACGCGACCAGGGCGTGAAGGGGTAGAATGTCCGGCGTGGTCGAATCAGCATTATCACAACCGGAGATTCCCTCAGGTCAGGGCGGACCTGTTGCTGCGCGATCCGATGGTGGATCGGGGCGGCCTGAGCGGGTTCTTGCCGGCGCAGGCGGCGCAACCGAGACGCCGCCGGCGCCACAGCCTGACGACCGAGCAAGAAAGGAACCCACGTCCAGCCCCGAGGCCGCGTACTGGAATTCGGTGGTCGAGACCTGGCAGGAACGGCGGCCGCAGGCCCTGTGGCGCCGTCACTCGGACGCGCTCAACGTCGCGCTCCTGCAACGCTGGCTGCCCGACGGCCCGCTGGGCAGGGTGCTCAAGACCGATGTCTTCGACGAAGCGGTGAGCGACGGCCTCTACCCGGCGCTGGCGGCGCGAGCCAAGAGTATCGTCGCGATCGACCTGTCGCGGGCCGCGGCAAGGGCCGCGCAGCGGAAATACCCCGCGCTGCACGCGGTACCGGCCGACGTGCGCAGGCTGCCGTTCGCCGACCGGTGCTTCGATCTCATCCTGTCCAATTCCACGCTCGACCATTTCGACCAGCGCGGGGACATACTGGTCGGGCTGCGCGAGCTTGCCCGGACCTTGCGTCCGGGCGGCCATCTTCTGCTGACCATGGACAACCCCGCCAACCCGGCGATTTGGCTACGCGGCCGCCTGCCCGGCGCATGGCTTCGCGGTCTGGGCGTGATTCCGTACAACGTGGGGAAGACGTGCGGCCTGCATGACCTGCAGGCGGCCGCATGCGCGTTGGGGCTGAACCCGCTTCGCTCCACAGCCATCATGCACTGTCCCCGCGTGCTGGCCGTGGCGGTGGCGGACTGGCTGCAAGGACGCCGCCCCGGGGAACAGTCCGGATTCCTGCGCTTGCTGCGCGCCTTCGAGCGGCTGGAGGATCTGCCGACCCGGTACCTGACCGGCCACTTCGTCGCGTTGTTGGCCGCCAAGCGCTGACGATCCGACAGACGAGGCGGTTACGGGAAAGCCTGGATCGCTGCCCGCTGCATCCGCGCGAGGGCTGTGGTTTCGAGCGGCACGGGACATACTCACGTGTCGAGCCAGCCGGGATGCAGGTCGCGCGGTGGTATTGTCCGACGGGACACACCACGTTCAGCCTGCTGCCGGACTGCCTGGCGAGCCGACTCTCTGGGACCCTCGACGCGGACGAGGAGGTGGTGGCCGCCGTCGATGCGAAGGTGGCGGCGGGATCGAGCATCGAGAGGCCACATCCTATCGCCTCGGGATCCAGCCATAGCGCTGGCCGAAATGCCTTCTGCGCTCATGGTCGGCGGACGACTTGACATCACTTCCCCGCGCGCCGGTCTTGCGCACTGTTGGACAACGTTCAGTTACGCACGGGTGGGATGTACTGACCGCCGCAGGTGGATTGCTCGAATTCATTGTCGCCCCAGCAGGTGACGCTGCCGTCGATCTTGACCCCGCCGTGGAAAAGACACCAGCGGGCGGAACATTCGGGCCGTAAGCGGTGTAGTTGTTCTCGCCCCAGCAGGCGAGGGTCCCATCGGTTCTCACCCCGCAGCCGTGAAACCAGCCCACTGTGACCGAGGTGAAGCTGCCAGCGGGTATGGGGCCCTGGCCGTAGCCGTTGGGGCTACAGCAGTCCTCGTCATCCCCCCAACAGACGATGGCGCCGTTGGTCTTCACCGCGCAGGTGGCGAAATCGGCAGCGCTCACCGACCTGAAAGGGCCTGAAAGAATGGCTACCTCACGGGGGTGATAGTAACCGCCGGTTCCACCAGAGCCGCCCACGGCGCTGCCGCCAGATCCACCCCCAATCCCGCCGTCGTCACCCGCTGGGCCGGTGCTTGCTTGTTGGCCAGCAGCGCCTGACGTTCCCCCAACCGTCGCGCTGTCCTTTGCGCCAGCGTCCGGTCGTGACCTTCCTCCTCCACACGCGCCGGCTTGCAGGGCCAGGCAGGCCACCAAGCCCGCAAACAAGACCAAGAGCTTCGTCGTCTCCATGCCGTGCATTGGAATCCTCCAGCCCTTCGCGACTATGCTCCAACTTTTCTGACCGCCGCGCAACACTTCGCGCCAACCGTCTGCCCAGAGGTCCCAATTGCAGGGTGGATTACCGCCTTCAAATGGCGTCTTCCCTAGCCCCAGCGTTTCACCAGCCCGCCGCCAGGCTCGATGCAGCCCGCGCACGCTGCGCCAAGAACCATCCGGCTACCGCAGGACCCCGCTTGCTTCGCTTACGCAAAGTCATCCAGGGAACCAGCATCCCTGGAAATACGCTGCCGGCGTGTTTCCGGAGGATGAAATGTCCGCGACAAAGCCGGCGCGGGCGGGGCGCCCTGGCAGGCAGCCCCACGCGCGCGTCCGACACCGCCTCGAACCTTGTCGCGGCGGTGTCTAGGTCAATGCAAGCTAGGTCCCGGGCGGCGTGGCCGGGCTGGAAGCCGGACCTACGGGAGCGGCAGGGGCGACCGGGGGGGCCGCTTCGGCAGGGGCCGGGGCAGCAGCCTTGAATGCGATGTCCACGTCCAGTTGTACGGTCCACATCCAGTGCTTGCCTCCGGGCTGACCTGCGCCGTCGAAGAAGTAGACCGGGCCGGTCAGAATGTCGATGGCGTCGGTGAAGTACAGATACAAGCCGCCGCCCGCGGCGCCGAAGACGTTGTTGCCGGTCTGAACGTCGGCTGCTACCACCAGCTTCTTCAATCCTGGCAAGTTGACAGGCACATCGGGACCGGCGATGGCGCCTATGAAACCAGCGCGGTGTTCTTTGCCGTCATCGCCAAACCACAGTTCTTTGGTGCCAGCCCCATAGTAGCCGCCCACGGAGACGAACCCGCCCCAAGGCAGAGTCCTCTGAATCTGTCCGTAGAGAATGTCATAACTCGTTCCCAGATTGCTGTCCGACTTGCCCTTGAGGCCAACGCCGAAGATGCCGACGGCCAAGGATGGTGAGCCAGTAAAGAACGCGCCTTCAGGCGTGCCCAGTTTGGCATTGAGCAGGAAGAGAAGGGATTTCTCGGTGGGCAATAGTAAGTCGTAACCGATTTCGAGTTGTAGCTTTTCAAAGGGAAGGACACCGATCGTGATGCCGGTATCGATCGGGTACAGGGGTGAGCCGGCCACACCGGCGTTGGGGCCCTTCCAGAAATAGGTGTCGTAGGTGATGTGCGGAACCAGGTAGGGCTGGATGTAGGTCGTTGATGGTGCCCAAAAGGTCGTCGAGGGTGTTGCCTGAGCAGCGTCGACAGAAACCAGAATCCCGCCAATAGCCAAAATCGAAGCGAGCAGTTTGCGCATCTCTTTCTCCTTGATTGCGAACACCTAAGCTATGAGAGCAGACGCCGATCGACGCTGCAAGGGGAGGGGGCTTGTATTTGCCGCGCTTTAGCCGGCGCGAAACGACACGGAAACCCATTGTTCTTTCCTGCGTTTCTTCGGCCGTTTCTGGCGGCAGGGCGGGTTTGGGCATCGTCATATTCACAGGTGGAGCGCGGGTTTCGGTGTCGCGTGTGACGGCAGCCGGCTGATCACCTCGCGGGCCACCACCAGCACTTCGTCGACCGTCAGCGCGCGCTTCTCGCGTCGGGCCAGCTCGCGAATGCGGTCGAGGAGCTGCGCCGCCACAGAACGTTCAAGGTGCACGCCGTGCCGACCCAGAACCGCCATCACCGCCCAGGTGCCGGAGTGCTTGCCCACGACAAACTCGGGCGTGGCCTGGCCCACGTCGGCAGGATGAATCAGTTCAAAGCTGTCACGGTCCTTCTCCAGCGCCGCACAGTGAATGCCCGATTCGTGCAGAAAGGCCGCCGGGCCAGTGACCGGTTTGGCAGCAGGAATCGGTCGGCGAGATGCGTCCGCGACCATGCAGCCAAGCAAAGTCAGACAGCGGGAGTCCACGCCCGGGTCGAGTCCGAGGGTCAAACGCGCCGCCATCACCACCTCGTCCAAACTGGCGTTGCCCGCGCGCTCACCCAGTCCGTTGACTGTGACATCGGCAGATCTTGCGCCGCCGGCCAGGGCCGCCACTGTGTTCGCCGTAGCCATGCCGAGATCGTCGTGGGCATGGAATCCAATCACCGGACCCCGGGCGCGCGCCGCCACGTGCGCCACCAAACGCTTCGCTTGCAAGGGATTGAGTAGGCCCACGGTGTCAGCCAAACGAATGCGATCCACGCCCGCGGTACAGGCCGCGTCCACGAACGTGTCGAGAAAAGCGCGGCTGGCGCGGCTGGCGTCCTGGGCACCCACGGAAACGAAAGCGAACTGGGCGCGGGCGCGCTCAACCAGCTGATGCACGAGGTCCAGCACCCGTTCCGCGCCACCACCCAGGCTGCGCCATTGCACGGCAGAGGTGGGAAAGCTGATATGGACGCCATCCACGTGGCATTGCTCGGCTGCCACCAGATCGCGCATGTCGGCGCGGCACCAGACCGAAAGCCGTGCACGTAGGCCCAGCGCGGCCACGGCGTTGATGTCATCGACCTCGGGCCTGCCCATGGCCGGAGTGCCAACCTCGATTTCGGCCAATCCAGCATCGGACAGAGCACTTGCGATGCGCAACTTTTCCGCGCGCGAGAATACTACGTTCGCCGCCTGTTCACCATCGCGCAAGGTCGTGTCGACCAGCCACAGGTCGGCGGATCGGTCACCGCGGGAATCGTCGGTAATGGGCGGCAGCGATTTCATTGACCGCGTCCCTTTTCGTCCCTCATCCGCAGCCTTGACCGGTGCCGCCGCAGCCATTGCCGCATCCTTCAAAGCGTCGGGCCATGCTGGCCGGCAGGGGCGCGCCGCGGAAGAGCGGTTCCAAGGCATCCTCGATCAATCCCTCGGCCTCGACCACGCGCAGGCCGCCCGCCTCTAGAGCCTGGCGCGGGGTGGGGCCCACGCCGGCAACCAGCACCGCCTTGCAGTCGGCCAGGCCGGCGGCCAGGTCGCGCCAGCGTTCAGGTCCGCCACCCGCAGGTGGTGAAAGCCGATTTTCGACAAAATGAAATCCGCTGCGATCAGCCGCGAACACGGCAAAGCTTTCCGCATCGCCCAGGTGATCGTTGATGAGCAAACCCTCGCGGGTAGCGACGGCGATGTTGGGCCGTGCGGCGAGCGTGGTTGGTATGGTCAGAGCGGCTGCTGCGCGCAAAGCCGTCAGTGACTCCTCTGCGGTGCCCTCGTTGAGCAAACCGCAGGCGTCGGCTCGGCAGCGAGAACAGTGTTCCATAAGCGGCAAGTGAGAGCCTGCGGCCGCGCGAATGCGGGAGACCATCGCGGGACTCGGCGCGGGCAACGAGGCAAACGGCGTGTGCGCCGCCGGAATGAGGGGCACGCAGTTGAATAGATGCGCCCCACGGCGTTTCGCCTCGGCGGCAATTGCGGGAATCCGTTCTTCGTTGATGCCTGGGATGAGAATTGAGTTCACCTTGATCAAGATCCCCGTGCCGCGCAGAACATCCAGCGCCGCCAGTTGTCTTTCCAGCAGCAGGGCCGCACCGGCCTCGCCGCGCAGGACGCGTTGCCCATCGCGAACCCAGGCATAGATGCGCGCGCCCGTGGCGGGATCGAGAGCGTTGATCGTGATGGTCAGATGGCTCAGACGTAGCCGTTCCAGTTCGGCTGCGTGCTCCGCCAGCGCAAGACCATTGGTAGCCAGGCACAGCATCAGGCTCGGGTGGTGCGCTCGAACCAAACGCAGGGTTTCTAGGGTGGCCTTTGCATTGGCCATTGGATCGCCAGGACCCGCAATACCGACTACGGCCACATTCTGGCGGCGTTGCGAAAGTCCATCGAGATACGCCAACGCTTGACCGGGCGAAAGTACGACGCTGGTCACGCCGGGCCGACTCTCGTTGGTGCAATCGCAGCGCCGGTCACAGAAGTTGCACGAAACGTTGCACGCGGGCGCCACCGGCAAGTGCACGCGTGCCCAGCGCGCGCGTGCACTTGCGTCGAAGCAAGGATGGCGGGCGATCTCGTGTTCTGGATGCTTGCGTATGACAGCGAGGGTGCTCATGGTGTCATCTGACCGTTCGTGAAGGTCCAACTGCAAGCCGCCGGCCAAGGACGAATGCACGCCGTTTCGGCCACTCGGCGGCCCATCAGGAGCTGCGTCCGACATTCGCGTAGGACTCGTGCGACGCGGGCTACGGTCGCGTAGGTCGCGCCTCACAGAACCGCGCGCACGCGGTATTCGCCGCCGATGACCAGGTACTCCTCTTCGCCCTTAAGGATGCTTTCGGGCAGCAGGCGGCTGAAGAAGAATATCTTCACCAACGGCACGCGGACTCGCCAGACGGTGGAGCCAAACTCGAAGGCCCGCTCCTCGTCCGGAATGAACGAGCACAGGTTATTGAGGCGCACGATGCGTTCGCGCCGATCGATGATGGCCACTGTGTGATAGTCGTCGGGATCGCAGGTGCCCCGATAGAGTTCAAACCACCGTTCGCCGGGATGGCGTCGCGCCAGCTCGTACTGACAGAACGCATACAATACGTCGAGCTGCGAGTTTATGGCGTTGGTGCGCTCACTGCCCTTCATGCGGTCAGCGGCAAAGACCATCTGATCTTCTGGGTTGTTGTCTCGCAGCTTGCCGCGATGAAATGTTGGCGGAATTCCGATGCGGCTTTCTACCCATGCCTTCAGGACCGCTGCCTCGATAGAGTTGGAATCCACACCCCAGCCGCGCAGATAGCGCAGGTAGCTGTTCCGCAGGCTCTTGCGCGCGTTGTGTGTGTCGGCACCGTCCCACTGATGCAAGAGAAACTTCACCGACATGTATTCGTTGAACACCCGGGCGCGCTCCGCAGCGTCGGCAATGGTTTCGAGCATGTCGAAGAGAAAGCGGTTGGACTGTCGCACGCCTTGGATTTCCAACGGGCGCGGTGCCTCATTGAACTCCAGGCTGTTGAGGAACCAAGCCGGCAAATCACACAAATTCCAGACGTGTCGCATTCATGTCACCCTGGGCTGCTCACCGCCAAGCGGCGATCGTTCGACCAGCCGGTTTGACAGAGACCGGATTTCGGCCGCCAGCGCAGAATCGAGTCTGGTGACCCACTGTCGCGGCAACTGCGCGGGCCCGTAGAAGGCACCAGCGATTGCCCCCGCGATGGCGCCGGTGGTGTCTGCATCGCCGCCCTGGTTGACAGTGGCCACCAGGCATTCTTCAAAGCTGTGCGTGGACAGGAAGTGGTGCAAGACGGTCTGCATGGTGTCGACGATGTACGCGGTGGCCAGCCCGCGGTAGGGCGAGAAGCCGAAGCTAGGGAACCGGGCGATGACGTCATTGATTTCGCGCCGCAGGCGTTCGATCGGTTGACCGGTGCATCCCAGGTGAATGAGCCGGCCGATCAGCACGCACGCGGCATCGGACAGGGGATGGTTATGCGTGATGTGGCCCTGTTCGACGGCCCAGTGTTCAAGCAAACGGCCATCCGCCAAAGTGGCCAGGGCCACTGGTGCCACGCGCATGGCCGCGCCGTTTCCTGCATCGCCTTCATTGAATGGACCAGAGAGTGTTCCGTGGTTGATATAGCGGGCGATGCCGCGACGGCAGGTGTTGCCCACGTCGACGGGCCAACCGCGAAACCACGCCACAAATCGTTCGGCAATGTCGGGCGGTGACCAGCCCACCGTTGCCAGAGAGCGGGCAATACACAGGGACATCTGCGTGTCGTCGGTGACCTCGCCCGGTTCCAGCCTGAGCCAGCCGCCCCCAACTATTTTGCGAAGCACTCCATGTTGGGCGCGAATTTCTGTTTGCGTGCAGAACTCGACTGTGGCACCCAGGGCGTCACCGAGTGCCAAGCCCAACAGAGCCGCGTAGGCGCGCCCGCGGATGTCAGCGAGAATGTCGGGCGCACTGGAGGATCCGGTGGAGAGCACCGGCATACCTCACAGATAAGAGAAGCCCACTGGTGAAGCCTCCTGCCGGAACTGCAAAAGGGCGTTCACCAGGTCGTCGAAAAGCCTGGTCGTGCCCCGGTAGCCCAGGTGCAGAATGCGGCCCGCGCCCAGACGGTCGTGAATGGGAAACCCGATGCGCAGCAAGGGGATGCCGAGCGCGTGCGCGATCCGGTAGCCTTTGCTGCTGCCCATGAGCAGATCGGGTCTGTAACGCGCGCAGGCGGCTCCGATGGACTCGAAGTCAGTGTCGTCGAGCACCTGGTCCACCGAGCCTGCCGGCAACGCGGCCAAAGCCTCGGGCAGGGCGCGGTTGCGTGCCCCGGTTGCGCAGAAGACGGGATGAGCACCAATTTCCAGCAGAAAGCCCGCCAGCGCCGCGACAAATTCAGGATCGCCATACAGGCCAACCCGCGCCCCGAACACGTACTTGTGGCCATCCGCATAGGCGTCAAGTAGCCGGCCACGCTCGCCCAGCAGCCATGCCGGCCGGCCCGCGCCCGTCATATCCGCCAGTGCTTCAATCATGGCGTCGGTCGCGCGAACCCCGATGGGCAAGCCCAGAACGCGCGCGAATGCACCGCGCTCGGTCAGCAATTTGCTGGCGCGCGGGGCGCGGCCGGTGAGGGTAAGATCGATGCTGCCGAGAGCGCGAGGCATGGACACTATGTCCACCAGGCGGGTTCCGCCGTCAGGCAACGCACGATATTGGTCCAAAATCACGCCGTCCAGACGATCCGCGTAGTCGGGTAGCACGGTGGCGGCCACGTCGAAGCCGGCGACAATCTCGCGCAGATGGCGCAGATCCGCTGGCGACACCAGGGGCGGCAGCAGGTTCACCGCGCGCGAGGGCGCGCCTTGGTTGCAGGCCAACGCCTTGACCAAAGCGTAGACCATCGCGTGAAAACCCTCGACGTGGCCGTCCTTGTAACTTGGCGTGGCGGCGTGAACCAGCGGCAAGGCGCTGCCGGTTCGCGTGCGATAGCGGGTCAGCAGCAACGGCACATCGTCGCCGATGGTCTCGGCCAAACAAGTCGTCGCCACCGTCACCAGTTCGGGGTGGTATTGGCGAAGCACGTTGTCGAGTGCTCGACCCAGGTTGTCTTCGCCGCCGAAGACGGTCTGCGCTTCGCCGAAACTGCTGGATGCCACATCCATCGGCTCACGGAAGTGACTAATGAGATAGCGACGAATGTAGGTCGCGCAGCCCTGCGCCCCGTGCAGCAGGGGAATCGCGCCGCGTACGCCGGCCGTAGCCAAGGCCGCGCCCAACGGCGCGCATAGAGTGCAGGGATTGACCGTGGCGTCGGGCTTGGCCGAACTGTGCACGGTGGGTGCGGTGTCCCTGGCAAGGGCGCAGCTCATGGCTTGTCTCCCATCGGTGTAGCAACGGTTCGCATCCGGCGTGGCATAAGATTCCAGATGGGGCTAGTTGCAGTTGCGCGAACCTCGCGCGCAAAGGCCAAGGCGCCTTCAAATCCTGCCAGCGCAATCTTCCGCTCGTGATTGTGGTCGCAAAAGCCTATGCCCAGCTTGTAGGCAATGGGGCGCTCTTTCACGCCGCCGATTAACACGTCCACGTGCTGCTCGACCAGAAACGACGCCAGCTCAAGTGGGTTGGTGTCGTCAACGATGACCGTGTGTTCATCGCACACAGCCTGCAATTCCTGGTACTCCTCTTGGCTGCCTGTTTGCGTGCCCGCCAGCACCACCGACACACCCAGTTGGCGAAGCGCTCGCACCAGCGAGAACGCCTTGAACGCCCCACCAACATAGAGGCCCGCGCGCCGGCCCTCAAGGTCGTGTTTGCAGGCGCGCAGCTCGGGTAGCACGCGGGTGATCTCGCGAGTGACGAGGGCGCGTGCCCGCCCCATTACCTCTGGGTTATCCATGCGCTCGGCCGTGCGATAGAGCGCGTCGGC
>PMCR01000543.1:8029-8177 GCA_003155465.1 Myxococcales bacterium | reverse complement strand
TGAGCCTCGGGCAAGGGATAGGTGCCCTCCTGTTCGATGGGGTTCTGGGTGGCGAAGACCAAGAAGGGCAGAGGCAGGTTGTAGGTGGTGCCGCCGGCCGACACGCGGTACTCCTGCATGGATTGCAGCAGCGCGGCCTGGGTCTTGG
>PMCR01000543.1:0-8008 GCA_003155465.1 Myxococcales bacterium | reverse complement strand
GTCGGGCGTGAACTGGATGCGGCCAAAAGATAGGTCGAGTACATCGGCCAGCGTCTGGATGAGCATGGTCTTGGCCAGGCCAGGCACCCCCACGAACAGACAGTGGCCGCGCGAAAACAGGGCAATCAAGAGGTGCTCGATGACCTCGTGCTGTCCGATGATGCGCTTGCCGATCTCGGCACACAAGGCGCTCCGCGCCTCGCAAAGTTCGTGTGCCGCGGCGACGTCCCGCTCGACCACATCGGGCGCTGGCCGGGCGGTGGATTCACCCACGCGGGCAGCACCAGACAGAAGAACCGCAACTTCCTGTGAGTCCGACATCGGCCACAGAATGCCACGCCCCGAAGCCAGCGGCAAAGGCCGGACGGAAAACCCAAGTGACCGGTCATGATTCGAGGACAAGCATGCGAGCCGAATCTCCGGTGAACTTGCAGCGCGACCGCCGTTCCGCGTTGGTGGGCGGGAATTCTGGCGCAACGGCTGTGCGATTCAGGCCCATTCCAGAAGCCCCGTCCGCACATCACCCTCAGTCATCTAGTCCCGCGGCGTCGCTGCGCTTGCCCCGGGATTGCGGTCAGGCATCCTCCGCCTTGCGCAGAACGAAGTCTTGATGGTACACCGCAAGCATGGACCTGAGACGCGTGGGCTCGCTGTTGTCGCTCGCCGCGGCGCTGGGCTGCGGCACATCCCCCTCACCGACGCGGGGCACCTCTGGACCGCCGGTGCGCGGTTCGCTGGACCGGAAGGTCATCAAGGATGTCATCCGCGAACACAACCGTGAGGTGCGGGCCTGCTACGAAGTGGAGCTGGTGAAGAAACCTGACCTTGCCGGCCGTGTGCTCAGCCAGTTCACCATTTCCGCCACCGGCAACGTCGTCGCTGTTGTCCTGCGCGACTCGACTCTGGCCAATCCCGCGATAGAGGAGTGTGTGCGCAGGCGCCTCCTCACCTGGAAATTTCCCGAGCCCCACGGCGGGGGAAATGTCGATGTCGTCTACGCGTTCAACTTCTTTCCCAGCCCATAGCCCTGGCCAGGTCAAACGATGACATCAAACCGGCCGCTGCCCAGTCGTGGCAGTGGCCGGTACTCCTGCCAGGCGCGGCCCAGGCGTGCCATGGCCTCCTTCATGGTCGCGGCATCGGCGACAAAGGGCAAACGAACCCGGTCGGCGAAGTGATGCTCGGGCGAATTGGCCGAGCCAGCCACGATGGCCACCCCATGGCGCCTGGCAATCGGGGCAAGCTCGTTGGCGTCGCCCGACGGCATGCGCGCCCACAGCAGCAGGCCGCCGTCGGGCCGCCGCCAAGACCAGTCGGGCATGTGCTGCTTGAGCAGCGCTGCAAGCAAGTCGAGGCGCGTGCTGCTTTCTCGCCGGCGCATCTTCTCGGCCGCAGCTTCTTCGCCCAGCAGGTGGGCCGCCATCGCCTGGGTGAAGATCGGGCTGCCCAGGTCGGCCAGGGCCTTCCAGCGTCCAAGCCGCGCGATGAGCGTTTCGGGGCCACGAATCCAACCCACGCGCAGCCCTGACCAGAAGAGCTTGCTGGGTGAACCAATGGTCAGGATGGGCGCGTCCTTGGCGAAAGCGGCAATGGGCGGCGGCCGGGGCGGGCCCAGTCCCAGCCCGGCAAGCGCGTTGTCCTCGACGACCGGAACCTGAAATTCGGCGGCCAGGCGCGCGATCATGCGCCGGCTGCGCTCGGGCATGAGCGCGCCGGTCGGGTTGTGAAAGCTGGGCACAAGATAGATGAGGCGCGGTCGCATTTCCAGCATGGGCCGCATCCGATCCACGTCGAGACCATCGGGGCCCGAGGGCAAGGGAACCAGCCGCGCGCCCGCTGCGAAAAACACGTCGATCGCGCCGATATAGGTGGGATCTTCGACGGCGACGGTCTCACCGCGCGGCACCAGCAAACCCGCCACCAGGCTGATGGCCTGCTGGGCACCACTGGTGATCAACACTTGCTCGGCGACGGTAGGCAGATCGGCACGCGATAGCGAGTCCGCCACCGCCTTGCGCAGCGCCGGCATGCCCAAAGGCGCATAGCCAGGTTCGGCGTCGAGCGTGTGCAACGGCTGCCGGGCCACAAAGCGCGCGGCTTCCTCCACCCCGGGCAAAGGCGGCAGATAGGCACCCACCAGGCCGATGGTGTCGTGGGCGTGTTCAAACATGCTGCGAAACACGACGTTGCGGCGGAAAGCCGATGTCACGTCGTGCTCTTGCGGACTGGGCCGCAAGTCCTGCGCCGAGCGGCGGACCCAGGTGCCACTTCCCTGACGGCTGTCGATGCGACCGGCTTGGCGCAGCTGCTGGTAGGCCGCGACCACGGTGGTCCGACTTACCTTGAGAGCCCGGGCCAGCGTCCGCTCGGGCGGCAGGGGCGCCCCGGGCAGAAGCTCGCCGCTGGTGATGGCCGCGTCGAGGGCGGCGTGCAGGCGCGCGTAGAGGGGCCCCGGCCCCTTGGACCAGGCGGCCAGAGTTTCGAGCAAGGAAAGGTTCTGCGCCACCATCAGCCCCGAAACAGTCCAATTGCCTGCAAGTGGCTATTGAATACGTGGCTCTGCGGTCGCACAGTCGAAGCATATCAGATACCAATATTCAATTGGACTCTCAATTGGCCCCAAGGAGGCACCTATGGCTCTTCCCCAGATGGCTTTCTTTCGCGACCGCGTCCTCCCCTACGCCGAAGCTAAGCTGGGACTTCTGACCCATGCGCTCAACTACGGCACCGGGGTCTTCGCGGGCATTCGCGGCTACTTCAACCAGGACGAGGGCAAGCTGTTCGTGTTTCGCCTGGCCGACCATGTGCGGCGCCTGCACGAGTCGGCCCGCCTGCTGCGTATGAACCTGGCGCTGCCGGAAGAAGCGACAGCGGCGGCTTTTCTCGACCTGCTGCGCGCCGAGGGACTGCGCCAGGATTGCTACCTCCGCGCGCTGGCATTCTATTCAGACGAGGTGATCGGCGTCCGGCTGCACGGGCTCAAGCCGGTGCTGGCCGCGGTGGCCGTGCCTTTCGGCCTCTACATCGACAAGGCCGAAGGCGCGCACTGCACGGTTTCCTCCTGGCGCCGGCCCGATGACAACGTGATTCCACCGCGTGGGAAGATCACAGGCAGCTACATCAACAGCGCCTTGGCCAAGAGCGACGCCGAGCTGGCCGGCTTCGACGAGGCCATCCTGCTCAACCGCGACGGGCACGTCAGCGAGGGATCGGGCGAGAACATCTTCCTTATCCGGCGCGGGATCGCGATCACGCCTTCGCTGGATCAAAGCGTCTTGGAAGGCATCACCCGCCGGTCGCTCATCACGCTGCTGCGCGAGGAGCTGGGTCTGACGGTCGAAGAGCGTCCGGTCGAACGGGGTGAGCTGTTTCTGGCTGACGAAGTCTTCCTGACCGGGACAGCCGCGCAGATCACCGCGGTCACGCGCATCGACCACCGTCCCGTGGGAGCTGGCCAAATGGGCAGCGTGACCGGACGCCTGCGCTCGCTCTTCTTCGACGTCGTGCGCGGCCGCTCGCCCAAGTACCGACCCTGGTGCACCCCGGTAGCGTGAACCAGCCGCGGCCGGTTCCGGGCCGGGGCCGGTAGCCGAATCCGCCCGGCGGCTTGTCGGGAAATTCCCAGGGCAGCTCGGCCAGCGTGAACGGTAGCGACCAACGTGTAGCGGTCTGCGTAGGCGGCTCGCGGGAACGTGAGCCGCCTGCGATCCGCCCTCCGCGCAACGCCCACGAACACGCTCACGCCCTCGCCCACGCTAACCGCGGCCCGCTACGAATCTACGAGAGGCGGTACTAGCGTCGCACCCAGTGGCCGGGTCGCCACTGCATGTGTTCGCCGAAACGCTGCCAGTGCGGCGGTACCCACACCAGACCGGATCGAGGGGCTTCCCAGCGGCCTGGCGACCACACGTACTGGTGTCCGTCCCATATCCAGTCACCCTCGATCCAGATGTGCCCATTTCCGGGCTGCCGCGGCACCACTTCGACGCGTCGGGGTGGCGGCGGCCCAAGCGTAATGGTGACCGCTGCCGGTGGCGGCTCGACCCAGACGGGCGCCGGGGCTGGCGGGGGCGGGGCCGCGACGGCTGGCGCCCAGTATCCTGGATGGAAAATCCACTCGCCGTTTTCGTTCTCCCAACGCGCGTCGACCCATACTCGGCCTGGTGCGGGGGGCGACTCCCAATGGCCACCGATCCAGACGTGGCGGCCATCCTGCCACCCCCAGTAGCCACGGATCCAGATGTGGTGGGGCGAAGGGGCGACGGTTCGGACCTCCGTCCTGGGTGGCGGGGGTGGCATGCGTAGCCGCACCACCAGGTCTGCCACGCGCTCGACCAACTGGTGTCGTTCGCGCCCTTCCCTTTCCCGCGCTTCTTCATCGCGCATCTGTCGCTCGCGTTCAGCCGCTTCCCGATCCCGTTCCTCGCGCCCGCGTTCCCGGGCTTCACGCCCGCGCTCGCGATCCAGACGCTCGCGATCCATTCGTTCGCGGTCCTGGCGTGCATGCTCCTGGTGTTCGCGCTCCATGCGATCGTGCTCCAGGCGTTCGTGCTCACGGCGCTCGCGCTCCTTGCGTTCGCGCTCCAGGCGATCGTGGTCCTGGCGTCCACGTTCTTCCTTCTGGCGCTGCTCGGCCTGCTCATGCTCGTGACGCTCATCGTCGAACGCTGCCCGCGCGGGCAGCGCGGTTCCGAGTCCGAACAGGACGGCAGTGGCGGTGACCAAAGTTCTCATGACGTTCTCCTTGGGTGCGTACTCTATGGACGTGCACGGACCTAATTCAATTCGATTCTTTCCGCGTCGGCCTGCCAACTGGAACGCGCTGGGCTGGCAGGCGATGGCGACATCCACCTGCGGCACGGTCGGCATGCCTTGCTCGGGAACCTCGATGTGTTCCACCGGCGCGTCCAGCTCGACACCACAGACCTGTGCAGCCGGCGGGATCCTGACTTGCCAGTCCGGCCTGTGCCCCGCCAACCCCTGGTAGGTTCTGGCCTACATCTTGGGCGCAAGACGCGGCTGGTTGCCCATGGCTAGGTAATGGCAAGACAATGGCGCAATGGTTGCGACTTCGCAGGGCAGCGAGATTTTCCTCACGCGACTGGCGCCGTAGCCGTCGGTAGTCAAGGCGTGTTGGGCCCTGCGATAGGACACGCCAGCCCCTACGACAGTTCCCCCAATGGGCGACGGGCGGTCGGTTGCGTACAGCAGCGAATGGGGACTATGCTGGTGTCATGTGGCGCTTTCATCTCAGGAACTCGGCATTGGTTGTCAGGTCGGTGTTTGTCTTGTGCGCGTGGGTTCTGTTGGCCGCGAGTTGCGGCGGAAACGGCGGAAACGGCGGAGGCGGCGGAAACGGCGGAAACGGCGGAAACGGCGGAACACCGACGACCGATAGCGGTGAACCGACTGGCTCCTGTCTGCCAGGGGCGACCCAGTCGGACTGCCAGCTTTGTGGACCGGACCTTTCCGGGACATGCCAGCGGGCGTGTCCCAAGGTCGACTGCTCCGTCTACCCGGTTCCCGCGGCGTGCGCTGAGGTCTGCGCCGGCGCCACATGCTGCGAATGCCAGCCGTCATTCGGCAACGAGTACTTCTGGCGAGAGCCGCAGGTGCCGCCACAGTGTGGAACCGCCTGCTCGGACATGGTCTCGAAGTGGACCGGCTACCTGGCGGACCCGGGCCTCACGGCTTGCACTATCGCCAGCGATTGCATCGTAGTCGGTGGCCCACATGGCTGCGAGTGTGGCAGATCACTTAGCGGTTGCGGCCGCGCCGCCAACGCTACGGCCTATCGCGCCTCGCCTGCGGCGACCCTCGAAACCCAGTACCGCGGCAGTTGCACCCAGGGATTCGACGCCTGCGATTGTGGGCCGGGCTATCCCGACTGTGTAAACGGGACCTGCACTGTGACCAGTTGGGGATGTTGCATGTGCCCACCAGGAGACGCGGGAAGGTTCTAGAGCACCGCGCGGGTCAGGCCGCGGCCTGTTCCTGGTACAGGTACTTCTGGAAGATGGTGAAGAACATGAACGCGGTCTCGCCGGTGCGGATGGAGAAATTCTGCTGGACCTCCTTGCGTTCCTTGCCACCGAAGGGCGGATTGGTCAGCACCACGTCGACGCGATCCTTGTCCTGAATGTCGGTGTAGTCGAGCTCGGTGGTGCANNATGTTCTTGAAGGCTTGTTCAAACACAGACACCTCGTCGGTGCCAATGTATCACCAAACCGTTGACGGCCGAAGCCCGGGTGGCCGGTCTCTAAGATCGCAATTTGCGACCTGGAAGGCTCACGTCTTCACATGTCCGCGTACAACCACATCTGCGCCTGGCGCGGCGGGATCGCGAAGGTGAACATGTCGCCCTGGAGGTTCATCTCGTACTGACTGATCTGGCAGCGATAGCGCCCTTGGCGCAGGCCCCAGGTCCAGATGGTGGGCGACTGCCAATCCTCGGTCTTGTTGATGGCAACGATCCCCTTGTCGCCGCGGGCGAGGACCAAGAAGCCGTCGGCTTCGTAGATGCAGCGCTGGGCGGTGCCATGAACGGCGTTGTGGAACCCGATCATCTGGACGATGTCGTAGCGGTTCCACGACTCGGCCCAGCGATCCCTGTCGCAGGGGTAGGCGCCCGCGCTCTCGTTGTGGTCTGAGTAGACGAGAGGCACGCCGCCGTCGCGCCCGATAATGTAGGCGTTCGCGAGGTACTCATCCTGGCCTGCCAGCATCATGCCGCGGAACGTGCTGTTGCCCGGAATGTCGTGGGTGATGCTGAAGGTGAGCGCGCGCTGCCACGGTAGGGCCTGCCCATACGCGGCTGGATCGACGAGCTCGCGCAGTGTTCCCGCAGGCCCGAAGACGCGGCGGAGCGTCTGGTGGAGGGCGAAGTCGTAACACGGAAACTGGGTATGCTGGATGAGCGGCCAAAGGAAAGTGGCCTCCTCGTTGTCGTTGGTGGTGAGCACTTCGCCGAAGACGTACTTCTCGTTCATGGCGTCGATGGTGAAAACCCGCATCAGGTGCTCGATGGGGAGATGCTTCATTGCATCGATGCGATAGCCGCTGAAGCCAAGCTGACAGAGTGCCCGCAGGCAGGTGCACTGCTGGTCGACCACCCAGTCGGTCAGGTCGAGATCGGGAAGGCCATTGAGCCATTGCTCTTCGACACTCAGCGGATTGTTCCAGTCGGAGATGTCGCCTTCGGGATTGAAGTCCTGATCCTGGAACAGCCCGTCGTCTAGGATGCCGTAGAGGCGATCCTTCATGAACTCGGCGCGTTCCTTCTTGTACTGCGCAAGTTCGTACTCCCCAGGGAAGTTGTAGAGGTCGGTCTCTCCGCGATCTCGCCGTATCGACTTCTCGTTCGCCATGTGGTTGAAAACGACGTCGGCATAGGCGCGGACCCCTGCGCCCTTAAGCGCATTCAGCGCACCGTCGAGATCAGCCTTGCGGCCCAGGTGCGACCGCAGAATCCGGTAGTCCTTGGGCTGGTATGGCTGCCACCAGTCCACCCCATCCTGCTTGCTGTACAGAACGGGCGGAAAAAGCACCGCACCGTATCCGGCCTGGGCGATCTGCTGTGCCCTGGCGGCGATCATGGCGTAGTCCCAGTTGAAGGCGTGCAAGACGACATCGCGCATGGTTTCCTCCCTGTTCCGGTTGACAATCCCGTGGCGAAGAATAGCACCAATCGCGCGGGTGCAAGCACGGCCCGTCTCTTGCGTGCCCGTCTCTTGCGGTCGCCCGAAAGGACATTTCGACCCCACCCAACCGGCGCGGGGTGACTTGCTGGTCATCACCACATCGCACGGCGAGTCCCGCCTGCGGGGGAACCCTAGAGTGCCGAACGGTTTGCCTCCCGTCGTGAAATCGCGCATTTGCGTCGCGTCCCTTCGTTGCTCGTCGGTCAAATACGTCGAGTATTCTCCCTCCTCGCGCCTCGGGCCGCTCGCAACTGCGCAATTTCACTCGGTCCGTCAAACCGTTCGGTGCTCTAGCGTGTCGTTCGCC
>PMCR01000297.1 GCA_003155465.1 Myxococcales bacterium | reverse complement strand
CTTCTTGCCCTTCTTGCCCTTGGCCGGCTTGGCAGTGTCACCAGCCGCGGCCGGCTCGTCAGCCGCGGAGGCGACCGTGGTGGCGGCAGTCGGGATGGCGAACGCGAGGGCGAGGAGGATAACGCGAGTCAGCTTCATTTGTGGTCTCCTTGTCGTCTTCTGTTTTCTGGCCTTTGGGGCCGGGAACTGGCGCAGAACCTTGCAGCCCATGTGCCACGGCGTGCGTACGATCTGTTCTTAGTGATTCTGACCACTTAGACGCTGGTATCCGCGGCGCAATTGGACCCAAGTGAGGCGGTTTTGCTTATGCGACACCGACCGTGTGGCGATGTGCCGCAGACTGCGCTCTCGCATGCCAGCCACGCGGACTGCTACTTCTGGTCTGTCTGCGTGAGGATGGCGATGTTTTTCGCGCCCGCCCTCTTTGCGATGGCCATCAGGTCGACCGCTTCGCCCAAGAAGACGTTCTTGTCGCCGCGAAGCAGGAGGGTTTCGGAGCCCACGTCGTTGAGCGCCTTGCGGATCTCCTGTTCCAGGTTGGCCACCTCGACCTTCTTGGAAAAGAGATAGACTTCATTGCCCTTGGTCACGGTGAGGATGGGATCGGTGCGCTTCTTGGTCACTGCGCCGGACGCGTTTGCCTTGGGCAGCGCGACCTTCACGCCCGTACGCGAGGAGATTTCCGATTCGACGATGGCGGTGGATGTGACCATGAAGATGATCAGCAGGACCAAGAACACGTCGGTCAGCGGCGTGATGTTGATCTCCGCGACCACGGTCTCGCTGACGTCGGGCTCGCCTTCGGCCGCGCTGGCGTCCTCTATTTGTATGCTCATCCCCATCGCTGAACAGACCTACGAGGGCGGGGTGCTCTTTTCTGTGGGGGGCAAGGCCGCACCGGCCACCGCGGGGGGAACTGCTCGCGCTTTCGCGTACTCACCCAGTACCAGAAGAAACTCCTCGCAGAATACTCTGTACTCGACCGCGATGGCGCCCACCCGCGACACGAAGTAGTTGTAGGCGATGATGGCGTAGATGGCGACCAGCAGGCCGGCCGCCGTCGCCACCAGCGCGGCCGCGATCCCCTGCGACACGACCTTGAAGCCGCCCGTGCCCGCCATCGACATCGATTGAAAGGCCTTGAGGATGCCCACCACGGTGCCGAACAGCCCGACGAAAGGCGCGGAGGACCCCACCGTCCCCAGTGCCCATAGGTAGCGCTTGAAGGAACCAATGGCGACCGTCCGCTGCGACATGACGGCCTCGGTGGTCTTGTGCGGCGTCTTCGTGAACACGCGTAGGCCGCGGCCAAACACGGCGGCCAAGGGATCGTTCGCCGTCTCGCAGAAGGCGTGCGCTTTGGGCAAATCCCCGCTCTCGATGGCGCTGATCACGCGGTCTTTGAATACCTCGGACTTGGGCAGCACATTCCACAAGGCGTAGACCCGCTCGCAGATGATGGTCACACCGGCGACCGACCAGAGCAGGAGGAGCGACAAGATCATCCACTCGTCGTGGATCAGGTTAGAGATTGTTTCCCAGGTCATGGACGCGACTCCCAAGGGTGCTCGGCGAAAGACGCTTTGTCCAGTTTGCTCGGCGACCGCCCGGCCCACATCGATTACAATGGCGGCATGCCCCAGGCCACCCAGGGAGGCGGCGAATCTCACCTCGCGCGCAAGGTCGCGGTGGCCGAGCTGTTGCTGGGAGCGATCGAGGTCGCGGTGTGCGCCCCGCCTCTCGTGTTGTGCGCGCGGGCCCTGCCGGATAGGTGGCTGTGGGCCAAAGTTCTGGTGCCGGTCTTGCTGGCCGCTTGGGCCGCCTCGCTGTTTCGCCTGACGGATCTGTTGCGATCGTTGACCCAACAGCTGGCCGTGCTCCAGCGAGGCGAAAAGGCCAATGCGCTCAACCATGATGGTGCGCGCCGGGCGCTTGCGCTGGCGCCCCGCGAGAGTGCTCTTGTGCACTTTGCCCTGTGGACCGGCCTGGCACTGGTGATAGCGGTTGCGGTTCTTCGCTCGGGCGCGCGCGACCCTTTGCAGGCCGCAGCGCTGGCAACCCTTGGTGCGGTTTCAGCGGGGGGCGTGGCGGCGGTGCGCTTTCTGGTTCTTGACCGCGTCTTGGGAGCCGTTCGGCCGATCCTCATGCCTCAGCTTGCAGCCATTCAGGCCTTCGTGGCGGACTACCGGGGTTGGTTCGCCTGCGCCGCGCTGGCCACCGTGGGTCTGTCGCACGCCTTGCTGGCGCTCATGGCCTATGCGCTGCTGGGGCTGCCGGACCTGGCTCGGGCCGCTTTCCCGCTGTGGGCCATTCTGCTGGCGGCGGCCCTGTTCTGGTGGCGCTCTTTCGTCCGCCAGGCTGCTTCGATCGAGCGGTATTTCGACGCAATCGTGCGCGCGCGTGGCAGCAAGGGTCCGGCCCGCGACGAGCCCAAGGCGATCGTGGCCTTCCAGGCTGCACAGGCGCTGCCCTACCGCCTCTCCGCCTGGCAGGGCCTGGCCGTCGGTCTGGCCGGGGCTGCCGGACTGGTGGGCGCGATCAGGCCCTGGCCGGGCCTCGATGGCCGCGCCATGGCCCGGATGGTCGTCGCGCTGGCGCTGGTTGCGGGCGTCGTCACGATCTATCAGAGGGTCGCCCTGCAGGAGATCCTGCGTCCGTTGGTCCGCCATCTGGGCTCGCGCCATGCGCTTCCGCCGGCCGAGGTCAGCTCACCCGTCGGGCTGCGCCGGAAGTTGGGCGCGTCCTTTGTCTGGGTGTGGGGTCTCGGCGTCGGGTTTCTCTGGCTCTTCCAACAGGCCGCGCCCGGTGGCGCTGCGCGCTTGGCCTTTGGCGTCGGTAGTGCGCTGGCGGCTGGTCTCGTGCTGCTCGCCGTGCGGGAGGTGGTGGCTCCGTTGGCCGCGCTCGAGGAGCGTTCCGGGGAGATGTCCAAGGGCCAACTCGCCCGGCCCGTCCCACCCTGGGGCGAGGCCGACGAGATCGGACGCCTGGCGGTGATCTTCGAGGAGATGCGGCGGTCGCTGCGCGACAGGCTGCGTTCGACCGAATCAATCAATGTCGACTTGGAACGCGAGGTGCGTCGGCGCACCGAGGCCCTGGAACAGCGCAACGCCGAGCTGCGGGATGCGCTCGACAAGTTGCGACGGGCACAGGACAACCTGATTCGAAGCGAGAAGCTGGCCTCCATGGGCCGGTTGGTCGCGGGGATCGCGCACGAGATCAACAACCCGGTCAACGCCGTGATCAACTCACTTGGGCCGCTGGAGGATGCGGTCAAGCGCATCGCTGCGCTCGGGACGGAAGGTCCGATCGCGAAACTTGTCGACGAGGCGGCGGAAATTCTGGCCGTGGTCCAGCGCGGGGCTGTGCGGACCAAGAGCATCGTGCAGGCGCTGCACGGCTATGCCCGGGGTGACGAGTCGGTCGAGCGCGAGGTCCTTCTTGCTCGTAGCGTGGAGGACACGCTGGGGTTGCTGCAGCACCGGCTGCGCCACGTGCAGGTCGTCAAGGAGGTGGACCCCGAGGCACGCATTCGCGGCTTTCCTGGGCAGGTGGACCAGGTCCTCATGAATCTGCTGACCAACGCCGCGCAGGCCATCGGCGATGCAGGCGGAACCATTCGCGTTCGCGTGCAGTCCACCGATACCCGCGTGTTGCTTGCGGTGGGTGACGACGGCCCGGGAATTCCTCCCGAGGTTCTGCCGCGGATTTTCGACCCGTTCTTCACCACGAAGGATGTCGGCGAGGGTTCGGGGCTGGGTTTGTCGATCGTTCACGGCATCGTCGAGCGCCATCGCGGCCAGATCGACGTGGACAGCAAGCCAGGGCAGGGGACCACCTTCACGATTTCGTTTCCTCGTTCCGGGTTCTAGCTCACAGTTTATGAGCGTTGTCCAGTTGCCCTAGTGCGGTCTGACCGTCGGAGGACGGGGTGGGGCGAAAACTTGACGGCCAAGTGCCCCGGGATACGGTGTGTGTAGGCCTAGGTAGTAGCCAAAGCATTCGAAACGGGGCAAAAAATGGCGACAGCGAAGAACAAAGACGACTCCTCAGGACGAGGCCGAGAGATCATGGGGATTGGGCTTCTGGGCCTCGGTGTGTTCTGCGTGGTGTCACTGGTGTCCATGCAGGCTGGACGTGACCATTTGATGGGTCCCGGGGGCGCTGCTGCGGCGACCGGCCTCTACTCTTTGACCGGCATGTGCGCCTATCCCCTGGTGGCCGGGGTTCTCTTGCTCGCGGTTCGCATGTGCCGCGCTCGTCGTCTCATCGAGGACGTCGTGGGCGTGTTCGGGTTCCTGGCGTTCCTCTGCTCGATGGCCGTCATCCTGTACCTTCCCTTTGCCGGCGATGAGGTCACCTTGCGTGGCCCGGGCGGACTGCTCGGGCAGTGGCTGGCGGAGGGCGCTGCCAGCGTGGTCGGCGGGGTGGGAGCGGCACTGGCGGCCGGGACGCTGCTTTCGATTTCGCTGATCCTGCTTACCCATGTGCGCGTGGGAGAGGTTTTCGCGGCGCTGGCCTGGGCTGCGCGCAGCGCGGGTCGCACGATTCGGGTCGTCGCCTGCGCAGCGGCGTGGCTGGCCGCGAAAGGCGTGCGCGCTCTTGGACGCATGGTCGCTGCCATGTTCCCCGAGAAGGATGAGGTTCACGAGGCCGAGGATCACGAACCGATCGAGGCCGCGTCCGCCTGGGATGCAGGTTTCGACCAGGATGAAGCTTTCGCCGCAACTATGGCGGCACCGGTCGAGATCCTGCGTGAAGGCGACAGCGACGTGGGCGGCGCGGATGATCCGGGAGCCACGATCGACTTCTCCGAGCCCCGCACGGACGCGATGCTGGAGGAGGCACCTGTCGTGCACGAAACTGAGGAACGTCGGGCGATGGCGGCCCTGGTCGCCGAGGTCGCGGCGGTCGAGTGCGCGGCCCCGGTCGGGCCAGCAGGTGAGCCCAAGCCGCCGTCCGTTGAGACAAGGCCTGAGCCGAGCATAGTCCCGGCGGTGACCGCCATGCTGGAAGAAGGCGTAACCGAGAAGACCCCGGAGTCCTTCGACGAAGGCATCGGGGCGGGACCGATAATCGTGCAACCAGTGATTCGCAAGGAAACCGGCGAGCAGCTGGCCTGCCAAAGTGGTTCCGAGGTTGGGGATGGTCTCGGCTACGTGCGTCTCTCCGACGGGGCTTTTCAGCTTCCCGGCACCGAGCTTCTGGAATACAGCGCACCCGAGGGCGGCGCCATCGACGAGAAAACCTTGAAGGCAATGGCGGCCCGTCTGGAGCAGGCCATGGGCAACTATGGCGTCCGCGGCAACGTGACCGCGATTCAGATGGGGCCGGTCATCACCACCTTCGAATTTGCCCCGGTTCCCGGCACGCG
>PMCR01000153.1 GCA_003155465.1 Myxococcales bacterium | reverse complement strand
AGCAGTCAAGCTACAACCAGCCGCCGCACCCCGGGTTCCGCATTAGCCCGAACATGGATGCTCCGCCCAAGCCCAGCCTCTTCGTCAAGTAGACTCGTCGCAAGTTGCGTGTGAAGGCCGTGGTCACGGTTGGTTCGTCCCAGCCGGAACCACGGCCTTTCGTGAGCCTTTCCAAACTCACCGCGGCGGGGAACGGAAAACGCATGAGCCGCAGGGAGGCGCTAGAGCGCCACTGTTTGCGATAAGTTCCGGTCTTGCACGACAACGAGGTGAGAAAAGTGGCGGAGACGACAATCACCCGCCTGGCCAGGAAAGGCTACACCGAGTTTCTGGATCTCCGATGAAAGCCAGGTTTCCCTTCAGGCTGCATCACGCCGGCCCCTACGCCAGCAACGCCAGCAAGTCTTCTCTAGTCAACGAACCTGCCGCGCCGCCGTCACCTAGCGCGGCTTCGCCCAGCGCGCGTTTCTTCTCCTGCAAGTCCAGGATGCGTTCCTCGACGGTGTCGGCGGCAATCAGCCGGTAGATGGTCACCGGACGATCCTGGCCGATGCGGTGGGCTCGGTCGGCGGCTTGGTCTTCCACGGCAGGATTCCACCAGGGGTCGCACAGGAAGACGTGGTCAGCGGCGGTGAGGTTCAGGCCCGTGCCGCCGGCCTTGAGCGAAATCAGCATGACCGGCGGGCCGTCCTCGGATTGAAAGCGTTGCACCACCTCGCCCCGGTCCCGGGTCGAGCCGTCGAGGCGAGTGTACGGGATGCCGGCGTTGTTCAGCGCGGGCTCGATGAGGTCGAGCAGCGAGGTCCACTGAGAGAAGACAAGCGCCTTGTGGCCATCGGCTGCCGCGGTTTCCAGCGACTCGAGCAGTGCTTCGACCTTGGCCGAGGTGTCCGCCTTCTGCCCGGGCAAGAGGCCGCGGTGACAGGCGGCCTGGCGCAAGCGCAGCAGCGCCTCCAGGGCCTTCATTACGCTGAACCCCTTTTCGTCAGTCCCGCTCAGCGAGGCGACCAGTTCCGCCTGGGTCGCGGCGCGGACGGCGTCGTAGACCGCGCGCTCGCGCTCGTCGAGCACGACCTTGAGCGTGGCCTCAGTGCGCGGGGGCAACTCGGGTGCCACCTCGGCCTTGCGCCGGCGCATGACAAAGGGACGGATGCGCTGGCGCAGATTCGCGGCTGCGCCGGCCATGCCATCGGCCACTGGACGGGCAAACTCGGCGTCGAATTCGCGCCGGCCGCCCAGCAAGCCGCGGTTGGCAAAGTGCATGAGGCTCCACAGCTCATCAAGGCGGTTCTCGATAGGCGTGCCGGTCATGGCGAGACGGAACTCGGCGGAAAGCGCGTAGGCAGCGCGGGCCACTTGGCTGTCGGGATTCTTGATGGCCTGAGCCTCGTCGAGTACCACCAGGTCGAAGCGGCGGGCGGACAGATCGGCGCTGTCGAGGCGCAAGATGGCGTAGGTCGTGAGGGTGACGTCGGCGTTCTCATCGAGCTTGCGAGCCGGGCCGTGGTACACGCTGACCCGCAGCGAGGGGCGGAAGCGGGTCAGCTCGGCCTGCCAGTTGGGCAGCACGCTGGTCGGACAAATGACCAGTGTCATGGGAGCCCTGGGAGGGTTCCCATTCCCTCCCGCGATGGACTCGGGCAGTCGAAGCTCGCTCTCGTCCACGCGATTACATTTCTTTTCGAACAGGCACATAGCCTCGACGGTTTTCCCGAGGCCCATGTCGTCGGCGAGAATGCCGCCCAGACCCACGCTGCGTAGAAAGGCCAGCCAGTTGACCGCGATCTTCTGGTAGGGCCGCAAGGTCGCACGCAGATCCTCGGGCAGCTTGGCCTCGGGCAGGCGTTCGAAACTTTCGGCTAAGGGCGCCAGGCGCTCCAGCCCGGCCGGTGGCGGCTGATCGAGGTCGTCGCACAGGCCGGCCAGTGCGAGCAGGGCGTGGTTGGCGAGACGGCCATCGCCGGCGCGGGCAGCGAGCAGGCGCGCGAGGACTTCGCCGTGCTGGTCGAGCCAGGCCTGCGGCAGGGGTGCGAATCCGCCGCCTTGGAGAGGAACCAGACCCAGGCCATCTTCCCATGCGCGAATCACCGTGGCGGCGTCGACGGAATGCGGCCCAGGACCGAGCGCGCGCTGCTCTGCCTCGGTCTCGCCCACCACGGTGAAGGTGAAATCAAACCCAGCCTGCGGAACGCCGTTCCCCGAGGTGGGAAGGTCACGCACGCGCAGGTTGGGTTCCAGACGCACGCGCGCACCCAGCAGGCGCGCCCCATCGCCGGCCAGGTCGCCGTGCCAGCGTTTGACCTTGTCCACGAAGCGCGCAGTGTCCGCTCTCTCGAAGGTCGAGCGCCTGCCCGGCATGAGATCAAGATCGGCGCGCAGCTTCGCCACCAGGCGGCGCTCGGCCGGCTCGTCGCGCAGGGGCACGGGACCGGACAGATGGACCATGCGACCGTCGTCGATGCGTACGCAGGGCGGGTTGCCGTAGACCAGCTTGGGCAGCACAACCAGCGAAGAGCCCAGTTGGCTCATGTCGAGCAGCAGGCGCGGAACCAGCCCACGCACAATCTTGGGCAAGCGCTTGCTGCGCACCTCGACCGCCATGCGGCGCGAGAGATCGGGCAGCACGCGGGTCGCCAACTCGGCCAGTTGGCCGGGAGCGCAGCGCTGGACGATGGGCAGGTTTTGCAGCCAGGCGCCGCATAACTCGAGCTCGCCGTGGCGGCTGAGGGCTTCGCCGGCCAGCACCAGACCAGCGCTGGGCACCTGTGTGATGCGCGGATCGCGATGGATGGTGACCAGCACTTCGTCGCCGCGATCCTCGACCAGCGCGCTGGGCAGGATCTCCTCCTCGGACATGGCCACTTCGCGGCCGTCGAGAAAAACCAGACGGGCGCCCACCAGCACGCGCACCAGGGCGTCCAGCTTGGGCGGCGGCAGTGTGCCGCGGCTGCCCGATTCCAGGATTCGATCCGCTTGCAGGTCGTATTGCTCGACCTGCAGGTTGCGGACCTCGGCCGGCCGCGAAAGCAGAGCCGACAGCGTTCCCTGCAAGGGCGTCTCGCTGCCGTCGCCGCGTACCACGAAGCGCCGCAGTTGCAGCCCGCCGGAGACCTGTGAGAAGCGATAGACGATGCGCGCCCAGGTTTCCTCGGCCTTGGGCAAGGGTTTCGCCTCCGCGTCGCCCGCGGTCGCCGCTTCGCCCTGGCCGAGTGCAATCGCCGCTGCGGCCAGGTGCTCGCAGGGACGCACCCGGCCAGGGCAGTCGCAGTCCCACTCGTTTTCGCCTGGATACAACACCACTGTGGGCGCCACGGCCCGGCCTGGGCTGCGCACGCGGAGGACGATCTCCTCGTCGTTGCGGGACTCCACCGCCACGGCCCCGGTGCGCACCATGTTCACGCCGCTGGACCACAGGCCGCTCTTGCAGGACTTGCGCAGAGAGGCCAGCAGCTTGGTGAGGGGCTCAGGCATTCAATAGGTGGGCCGCTGAGAACACAGGGGGGAGAGGGGAGAGCACAAAGGACGGGGCATGGGCCGCCTTCACATGTTCGCGATGATGCGCGTGCCGAAGTCGGAGCACGAGACCTCTTTTGCTCCCTCGGTCAGGCGGGCGAAGTCATAGGTCACGGTCTTCTGTGCAATGGTCCTCTCCATGGCGCGCACGATGCGCTCGCCGGCCGAGGTCCAGCCCAGGTGTTCCAGCATCATGATTCCCGAGAGGATCACCGATCCAGGGTTCACCTTGTCGAGGTTGGCGTATTTCGGCGCAGTGCCATGTGTGGCCTCGAAAATCGCGTGGCCGGTCAGGTAGTTGATGTTGCCACCGGGGGCGATGCCGATGCCGCCCACCTGCGCAGCCAGGGCATCGGAAAGGTAATCGCCATTCAGGTTCAAGGTCGCAATGACGTCGAATTCGTCGGGACGGGTGAGGACCTGCTGCAATGTAATGTCCGCAATGGAGTCTTTCAGCAGAACCTGGCCCGCGGCTGGCTTGCCGCCACAGTCGTCCCATCCAATCACGCGGCCGGCGTACTCGCGCCTGGCCAGGGCATAGCCCCAGTCGCGGAAAGCGCCCTCGGTGAACTTCATGATATTGCCCTTATGGACGAAATTCACGCTCTTGCGCTTGTTCGCCAGCGACCATCGAATGGCGGCGCGGACGAGACGTTCCGTGCCCTGGATCGAGACCGGCTTGATGCCAATGCCGGCCGTATCGGGGAAACGCATCTTGGCGTATTCTTTGGGGAAGGCTTCTTTGAAGATTTGCTTGAATTTCTTGTTATCTTCCGTGCCGTACGCAAATTCGATGCCGGTATAGATGTCTTCGGTGTTTTCGCGGAAGATCACCATGTTCACCTTTTCCGGGCGCTTGACCGGCGAGGGCACACCCGCGAAGTAGCGCACCGGCCGCAGACACACGTAGAGGTCGAGAATCTGCCGGATGGCCACATTGAGCGAGCGGAT
>PMCR01000341.1:11536-13791 GCA_003155465.1 Myxococcales bacterium | reverse complement strand
ACCGCCAGATCGTCCGTGCCTGGCACATGAAAAGACACGCCGCTGAACTGCGTCTCCTCGACAATATCCACCGTCGCAAAGAAGCCCAGCAAGAGGTCCGTGCAGGCCGTGCGCACACCTGCCTGGGCATCATCGCGAAAGGCCGCGGCAGCCACGCGCAACACGCAAAGACCACCTGGCCGCAGCACGCGCCGGATCTCGGCNNGCTGCCCCGGCGCGTCGAAGACACTCGGGCCCAGGTCCGCCCACGCTGGTGGCAACGTCAAGCACCCTCTTGCCCGACACCATGGGCTCGACCAGCAAGTAGAAAGGTACCGGCAGCGGGTCGACCGGCGGCGGATGGCTGCCGTCCGGAGAGGCACCGGCTTGGAAAACAGGGGGAGAGCCCACGGCGGTCATGGGTAACCTGGTTCCAGTGTCGCTTCCCGGGGTCAAATACACAAGACGGGACGCGTACGTACGCGCCAGCCCCAGAAATTCGTGCAATAGTTGCCAGACATGCGAAAGAAGCTCGGCCGAATNNTCTGGAAAACCTTCGGTTGGTTCGTGACCCGGCTCTCCTTTCGTGAAGTCCTCGTGGTTCGCGGGGCGACCTATCTTCTCGCCCTGGTCAACTACTCGGTGGGGCAAGGGGCTATCGTCTACTTCGTGAACCGGTCACGGGGGGTCCCCCTGCTGCGCGGAACCGCCGCCGTGCTGCTGGTCATGGGGACAAACATTCTCCTGCTGCTGGTTTTTGCCTCCATAGGGATGCTGGTAGCGCCGGACCTGCCCCCTGCCCTGCGCAAAGTCGTGTTCGGCGCGTACGCCGCGCTGGCGGTCTACTTCGTCCTGCTCTTGCTCAGGCCAAGCTGGCTGACTTCGCGCCCGATCTTCGATGTGCTGTTCGCCGCGGGCGTGTCCGGGCATCTTCGGGCCCTGCTGGTGCGGATTCCCCACATTGGCATCCTGATGGTGTTCACTTACACATCGCTGCGCGCGTTCGGTGTCCAGTTGCCGGTGTCGCAGGCAATTCTGTACCTGCCCGTCATCTACTTCATCGGCGTGCTGCCCATCGCCGTCATGGGACTGGGGACCACGCAAGCCGCGATGATCTTCTTTCTCACCAGCTACGTACCCGGCGCCACACCCGCCGCGGCCAAGGCCGCCATTCTGGCGGCCAGCCTGGGCAGCCAGGCGGTGGCCCTTGCGGTCCAGGCCACGCTTGGCATCTTCTGCATGCGAAATCAGCTCGCTCGCAACCTGCGACAGCCCGCCTCAACCGCATAGGGCACATGCCATGGCGACCAAGTACAAGAAGCCTCGGTCGATCAACACGGTTTCCTTTGGACTGCTGCTGCTGCTCGGCCTCGCGGCATACCTGATCGTCTACACCTGGCCGGTCTACTCGCTTTCCTCGCGTGCCAAAGGCGTGTTGCTGGATGCGCTCCCCATGCTCTATCGCGCCAACCTGCGCCCCGAAAACGTTGCCTCGGCCATGATCGGGGATTTGAAGAAATCGGTTCCTCAGAATTTGCGCAAGCAGGGCGTCAAGGACCCAAAGCTGGAAGTCGTTTTTGCCCGCAGCAAGGAAGAGGTGTCGATTGAGGCGCACTTTGTCGCCACGGCCTCATTCCCGGTCATCAACAAGACCATCGAATTCAATCTGTCGCCGCGGGTGGTGACCGACGCTGCCCGCATCGAATGGTGACGTGATACAATCGGTCGCCCTCAAGGCAGCCTATGGCAAAGCTGATCGTTCAAGGAAGCAACGCGCGGCGCGAATACGAGTTGGACGCGATGACCACCATTGGTCGCCATCCGCACAACATCATCCAGATCCTCGATCGCATCGTTTCCAAGGAACACGCCCATGTCATCCGCCAACCTGACGGCCATTTTCTCTACCGCGACCTGGGCAGCCTGAACGGTTCGTTCTTCAAGAACGAGCGCGTCGGTGAGCGCATCCTCGACGAGGGCGATGAGATTGTGCTAGGCGGGACGCAGCTCATCTTCCAGGAGCAGTCCAGCCAAGCCTCACAGGCGGCGCAGCGGGTCAGCATCCAACAGGCCGCGCTTGCCGATGCGCTAATTCACCAGAAGCTGCAAGCCGCGAGCGCAGCCGAATTCCTGCCCGAGCGCCAGATCACCGACCCCGAAACCCTGCGCCGCGATTACGAGAAGCTGCGCCTGGCCTATGAACTGGGCCGGTCCATCGGGCTTGAGGTCGACATCGACCTTCTGCTCGAAAAGATCATCATGAAGGCGTTCGATCT
>PMCR01000341.1:184-11510 GCA_003155465.1 Myxococcales bacterium | reverse complement strand
ATTCGCTCCACCATGACCGTGCCGCTGATCCACCACGACGAGCTGTTGGGCATCATGCACCTGGATTCCATGGTGGCGACCAACGCCTTCGGCGAGAAAGATCTGCAGATCTTCGCCGGCGTCGGCAACCAAGCCGCCGCCGCCATCCACAACTCGATGCTGGCGCGCAAGATCGAGCATGAGGCGAAGACACGCGCCCAATTCCAGCGCTTGCTCTCGCCCAACCTGGTCGAGCAGGTGGTGTCCGGCAAGCTGCAGCTCGAAAAGGGCGGCGCTCTATCGGAAGTTACGCTGTTGTTCTCGGACATCCGCGGCTTCACCGCGATGAGCGAGAAGCGTGAGCCGCCGGAAATCGTGCGCATGCTCAACGAGTATTTCGAACTGATGGTGGACGTCGTCTTCAAGCACGAGGGAACCCTGGACAAGTTCGTGGGCGACGAGATCATCGCCCTGTTCGGGGCGCCGGTGGCCATCCCCAACGCGGAAAAGAAGGCGGTCGAGTGCGCGCTCGACATGATGCAAGTGCTGTCCGAGTTTAACCGCACCCGCGCGGCCGAAGGGCAGGAGCAGATCAAGATCGGCATCGGCATCAACACCGGCACCGTGGTGACCGGCGCCATCGGCAGCTCGCGCGCGCTCCAGTACACGGCTATCGGCGACCCCGTGAACACCGCATCGCGCCTGTGCAGCCTGGCCAAGCCGGGAGAGGTGCTGGTGTCCGAGGGGACCTATGGCAAGGTCGGGAGTACGGTGTCCGCGACTGCGCTGCCGCCGGTTCGGGTGAAGGGCAAGGCCGAGGCGTTGCGGGTGTGGAACATCACCGGCATTCGCTCACCCAGCTGGCAGGGCGAATCCACCAAGCCGTTCTAACCATGCTGGTTGACCCGAACCCTGACACCGAACCCGGACGGGGTGGCCGGCATCAAATGAGAGGGCTAAATTGGCCCCGAGAGGAGTTCTTCCATGCCTGCCGCAACCGACAAAACCGCCGAAGCATCTGGTGAAGCGCCGGCGTCGCCCGTCACCCTGACCGCGCGAGCCGCAGAAAAAGTCAAAGAGATCCGCGTCGAGGAAAAGATCCAGGATGGCTATGCGCTGCGGCTCAAGGTGCTCGGGGGTGGCTGCTCCGGGTTCGCCTACGACCTCTATTTTGACCAGCCACAGGACATCGACCAGGCCTTCGAGTCCAACGGCGTGAAGATGCTGTGCGACCAGATGAGCCTGATGTATCTGATGGGCACCGAGGTTGACTACTTGGAGAGCCTGCAGGGCTCGGGGTTCAAGTTCAGCAACCCGAACGTCAAGTCTACTTGCGGCTGCGGCAGCTCGTTCTCCGTGTGATCGGCGAAATCAGCGGACGGTGATGCCGTCCTCTTCCTTGAGGCGGTTGATTTTGGTCAAGCACTGATCCCGGATCATGCTGCGCATGGACGGACTTTGATCCTGCTCGGACTCGCGCAGGATGCTTTCATAGCTGGCGCACTTGGCCGGATCCGCGGCGTGGTGGCAGAAGTGATCGCGCACGCGCTCGCAGGGATTGCGGCCGGCCGAGGCCATCGTGATGGCCAGCCAGCACACGCCTGCCCCGGCCGCGAAGATCAGGAAGGTGATCAGCCATCGCCTGTGCCGGCGGTACCGGTAGGGATCAATCTCCGCGGCCTCGCGGCGGATCTGCTCGAGTTCCTCGGGCGTCTCATCCATGGCGGGGGGATTAGAGCCTGTCCAGCGAAAGTAGGCTAGAAATCCTTCATGGCCCGATCCAAGACTCCCAGCGCCCCGCGCAGCGCTTGGCCGCCCGAACGCAAGCGGGTGACGGCGATTCTGCGCGGCCTGGACCGCCTGTATCCCGACGCTGATTGCGAGCTGCAGCGGGACAACCCCTTCCAACTCCTGTGCGCAACCATCCTGTCGGCCCAATGCACCGACGAGCGCGTGAACCAGGTCACCCCGCTCCTTTTCGCGCAGTTCCCCACGCCCGCAGCCATGGCCATGGCGCCTGCGCCGGTTCTGGAAGAACTCATTCACTCCACCGGCTTCTTCCGCAACAAGACCAAGAGCCTGCTCGGGGCATCGCGCGCCATCGTCGAACGTCACGACGGCCAGGTACCGCGCACCATGGCGGAGCTGTGCGAGCTGCCGGGCGTCGCGCGCAAGACCGCCAATGTGGTACTGGGCACGGCGTTCGGCCTGGCCGAGGGCATCGTGGTGGACACGCATGTCCAGCGCTTGGCCCAGCGCCTGGCGCTCACGCGATCGTCCACGCCGGAAAAGATCGAGGCGGATCTGATGGCGGTGATCCCGCGCGAATGGTGGATCCAGTTTGCCCACCAGATGATCTGGCACGGCCGCCGCTGCTGCTTCGCCCGCCGGCCCGACTGCGATCACTGTCCCCTGGTTCCGAACTGTCCCGGCGCCCTCACGACGGTGTCAGGGAGCGGCTGACTTCAGTGGGCAATCGAGCTGCGGCACACAGCTAGCCTGCTCGCGCACGTCCTGGGCGATCCGCATCGCACAGAAGGCCGGGCCGCACATGGAACAGAAGTGCGCCTGCTTGGCGTCCTCGGTGGGCAGGGTCTCGTCGTGAAAGGCGCGCGCGGTGGGCGGGTCGAGCGCCAAGGCAAACTGGTCGGACCAGCGAAAATCGAAGCGCGCCCTGGCCATGGCGTCATCGCGGGCGCGGGCGCCCGGATGACCCTTGGCCAGATCGGCGGCGTGGGCCGCGATCTTGTACGCGATCACTCCGGCCTTCACGTCGTCGCGGTTGGGCAGCCCCAGGTGTTCCTTGGGTGTCACGTAGCACAGCATGGCGGTGCCATACCAGCCGATCAGGGTCGCGCCGATGGCCGACGTGATGTGGTNNCTGCCGCTCCATGTTCTCCTTGATTCGATGGACCGGCACATGACCCGGACCCTCGATCATCACTTGCACGTCGTGCTGCCACGCGATCTTGGTCAGTGCTCCCAGGGTTTCCAGCTCTGAAAACTGCGCGTCGTCGTTGGCGTCGGCCAAACAGCCCGGCCGCAGTCCGTCCCCGAGTGAGAACGCGATGTCGTACTTCTTGGCCACTTCGCAGATCCGCTCGAAATGTGTGTAAAGGAAATTCTCTTGATGATGGCAAAGACACCACTTGGCCATCATCGAGCCGCCGCGTGACACGATTCCAGCCACCCGCCGCGCGGTCAGCGGCACGTGCCGCAGCAGCAGCCCGGCGTGGATGGTGAAGTAGTCGACGCCCTGCTCGGCTTGCTCGATGATGGTGTCGAGAAACGCTTCGATGGACAGGTCCTCGATCTTGCCTCCCGCCTTTTCCAGGCACTGGTAGATGGGCACGGTGCCAATGGGCACCGCCGCGTTGCGGATGATCCGCTCTCGCGTCTCATGGATGTTGGGACCGGTGGACAGATCCATCACCGCGTCCGCACCCCAGCGCGTCGCCCACTGCAGCTTGTCCACTTCTTCCTCGACTGATGAGGACAAGGCAGAGTTGCCGATGTTGGCGTTGATCTTCACCAGAAAGTTGCGGCCGATGGCCATCGGCTCCAGTTCAGGGTGGCGGATGTTGGCTGGGATGATGGCGCGTCCGGCGGCGACCTCGTCGCGCACAAAGGCGGGCGCCAGGTCCTCCCGCAGGGCCACGAAGCGCATCTCTTCGGTGATCTCACCGTTGCGGGCGCAGTGCATCTGGGAAAAATTCTGATCGCCGCGGCTGATGCGGCGGGCGGCCCACGGCGCGCGCAGCTTGGGCAGACCCTGCCGCGGCTCGTGGCCCTGCGGCCCGGTAGTGTCGTAGATGCGCACTGGCGCCTGCCCGCCCGAAAGCGAAATCTCGCGCATTGGCACAGCCAAGCCGTCTGCCTCGATGTACACCTTGTGCGACGACGGCAGATCTTCTGCCACAGGTGAAAGCCCACGCTCGCTCGCGTTGCTGCTCAAGATGTCTCCTTCCTACGCCGGAATTACCCGGATCAGGTTCAAGGGGTCGCGTCAGAAACGACGCCTCTCAGCCGAATGGCTCCCCCGTGGCGGGTGTTCTACGAGGCAAGGCGGTCGGATGCAAACCCGGCTGGATTCGGAGTCGGCCCCCTTCAAGGGCTAGTTGAAGCGGCTCGGCCCCCTGCCCGCCCTGCCCCCGTCCATGACCCGCCAACGGCGCTGCCCGATCTTGCGCTGCAACCAGGACGCCAACTCGCGCAGGTCACGGCCGCGGCCGCCGCAGAGACGGTAGGCCAGGCACACCGCCACCATGGTTCCGAACATGGCGGGCCAGGCGCCATAGGCGGCGGCGCCGATGAGCGCCAGACCCACAAAGATCGCTGCCAGGGCACGCGCCGGCATGGCCAAGGTCCCGATCACGCGCACCTGGGCCGGGCCATAGAGAACCGCTAGTCCGACGAACAGTCCCAGCACCGAGTCCCCGCATCCTGAATACAGCGCCCATCGGCCCCGCCAGGCCGACAGCAGCGCGACCACGAGATTGGCCGCCAAGCCGGGCACGAAGAAGACGATAAGAAAACGCCGGCGGCCCAGGGTACGTTCGATGGCCGCACCTACGAACCACAGACCCACGAGGTTCAGAAACGCCAACGGATTACGATCCACGAACATCGCCGTGACGATCTGCCAGACCTGGCCCCTCATGACACCCGGTCCCAAAGCCAGGTAGTCATCCACCAGGCCCCGCGCCGGCGCAACCAGCACATAGAGCAGCCACGGCACCACCATCACCACCACGAGCGTCCGTATGGTGGGCGACAAACGCTGCGCCGCCGGCCTCAGCCAAGGAGGCATCTGGTACGTGGAATTCGAGAACGCCATCGAGGTGACTAGGCTAGCACGGGCCGGCGACCGCGCGGGATACTGACATGCGCTACTGCTTTGTGCAGACCTTGGTGCTGTCAGAGCCCCCACAAACTGGCGCGCAGTCTGCCTCGATGACAACCGCGTTCAGTTGTATGAGCTGTCCTTTCCCTACAGTCCGCAGAATCGGTGCCACGCCGCTCTGTGCCGAACAGGTGCCGCCTTCTGCCTGGGGCACTGCGCCGGTCAGGTCTTGACCGTCTGCACCCAACGGCACCAGGGCCAACGCGTAGTCGCCGGGTGGAATGTCAAAGGGCGTTGCCCCATGCTTGGCCCGACATGGGAACTGACATGCCGCTCGACCCGCGCACAGATCCGCGCCCCCAGCCTTTGGCACCACGCTGAAGCGAACCTTGGCAATCTCGGGGCAGGTACAGCTACAATCGGCGATGCCACGGCCCTGGGCGTGCACGTCCCAACTCGCCTCGACCGCGCCCCCATCTATGGAAACGCATCCCGTGGCTGCCAGGGCGAGGAGCAAATTTTCAATTCGAGCCATGGAACCCAAGGTAGGTTTATAACAGCAAAGTTCCGTCCCAGAACAAGGCCGGAAAGGAGTTTCTTCCGATGATCCATCTACTGCTGCAGGCAGGCGGCGCCGAAGACAAGCTAGACATCGTCTCGCTCATTCTGCACGCGTCCAGCGTGGCCAAGGGCACGCTGGTCCTGCTCGCGCTTATGTCGGTCGTGTCATGGTTCGTCATCGGCACCAAGTGGATGTACCTGGCGCGCGCCTACAAGCGATCGGTCAACTTCGTCGAGTTGTTCTGGCGCACGCAGCGCCTGGACGACGTCTGGAAGGCAACCGAGAACGACCCACCTTCACCGGTCAGCGAGGTATTCCGCGCGGGCTTTGTGGAGCTGGCCAAGCTGCGCAAACGGCGCACCGAGGCAGGCGGCGACGCCTCTGCGCCTGAGACGCATATTGGCGATATCGAGAGCATCGAACGCTCTCTGGCCCGGGCGCGCACCATGGCGGTCACCGAGATGGAGAACAAGGTCCCCTTCCTGGCCACCACTGCCAGTTCCGCGCCCTTCATCGGTCTGTTCGGTACCGTGTGGGGCATCATGAATTCGTTCCGCAACATCGGAGCCAAGGGCGCGGCCAACCTGGCCACCGTGGCGCCCGGCATCGCCGAGGCCCTGGTCGCCACCGCCATCGGCCTGGTGGCCGCCATCCCGGCGGTCATGGGTTACAACTACCTGTCGCGCCGAATTCGGGTCATCAGCGCGGAGATGGAAACCTTCACCAACGACTTCCTCAACATCATCCGGAGGAGGTTCTTCTAGTCATGGCCATGAGCATGGGCGGCGGGCGCGAAACCGGGACCTTGTCAGACATCAACGTCACGCCGCTGGTGGATGTGATGCTGGTCTTGCTCATCGTCTTCATGGTCACCGCGCCTATGCTGCAGACCGGGGTGGATGTGCAGCTTCCGGATGCCAAGGCGCAGACCATTCCCGATGATTCAGGCAAGCTGATCGTCACCATGACCAAGGAAAGGCGCGTGTACATCGGACGCATGGAGATCCCGTTTGCCGAGGTGGAGGACAAGCTGCGCGCCAACGCCAAGCTGCAGTCCGACCGCGAAGTCTACCTGCACGCGGACAAGTCCCTGTCCTACGGCGACGTGGTCAAGGTCATGGCCGCCATCAAGCTCGCCGGCGGGGACAAGATGGGGCTCATCACCGATCCACTCGAATAGCATGCCAGCATCCGCCTACTCACGCATCCGGCCGCTCGGCCGCGGCAGCTTCCTGGGGGGAATTGCGGCCACGTTGCTGATCCATGCTTCGCTGGTCGGCCTGGTCTACTACGGCCAACTCAAGAGCCCGCCACGTCCCGAGGCCCCGCGCGACATGATCATCACCAGGCTGGTGGCGCTGGGCACGCCTCGGGAGAAGTTCTGGTTGCCGCGCATCGTGCAACCGCCCAAGCCCAAGGCGCCGGACGCCATCAAGCTCAGCGAAGATCCCAACGCCGCAGCAGCACCAAAAGAAGCGCCCAAGGCCGAAGACACGAACATCTCCAAGGATCTGCGCCGCGCCCTCAACCGCGCCAAGGCGCTGGCCCAGTCGGCCACGGCCGAGGAAGCCGCCGAAGGCTCGCTCACCGGGTCAGCCGAAGGCACATCCAACCAGGCAGTGAGCGGCGACGAGTACGCCACGGCCATCAACGAGGCCATCCACAAACACTGGACCACGCCCACCGGGTTGGTCGCTGACAGCGAGATGGCGACGCTTTCTGCCGAGGTGCGGGTCTCGATATCTGCCGACGGCCGGCTTGGCAACCCGCGCGTGCTCAAGCCGTCGGGCAACCAGTACTTCGACGATTCGTGCGTGCAGGCAGTGACGGCGACCGGCCGGGTCCCGCCTCCCCCGGCCGGACTGGCGGCGCGATTCAAGCGCGGCGCTCTCATAGTTTTCGACGGCAAGGATCTGACCCGCTAAGGAACAACATGACCAAGCACCCCTTCACCCGCCTCGGGTTTGTCGCCGCAGCGCTGATTCTCGCCACCGCACTCCCGGTTCGCGCGCAGCCGGCAGAGGGCAGCCAAGGCGAAACCGACGAGCTGCCGCGCANNATCAGCGATCCCAACCGTGACCTCTTTCGCCTGGCGTTGCCCGAGGCGACGGGCGAGCGGAACCTCGCCAAGTCTGCCTCCGAGATCGAGCAGCGCGATCTGACCATCTCTGGCCTGTTTCGCGTGCTCGACCCGGTGTCCTTCCCCGACACCCTGCAGAGGGAAGGCATGGGGTTCTCCTCGGCGCTCTGGTCCGAGGTCGGAGCGCAGGGCGTGGCCAAGATGGGCATCACCCACCAAGTAAACGGCCTGGCGCTGGAAGGCCGCCTCTACCAGGTGGGCCGCGGCGAGTCGCCCGTGCTCAACAAGACTTACCGGGGGACCGAGTTGCGCGCGCTGGTACACGCGTGGGCCAACGACGTCATCGCCCAGTTCACCGGCCAACGCGGCGTGTTCGGGGCCCGCATTGCATTCGCGATGACCGGCAAGAAGGGCGAAATCGCCACCGTCGGCATGGATGGCGCCGAACTGTCAGTCGTGACCCATATGAACTCCCCCTGCATGCTGCCCGCCTTCTCACCCAGCGGAGGCCAGATCGCGTTCACATCGTTCTTGCTCGGCGGCGACGATCTGTGGATCGTCTCGGCCGGCGGCGGCCGCGCGAACCGCATCTCGAAGCGTTCCGGGCTCAATACCGGCGCGGCCTGGTTCCCCGGCGGCGGCTCACTGGTCGCGACCCTCTCTTTCGAGGGTAACGCCGAGCTATACAAGATCGGGGCCGACGGCTCCATACAGGCACGGCTCACCAACTCACCCTCCATCGACCTTTCAGCCAGCGTGTCACCGGACGGTTCCAAGATCGCTTTCGTTTCTGACCGCCAGGGCACGCCGCAACTGTTCATCATGCCATCCTCGGGGGGCGGCGCACGCCGCCTGACCTTCCAGGGCACCTACAACCAGACCCCGCGCTTCTGCCCGCGCGCCGACACGCCGATCATCGCCTTTACCGGCCGTGACGAGCGCCTGGTGTTCGACATCTTCACCTACGACCTGCGCACCGGGAAGATCGAACGCATGACGCAAAACCAGGGCTCGAACGAGGATCCAACCTGGTCGCCGGACTGCCGCCTCATAGTCTACGCCTCCAGCCGGGGAGGCCTATATGCCATGAATCCGCAGACCAAGGTGGAATTCCAGATCTGGAAGGGCGGCGCCCGCAGCCCGTCGTTTGGTCCGCCGCCAGCCCAGAGCCGCTAGGGCGGTCCCGGGCCAACCCATGAACCGCATCGCTACCATCGACATCGGAACCAACACCACCCTGCTGTTGGTCGCCGAAGCGAGCGGCGAAACGATCTCCGTGCTGGAAAACCGTGCCGAAATCACGCGGCTGGGCCGCGGCATCGGTCTGACCTGGGAACCCTCAAAGGGTTCCCACCCCCTCCCGCGACGGTACGCCGCCGACGAAGCGGGCGGGCTCCCCACGCGTGTTGGGCTGGGCCAGGAGGGAATCGACCGCACCCTGGCCGCGCTCTCCGGCTACGCGGTACTGGCACGCGTGCACGAGGCGCCCATCTTCGCCATCGGCACCGAGGCCCTGCGCCGGGCGCCCAATTCGGCTGACTTCCTTTGTCGTGCCGCGGCCCTGCTGGACACACCGGTTGAGGTCATCGACGGCGAGCGCGAAGCCGCGCTGACCTTCCTGGCCGCGAGGCATTCGTTTCCCGAGGCCGCCGCCCAGACCATGATAGTCGTCGATATCGGGGGCGGGTCCACCGAGCTTGTCGTTGCTCGCCGGGGTGCGGTCGATCTCTGCCGCAGCCTACCGCTTGGGTCTGTACGTCTGACGGAACGCCACATTCATCACGATCCGGCGCTTGACCATGAAGTCGAGACTGTGCGCGCCGAGATCGAGAGCCAGTTGGCCCAAACGCCCTTCCCCTGCGAGGCAGACCGGCCATGCCTGGTGGGGGTTGCCGGGACAGCCACGACCCTGGCCGCCATGGCGCAGAGTCTGCGAAGCTACGATCCGGCTCTGGTTCACGGCTATCGCTTGACGCTGCCGGCGCTGGAAGAACAGGTCGATCGACTGCGTCCGTCCACCCAGAGAGAACGCGAAGCCATGGACGGTCTCGACCCGCGGCGCGCCGACGTGATCTTTTGCGGCGCGCTCATCCTTTCAGAAGTCGTACGCCGAGTCGGCGCAACGGAGGTTCTGGTCAGCGATCGCGGCATCCGCTGNNCGCTGGGGGCTGCTCTACGAAAAGCTAGGAAGTACTTGAATGATCTCAACTAACACTTTGATTTGTCACATATAATGTCACATGTTATGGTCCCCATCTTCACGATGTTGCGCACCGGCCAGCAACCCGGTAGGTTCCTCCCATAGCCAACGTGCAGCACAAGTTGGTCGCAGCCTCGCTTTTCGTCATCGCCACCCTGGCCTTCCTTGGATGCAAGGTCAGGGTGCCTGCGATAGCATCGCCTTTTGCCGACGACTTCGAACGGGTCGAGCCGGGCCCGGACTGGCTAGACACCAGCGGCGGCACATACCGCATCACGGTGGGCAGGCTCAATGTGACGCGTGCCTACAATCATCCCCTGTGGTTGCGACGCAAGCTGCCCCGCGATGTGGTCATCGAATTCGACGCAATGTCGAAAAGCCGGGCCGGCGACATCAAGGTCGAACTTTACGGCGATGGCGAGTCGTTCGACCCCGACAAGGGACGCTATGACCCCACCAGCTATCTGATCGTTCTGGGTGGGTGGAACAACAGCAACAGCATCATCGGCCGGTTGGGCGAACACGACGAAGCCGTCAAGGCCGCGAAGGCGCGGGATCCCGGACAGCCCCCGCCAGTCGAGTTGGGACGCACCTACCATTTCACCATCACCCGTCAAGGCGGACTCATCGACTGGAAGCTGGACGGCGTGCCTTTCCTGGCGTGGACCGATCCTTCGCCTCTCTCCGGTCCGGGTCACGAGTTCTTCGCGGTCAACGACTGGGAGGCGGATGTTCACTTAGACAACCTGCGCATCCGCCCCGCGCCCTAGGGCAAACCACGATGCCGGGCTTGGATAAGAAGTTATCGGATGCTGCTGCTAGTGCTGTGGCGAACGACGCGCGCGCCGACGCCCCCGTGCAAGTTCCTCCCGAACTGGACGTTGTTGACTACGACCTCCAGCCTGCGTTGGCGCGTTTGCGCGGGCGGCGCAACTTGCTTGTGTACATGCACGACAACCCGGATCCCGATGCACTGGCAGCGGCCTTCGGGCTCAAGCGGGTGGTGGAGCATGCCCTACCGATCAAGGCCACAATGGTGTTGGGTGGTATCGTTGGTCGCGCAGAAAACCGCGCCATGGTGGACAGCCTCGGGATCCCGCTGGTCGCAGGCGAGGCATTGGATCCAGCCGCCTACGACGCCCTGGCCATCGTCGATAGCCAGCCGGGAACCGGCAACAACTCGCTGCCGCCCGGCCGACCGGTGGACGTCGTCATCGACCATCACCCGGCACGCGAGGAGAGCGCCCAGGTGCCCTGGCGCGATATTCGGCCTGAGTTGGGCGCCACCTCGACCATTCTGGTCGAGTACCTGCGAGCCCTCAACGCGCGGGTCGACACGCCTCTTGCCACGGCGCTGTTCTACGCCCTGCGGGCCGAGACGCGCGATCTGGGCCGCGAGGCCACCCACGCCGAACGCGTCGCCTACTTGTTCCTTTTCCCGCTGGTGGATTTTCACCTGCTCTCGCTGATTTCCCAGCCCAAGGTGCCGCGCGAGCATTTTGCGGCCCTGGACCGCGCGCTCCGGTCGGCGCAGGTGTGGGGCGATCTGGTTGCGGTCAACATGGGCAGCATCGCCTATCCCGATCTGGTGGCCGAAGTGGCGGACTTGCTGCTGGCGTGGGAAGGGGCGCGCTTCGTCCTGTGCTGCGGCTGCTACGGCGA
>PMCR01000341.1:0-153 GCA_003155465.1 Myxococcales bacterium | reverse complement strand
CGGGCCACCTTCGATCAGATGGTCAAGCGCTTGCTTGATCTGATCGGGCGCGGAAGCCCGGCCAGCGCGCCGCTCATCGGCTCGTAGGTTGACTTCACAGCGCTGGCGGGCAAAATATTGCCTCCTCATCGCTCCACACGCCGGAGTGGCGGA